>JAFUCO010000105.1 GCA_017459635.1 Blautia sp. | reverse complement strand
ATGGACAGATATGACCATAATGCACATTCAGTCTTTCTCCTGTACTACCACCTCATCCTGGTCGTAAAGTACAGGAGAAAAGTGTTCGATGACGGGATATCGGACCGTGCGAAAGAGATATTCTGCTATATCGCGCCCCGCTACGGGCTGACCCTGGAGGAATGGAACCATGATGAAGACCACGTGCATATCATGTTCCGGGGACAGCCAAAGAGTGAGATCAGTAAGTTCATCAACGCGTACAAGAGCGCATCAAGCCGGCTGCTGAAGAAGGAATACCCGCAGATCAGGGAAAAGCTGTGGAAAGAGACCTTCTGGAGCCAGAGCTTCTGCCTGCTGAGTGCAGGGGGAGCCCCCATCGAGACAATCAGACAGTATATAGAGACCCAGGGGGAGAGATGAAAGCACAGAGGGCATATAGATTCCGGCTGTATCCGGACAGGGAGCAGGAGACACTGTTCCATAAGACGTTTGGCTGCTGCCGGTTTCTGTATAACCGGATGCTTGCGGATAAGAAAGAGATGTACGAAAAGACCGGGAAGACAAAGCGCCTTACGCCGGCGGGATACAAGAAAGAATACCCGTGGCTTAAGGAAGTTGACTCCCTGGCGCTGGCGAACGTGCAGCTCCATCTGGAGGCGGCCTATAACAGGTTCTTCAGGGATGAGAAAGCGGGATTCCCCCGGTTCAAATCGAAGCACAGGAGCCGGAAGAGCTATACAACGAACGTGGTGAACGGGAACATCCGCCTTGAGGGAGGCTGTCTGCGCCTTCCCAAAGCAGGAAAGGTGAAGATCCGGTGCCACAGGGAGATCCCGGAAGGATATGTGCTGAAATCGGTAACAGTGAGCATGGACCGTTCAGGAAAATACTATGCATCTTTACTGTATGAATACCAGGCCAGTGAAAACCAAGCGGGCATAAAGGACAGGAAAGAAGCAGAGATACTGGGGATCGATTTAGCAATGCGTGGGATGGCTGTGTTCTCAGACGGGAGCAGGGCGGAATACCCGATGTACTACCGCAGCGCGCAGGTACGTCTTGCGAGGGAACAGAGGAAGCTGTCCCGCTGCCAAAAGGGAAGCCGGAATTATGAGAAGCAGAAAAGAAAACTGTCGCTGCCATGAAAAGGTGAGGAACCAGAGGAGGGACTATCTGCATAAGCTGAGCCGCATTATCACGGACAGGTATGAAGCGGTCGCAGTGGAAGACATCGACATGAAGGCGATGAGCCAGTGCCTGAAATTCGGAAAGAGCGTGATGGATAACAGCTACGGAGCTTTTCGTGAAATGCTCAGGTACAAGCTAAAGGATCAGGGAAAAGAGCTGGTGAAGGTAGACAGGTTCTTTCCTTCGAGCAAGATGTGCAGCAGGTGCGGGAATATAAAGAAGGAGCTGAGCCTTGATGAACGGATATATTACTGCGGATGCGGGAACTGTATGGACAGGGATGTAAATGCAGCAGTAAATATCCGTGAGGAAGGGCGAAGGCTCCTGGGGACGGCATAGATATAAAGAAGACAAACATCCGGGCCGAAAGGTCTGATCAGGGAACCGCGGGGCACGCGGGGATAGCCTGCTTATGCTCAGCCCAACAGGGCTGTCGAACAGGAAGCCCCCACTTCTAAGCGTAAGCGAAAGTGGTGGGAGTATGTCACATCTATTATCTCGACTCGGCTTGGAGTCAATATGGAATTTAGCTGGTAGGGCGTGTATAATGAAGTATAGTAAAAGAGTGCATAAGAGAACGGATTTCAATAATTGAGGACTTTGTTTTAGTGGAACTATTTTGCAGAGTTCTCAATAATAGAAGAAACGAAAAAGCATCTGGGTCTGATTATTATGAATGATAAAATGGAGGTGCTGAAGATGGGAGCAGGTATTAAAAAGGAACCGGTTGTATTGGAGTCCGGCAGAATAATACATGTTGCAAAAAAAGGATACACAAGCAGGAGCCTTGCCTCAACAGGCGATATTTCCGATCGTGACCGGGAGATGGATATCAGAGCTCAAAAGGCTGTAGAAAAGGCTTTAGAGAGAACTAGAATATTTGGAAAGCCAATTGCCAGATATGACAGGGAAACAGGAACTGCATATTTGGAATATGCTGATGGGCGGAGAGAAATCATTGAATGATCAACGTAGACCTATGGTACTGGTATTTGCCGGGCCAAATGGATCAGGAAAGAGCACTATAACAGAATATTTTGAAATTGTAGGTCGCTATCCAAATGCGGATGATATGGGCAGAACGAGCTTTATCAGCAACGAGAAAGCCGCAATACAGGCTGATGAACTCAGATATGAGTCTATCCGTCAACAAGAAGATTTTACATTTGAAACGGTTCTGTCTTCAGAGTACAAGATTCGCATACTAAGAGCAGCAAAGGAAGCCGGATATTTCATTAAATGTGTTTTTGTCCTGACGGCAAGCGCTGATCTAAACGTTGCCAGAGTGCGTTCCAGAGCGGCTCTAGGTGGACATGATGTAGAATCCGGGAAGGTAAGAGAAAGATATAGGAAATCGCTATCTAATATTAGTGTATTGATGGAGATTTGTGATATTCTGCATGTATATGACAATACCAATTCCAAACCGGTCAGAATAGTCAGGAAGCACAAAGACGATATTACAATTTATCCAAATAAGGACTGGAGTGAAACGGCCCTGCTGTCTTTGATTAATGCTTAGATAATAGTTTGTTCAAAGCATCTCATATCTGAAAAGATATGGGATGTTTTGGTATCTGCACTGAGGAAGTGCTCGTCAGCCCCTTGACATTTGCGGGTGTGGGTAAAACTGTGTCAATCGGAGTTAATTACAGTCAATCCAGGAGGATGGGATATAACGACAATCGACAGGATGCGCTCTATTTTCAAAGAGAGCTTTTATGTTTGTATGCATATGCAGATAGTTCCGCAGAGTGCGCTCGCTCCCTTTGTATCCTTGCTCGCGCAGAATCGGCAGCAGGTAGTTGCTGAGTTGGTAAAGGGACTGAACAGTTTCAGGCAGATCAGGAAGTGTTTTCCCGAGTGTGTCCCGGATTTCGTCCTTACAGAGGT
>JAFUCO010000104.1 GCA_017459635.1 Blautia sp. | reverse complement strand
TCTGTTTCTTTGCTGCCTTTGGTGGAGGGCTCGCATAAGTATTTCAGGCGCGTCATCGCCCAGAGCGGTTCGCCTGCGTTCTGCAGGTCAACGGAACAGTCGATCTGGTGTACGAATACGCTGATGGAGGAGCTGGGCTGCAAAACCGTTGCCGACCTCATGAAGACTGACGTAGACAAAATCGTACAGGCTGCGTCGAAAGTGCTTTCGATGCCTATTACGACCCCGGAGCGTGACGGTAAATTCCTGCCTTTGGATGGGTTCGACGCTTACGAGAAAGGCGCAGCAGCGGATTTCGACATCATGCAGGGCTGTACGAAGGACGAATGCAGTTACTTCGTGGCCGGGTTCGGCGCGGAGAACTTCATGCCGTGGGCGGAGAAATGCCATGCCGAGAAGCTCGCGCAGTTCACCGAGGAGGAGAGGAAGCTTGCTGAGAGCTATATAAAAGATTTCCCGGGCGAGGATTATGATAAACTCAGCCACTTTATGGATCAGTACTGGTTTAACGCACCGCTTATCAGAACGGCAGAAAACCAGGTCAAGGGCGGTGGAAAGACATACGTCTACTATTTCAGGGTAGAGTCTTCCATTCCAATGATGAAGAGCGGACACGCGATAGAGCTCTCGGAGCTGTTCAACCATGCTGAGGAGACCTTAGTCACGGGAAGACAGTTCGACAAGACTTTTTCCAGGACGATGCGGAAAATGTGGGTGCAGTTCGCTAAGACCGGCAATCCCTCTCTTTCTGCTGACATTTCGCCTGATGGCAAAGCTAAGGAATGGCCGCTTTATGACCTTACGGATAAGTACGTGATGGTCTTCGACGAGTTCGACATCCGTGCTGAGAAGGAGTCCGCCATGAGTATCGTGGATTGGGACAGGACCTACTTCACGACCAGGTACTACGTCCGTTAGAGAGAAGTAAAGAAAGTCAATTAACATATTATGGGGCAGTGCGGAAGATTTCGGACTGCCCTATTAAGACAGATACTTAGGATGCAGGAGCGAATCACGCATCCCTGCAAACAAAAAAAGGAGGAAACGAATAAAATGAACGAAACAGGTAAGCTTTCAGGCGGAAACAGTGCGGATCTCGTTGTCTATGGCAAGATATTTACTTCCGAGAATCAGACAGTGGAAGCATTTGCCGTAAAGGACGGCAGGTATGTCTATGCAGGTGACAGAAAGGGAGCCAGGGCATTTATTGAAGAAGGAAAGACTGAAGTTATCGATCATACCGGCAAGGGTCTTGTGATGCCTTCCTGCGGCAACGGTCATGCACATTATTTTACGGGTCATGCCATGCCTATGGTCGGAACGGTCGTTGGCGGACAGGATGATGTGGATAAGTTTCTTAAGGAGATTGTTCCCGCCGCTGTGGAGAAGGCAAAGGCCAACGGGATAAAGACTGTATTCGGTTTCGGCTGGAATTATCATACCTTTTCTAAGAATATGCCCACCCGTCAGCAGTTGGACGCCATAAGCACTGATATTCCAATCTACTTTGCCGATGAGGAAGGCCATAAGGGACTGGTGAACACCATTGCCCTGGTTAACGCAGGGATCATGAAGGAAGACGGAACAGTATTAAAGACTGAGATCCGCGGAGGCGAGATAGAAATAGGTCCCGACGGTACACCCACCGGTTTCCTCAAGGAACAGGCAGGAACCTATGTGCGTTCCTTCCTTGACAATGACAGGCTTTTCTCGGTAGATGTTGCAAAAGCAACTATAAAGACGATCCAGGATCAGATGCTGTCAGAGGGATACACGATGTATATGGACGGATGGTCTCAATATTTCTATAACGACCATTTCTATCAGGCTGCGAGACAGGTGGACGAGGCCGGTGATATGAACTTTATATTGGGCTTAAGTTACGAGATTGAAAGCTGGATGAACGTTGATAAGACCCTTGCCGAAGCAGATGCCGTCAGAAAATACGCTACCGATCACGTATTAACGAACTGGATCAAGCTCTTTATGGACGGCACGGTTGAAGGCGGTACGGGATTCGTAGATCCGTTATATCCCGACGGACATCAGGGCCTCGTCAACTGGACGGAAGAGGAGACTACGGACATTACGCGCAAGGCTAATGAAAAAGGTCTGTCCATGCATATACATACAATGGGCAATAAGGCCGTGAATCAATGTGTCAACGCATTCGTCAGTGGCGGAAAAGATGAAATGCGTAATACTGTCGTACATGTGCGTAATGTTGATCAGTCCGACTGGCAGCGTATGGCGGATCATAATATCTATGCAACCGCAGGCATGCTGTGGCATAATATGCCATCCGGAGCAGTTGATCTCTTGAAACCTCTTGTTCCCGAAGGCATGGAGGATAAATCCTATCCCATGAAGACTTATTTCGATTACGGCATCAATGTCTCCTCACACTCTGATTTTCCTGCACTTTCCGGCTGCCCCGACGACCCATTCGGCATTATGGAGATTGCGGTCACCTGTGTTCACCCCACGGTGAAGGGAGATCCCTGGTGGTACGATGAGCACCTGACCCGCGAGCAGGTTCTGACAGCCCTGACCATTAACTGCGCAAAGCAGATGTTCATTGAAGATGAAAGAGGCAGCATCAAAGAAGGCAAATATGCGGATTTCCTCCTCGTTGACAAGGATGTGCTGTCCTGTCCGGCGGATGAGATACACACTGCCAAGGCGCAGGCTACCTATTTTGAGGG
>JAFUCO010000103.1 GCA_017459635.1 Blautia sp. | reverse complement strand
TCGTGACTTCAGTCATGAGAGGAATGCGCCTTTTTTGTTTGCTTATTAATTGTTTTGATATTCTCTAATAAATATACTATAATACTATTAGAGAAAGGAATGACATATGCAGCAGACATTAACAGCAAAAATGCAGATCGTTCCACAACCTTCCGACAGACAGCTTCTGCTCGATGCCATGAAGGCTTATTCTGCTGCCTGCTTGTTTGTCTCTGCCTATGTGCATGACCACGCCATGCCTCTGAGCCAGATCCGGATACATGACGCTGTTTACCGTACCTGCCGCAGCACCTATGCACTCCCTTCCCAGATGGCTGCAAGTGTTACACGTACCGTGATCGCCGCCTATAAGTCGGTCAGGACAAACCAGAAACGGCATCGCGAACGGTTCGGCAAGAAGAAGCGCCATGCTGATATCATGCCGGAGTTCCGCGCTCCACAGCTCAGCCTTGTCTGGAACAGGGATTATTCCCTCGTTTGGAATGATGATAAGACTGAAAAGCTCTTCAGTGTAGGTACCCTTAAGGGCCGTATCAAATGCAGTTTCCATGCTGATGCAATGGAATGGGCCTTTGCGGACGGCGCCAAGTTTGGCACCGCGAAGCTTGTCTTTAAGCATGACAAGTTCTTTCTCCATGTGCCTGTCACCATTGAAGTGCCAGACGCACCGGATGCCTCCGGCTATACCAGGGTAGTCGGCGTTGACCGCGGGATCCGTTTCCTTGCGGCCACATACGACGGAAGAAAGACCACTTTCCATTCCGGTGCACAGGTGAAGCAGAAACGGGCCCATTATAAACAGCTGCGCAGGCAGCTCCAGATGCGGGGGACATCATCCGCAAGACACAGGATCCGTACCATCGGGCAGAGAGAAAACCGTTGGATGAACGATGTGAACCATTGTATCTCTAAGGCACTCGTCTGCAGCAACCCCGAAGGTACGCTCTTTGTGCTGGAAGACCTTGCCGGCATCAGGGGAGCCACCGAACGTGTCAGGGTAAAGGACCGTTACACACAGGTGAGCTGGACCTATTATGACCTTGAGCAGAAACTTGCTTATAAAGCAAAAAATTATGGCAGCTCCCTGCTGTCCGTTGATCCTGCCTATACCAGCCAGACATGTCCCATATGTGGCCATGTTGATAAAAAGAGCAGGAAGCATGAAACACATATATTTAAATGCACTGCATGCGGATATACCAGCAATGATGACCGCATCGGAGCGATGAACCTTCAGCGGATGGGAATCGAGTACCTCCTGAAGGCTCAGGTGTCAGGAGAATGATACCGCCCGTGTCAGGCATGTCCTGATGCGGTAGGGCGCAGTCAACCGTCCCGCCAATGTGCCGCCACCCGTCCTGTACGGACTAAGCGAGCAGCCTAATGCGGAAGGCGTCGTAAGACGCTGTCTGACCGCAGGGCAGGCACAAGCCCGTGACTTTAGTCATGGGTAAGTTGACCTTTCAGGTATTTCGTATACTTTCCATCATCATTATGGTCTTCATCAGGAGTGCGGGACCAGTTTATCCCTATGGTTAAGCCCTGTGATTCAAGAACCCGAAGCAGGCCCAGCTTTCCGAAATCTCCAATATCACCCGTATACCGGTCCTGCATTTTTCTTTCCTCTCTTTCCTCATTCCCCCAGTATCGGCTGGCCGAACTTGAACAGAGCCGCATTAATCTTGTAGATGTCATACACCCCTTTCGAAATGAAGTATGTGACGATCAGGTCAAATTTACTACTTGGCGAAAAAGCGATCTCCGCCCTTGAGAGCAGGTCAACTGTTGTCGGCATATCAAGCTCCAACGCGATCGCAAAGGCAACCGCAGTCTTTTTCTTAGGCCTGTAATCCTCTTTACATCGAATGCGGGAAAACACTTTCCGATCTATATTCGCCTTCTTATAAACTGTCACATCATCCATACCGCTGGCATCAATAAGTTCAAACAGTCTCTGCTGGAAAGTCTCCCCTGCACTGCCAAGAAACTCTTCCAGGCTTTTTCCGGTGACATCCGGAAGGCTCCCCACCGGAAGCGATGCGTCATCTACGGTCTCCTCCTCAAAAGGTGCCTGGCTTGGCATTGGCATGTTCCCAAAGGCAAGGATTTCTTCTGTTTCTTCGAGCCTCCTTGCTTCCCGCCTCCTAAGTTCTGTCAGTCTTGCGCTGCCGTATTCTTTTTCCCTCAGCCTGTCCGCGGCATGTTCGTCGATATATTGCTCTATTCCGCCGACAAGATTCTCGGAGAGCTCCAATGCTTTTCTGTCAAAGACTACGAGAATGACCTTCATCTCGTGGGTCAGGAGAAACCTGCCAATCTCAGCCAGCGCGATGTTCAGCGCTTCATCTTTGGGAAATCCGTATACACCTGTCGCGATGAGCGGAAATGCAATACTGGCACAGCCCAGCTCTGCGGCAAGGGCAAGCGACCGCTCATAGCAGGAGTGCAGGATATCTCTCTCTCCATGATCCCCGCCATACCACGCAGGCCCCACGGTGTGGATGATATACTTTGCAGGAAGGTTAAATGCCTCCGTGCTTACTGCCTGCCCGGGCGCGATCTCACCGATCTTCTTCCGCTCAGACAGCAGCTGTTCACTGCCGGCAGCAGCATAGATGGCACTGTCAGTCCCGCTCCCGATGCAGGGGTTCGGATTTGCCGTGTTTACAATGGCGTCGGCCTTCACTTTTGTTATATCATTCCGGATGATCTGAAACGGCATATCTCTCACCTCGTTCCTGTCTTGGTTCCGTCATCTCAGAACCGCCCCTTCTCCGTACCTGACCGGCCTTTCGTCCAGCCTGTTCGCCAGCTGTTCTCTTCTTCTCCTAATCATCTCCAGCATTGCTT
>JAFUCO010000102.1 GCA_017459635.1 Blautia sp. | reverse complement strand
GATAATAAGACAGGGGACGGTTCTCTGTCTTAAAAGGAATTTTAAGACAGAGAACCGTCCCCTGTCTTATTATCGTCCCGCATTTCACCGAAGAAAGGAGGCACATTATGACTAAAAAAATGCTGGCCGGGCTGCTTGCCGGGATCATGGTTTTTTCTCAGGCGGCACCTATGTATGCGCAGGATATGGAAATCCCTGAGGCAGAGGAAAGTGTCGACGTTTCACAGGCAGACTTGGCCGGAGAGATTTCTCCCGGTGAATTATATGCAGATGAAGATGAAGCTCCTGATAACGATGAAAACGCACAGGAAAGCTTTGAGGATATACTGCTCGACCCGGGGGAAGCCTTCGTGGATGAAGGCACTGAGGAAGAATTTCTGGCCGGGGGTGAAGATGCATCCGCTTCTCTCGAAGCCGAAGAGCTTTATATCTCTGAAGAAGTATCTGAAGCTTTCGCCGGTGAGGATATAAATATCTTAGATGTATCTGAAGATGAGAATACCGGGGATAAGAATACTGAGAATGATGCCTTTTTGCCGGAAGATACCATTGATGAGCTTATTGAAGATGAAGATACGGATCTGGAGCCTGAGGCGGCCGGTGCCCAGAATGACGTCATAGAACCGTGGATAGAACGGCAGTTTGGCTTTGGCGACAGATCAATGTTAAGAGGCTGGGAGGACTTTGTTGACCGCTGGTATAACTGCTATGTCGAAGGCGCAGAATATCCGGACGGCATGGATTTTCCTCTGGAGGTCACAAACGTATCTGTTGAGGATGAAGACGGTCAGGACGTTGCCTTTATCGAGGAGGAAAATGAGAACGGCTGGAGGATCCGTGCCGCAAATCATGGTATTGCAAAGGTGAATGTAACATATACAGACTGGGATGGAACAGAAGGGCATACAGAGGAATACAGGCTTTTTGTTGGAAATGATGTGTATGACATCTGGATGGATTCGGATGGCGGAACATACCTTATGCTCCCCGGCAGATCGTTAAACCTTTTTGCCGGAATAAATCATCAGATCGAAGACCCTGAAACCGGTGAGCAGAGACAATGCACCGAGGAGGAGATGGCCGGGATCACTTTCACCTGGGAGATTCCGGAGGAGCACGTGAATCCTGAATGGAAGGATCTTATCACTGTAACGGGAAACGGGAAGTCTGCAGTTCTTAGCGTGAAGAATCCGCCTGCAAACTGGGATCCGGGTGATGACAGAGGAGTAGGCGTTGTCATCAAAGCCTTCGAAGGCGGTGAGGAGGTTGCTTCGACAGAACGCTTCTTTACAGTATCTCAGCACTATGCCCAGATATGGCCCGCACAGCTTAATTTCAACTTTAAACCGGGAACAGAACAGAAGATCACCCCGGAAGTGCGTTTCTATGATTTTGAGAACGAGGATGATTATACCCGCGCTGATATTACGCAGTATCGCTGGTATTATGATGACAACTGCATAGAGATCCTTGATGAGGATGGAAAAGCTGTGGGGAACGATCCTGACGGTGAGTACAGGGATTCAGAAGCCTCATGGGGAAATGGACGTACTTTTACTATCCGCCGCCTGCGTGAATGGATGACCAACATACACCTTGAGATCGACGGAGACGAATGGGGGACTGTACGCGCGGATTACTGGCTTCCGGATCAGGATGTCTGGTTCGATTTTGACCTTAGGGATGGAGACCAGGTGTTCAGTGACGGGACGCGGAGTTTCTTCCTGAACCTTGATAATTATCAGGAGATGGACTATGAGCTTGAAGCCGAAGCAGGTGTATGGGAAAATGACGACTTTGTACAGACATTTAAAGAGGGGGATGGCTGGAGCCTTGATCGCAAGAACGGCGTTCTGACACTTGACGGCGCAGCCCTTTATGAGAAAGACCTGGATAACATCGAGGTCCGTGTAAAGGCAATTGTGGGTGACCGGCAGATCTCCGAAACCCAGCATGGTTTTCCGATAAGGGAGGCCCGCATCAATTTCAATGAGGCAGATGAAAACCTGTTCCCGGGAGAAGAGAGAGATATACCGAAGGAGATGAATCTTTGGGTTGAGGATACACTGTTCCCGGACAGAGAAGTCCATGCAAGAATAAAGAAGCTTACATGTACTTCTGAAGAAGACGAGTACGACAACAGGGATACTGTTACGGTGGAGGAAAGGGAAAACAGCTGGCACTTTACCGCGGTGCGGTATGGCGCTGCTGAGATCACGGTGACACTGGAGCTCTATGATGATCATGGAAACCGGGAGACCAAAGAGGTTAAGACATGGTACTGGGTTGATGATTACCGGGCTTATATTGATATACGAAGCAGTTCAGGCTCCTTCAACATGGGTAGGGGAGAAAAGCTGAATCTCATTTCATCCGTTAACGCCGAGGTACAGGAAGAAAACGGACATCGCTATAATGTGGACACCTCTGAATATCGTCTTGAATATGATGTCTGGGTTGAATGGGTTGATGACAATTGGTGGAGAAGTCATAACGAGGACTGGGAGACAACAACCGAGAGGGGCCGTTTCTGGGACTTTGAAGTAGTTGATAATAATAATATCCGGATCATCGCAAAAGATGACGGTCCGGATATGGACATCCATGTGAATGTAAGAGCCTTCGACCATGACGATGAGAATGAGTGGCAGGTAAGAGAGGAAGGCAGAACTGTCTTTATTCATAATGAGTTGTACAAAGTAACCCTTAAGGATGACTGGGACGAGAATATACCGCGCGGCGGGATTCAGACAGTGGAACCGACGCTGATGGTATATGACAGCGAGCATCCTGAAGGAGTGCCGTATGACGGTGAGGTATCCTGGAAATTCGAATGGTACGAGGGGGACGGAGACCCGCATGGTGATGACCTGCCGCATGTACAGATCCAGGATGCGGACGACAGGCTTCTTACCCAGAATGAAGACGGCGGCGATTATGGAAAAGCACCCTTTAAGGTACAAAGGATCATCGATTGGGATGGTGACCCGAGGATAATTGCCATGATAGATGATGGCGATGGAGAATTTGAGGCTGCCAGAATGGACCTTTACCTTGAAGAAATGGACTTTGACGATTCCTTCATAGTACCATTCGACAGAGGAAACGACTGGGAAACATGGTTCTATCCGACCGAAACTGTAAGTGTAGCACCTGGCCGCAAAGCCCTGGATGATTATATAGCAGCAGGATACCCGATAGAGATAAGCCTTGAATACGGAAGCGGGTATGATGAGGACGATAATATCAGGCCTATATATATTTATGAGCCTGACGAGGATGGATATCGTGGTGAGCCAAAAGGAGAGTTTCATTTCAGCTCCGCCGAGTTTTCTGAGAAAAATGGTCTTAAGATAACCTCTGAGGATCGTTTCTATGAGTTACAGGAGCTTCTCCGCTATCAGAATGATGAGTATGGACACCGCGGCTCGGATATGGTGATCTGCTTAACCGCTTCACTTAACGGGTTTATGATTTCTGAGCGTGATATCTGGGTCAGGTTCTGGGATGAGTATCGTGAGATGGAAGATGATAACAAGGCAACGATACCGGGAAGGGATTTTATTTACTATGGAGGAAATGCTCTGCTGTATGTTGAGGATCCTGAGCACAGCAGCGGGAATGACCGGGATGACGAACCGGGAGAGTATTATGATGTGTTTATAACCGATATAAAATCATCGAATAATAAAGTACTCAAACCGGAAAAGGAAGGAGATACATGGCGCATCCATGGCATCAGGCCGGGAAATGCCGAGATAACCTATACGTTTACAGGAGGCCCTCTGGGAGATACTCCGGACACACATACAACGACTCTCCATGTAAATGATGTGGTATACTGGCAGGAGCCTTGGGATGAAAATGACGAACAGAATGATTATTATGAAGTCCTGATAGGAGAAGAGGTTCCTTTCCGGCCGGTAGTGATCCGTCAGGAATACACAGGCGAGGATGAACCGCTCCTGCAGATCCTGGATTCAGATAAATGTGATCTGGAGTACAATGAATATGACGAACAGATCGTAAGGATTGATTCATATCCGTTCTTTGCCGAGATAGCATACGACTATGATGACAATATACTGGATTATGATGCGGATACGGGTAAATTTACCGGTATCAGGACCGGAGAAACATATATCGGAACCGAAATCTGGGTGTATGAATATCCCGAAAACGAGGAAGATGAGCCTGAGGAGGTATGGTATTCTGACAGCAGAGTACATGTAAGCGTTTCTACTTCACGCGCTGAGGTGGTGCTGCCGGAGGGAGCTGAACTGAAGGTATCCGCAGGCCAGAACTTTACAGCAATGACGATAGTCAGACAGCTTGGAGCTGAACTTATAGTTTATTCTCTTAAGAACCCGGATGGAGAATCCATTGAGATAGCTGACGCATGGCTGGGGTATGTTGACGATCCGCTTGCTATCGTTGAGAATCAGAGGGTACTCACAGTGCCGGTAGATGCTCTTGATGACGAAGAGGAGCTTGAGGAGGACGGAACACTTAGACGCCACCTCTGGTTCAGCGCCTGCGCGTCCGGTGGAAGATTTATAAAAGACGCCGATATAGATGTAGTGGTAAAACCGAGGAAACTGTTCAAGGATGTTACAGATCCGACGGAGTTCTATTTTGAGCCTATATACTGGGCGGCAGAGCTGGGTATCACAACAGGGTATGATGACAATACCTTCCGCCCGATGAATGAGTGCAATCGTGCTGCAGTTGTGACCTTTCTGTGGCGCATTGCGGGACAGCCGCAGCCGAAGAAGATGGCATCCTTCAAGGACATGACAAAGAACGCGGATTTCGACAAAGCTATTTCCTGGGCAGCAGAGGAGGGCATTACTACAGGTTATAATGACAATACCTTCCGCCCCTGGGCGATCTGCAACCGTGCGGCGATAGTCACCTTCATATGGAGATACGCCGGAAGACCGGAACCGAAAAAGATGGCATCCTTCAAGGACATGACAAAGAATTCCGATTTCGACAAGGCCATATCCTGGGCAGCCGAACAGGACATAACGACCGGCTGGGCAGATAACACCTTCAGGCCATGGGATACCTGCAAGAGACTGGCAGTAGTAACATTCCTTCACAGATTCGCCGTTTAAAAAACAGGGGGCTGTGAAAAAAGTGAGACCTTTTTCACAGCCACTCCTCTTATTTGTTTTTTATTAACAGTCTATTGACAAAGAGGCCGGGTGGCTTTATTATTGGATGGATACCTGATAAGAAGAGTACGCTTACAGCGTTATCTCTGACGGCAAGGTGCAGCATGATACTTAATTGAAGAAATTGTCTTTGGACTATTTGCATATATTAATGTTTATTGCCGTACCCTGTACAGGGTACGGTTTTTTTTGTGTGAGAGAATCGTCCCCTGTGTTTTGTAAAGGAGACAAAGTATGGTGCCTTGCGGGCACCAGTAAGTCGAGCACCTGAAAAGTGCTTTCAGGGAGGAGGATTTGATAGTGGAGACGAGGGTTGCAGTGCTGAGCATCATCGTTGGACCGGGGGGAGATACGGAGAATCTCAACAGGCTCCTGCATGAGTACAGCCAGTATGTAATCGGGCGGATGGGAATCCCGTACCGTCAGAAGAATGTGAACATTATCAGTATTGTGCTGGATGCGCCGCAGGATAAAACGGCGGCGCTGGCCGGCAAGATAGGAAACCTGCCGGATATCACGGTTAAAACAGCATATTCTAATGTGCCCGGGTGATAAGCTTTGGAAAAGGACAGGATAAAAGAATTAATTAATAAGCTCGCAGCTGAGCATTCCCTTTCCCTTGAAGAATATGAGATGCTGATCGACGGATATTCATCTGAGGCGGCCGAGCTTCTTGCTGAAAAGGCGGTCAGGGTCAGGCAGTCTGTCTACGGGAATTCAGTTTATACACGAGGTCTTATCGAGATCAGCAATATCTGCAGGAATGACTGCTATTACTGCGGGATAAGAAAAAGCAACCGGAAGTGTTCGCGCTACCGGCTGACGGAGCAGCAGATAACAGACTGCGCGGATGCAGGCCATGAGCTGGGCTTCCGGACCTTCGTCCTGCAGGGCGGGGAGGATCCGTTTTTCACGGACGAAGTGCTGTGCAGGATTGTGCGGCGCATCAAGCAGGCTCATCCGGATTCGGCAGTTACACTTTCGATGGGAGAGCGAAGCAGGGAAAGCTACAGGGCTCTTTTCGAGGCCGGAGCGGACAGATATCTGCTGCGCCATGAGACAGCGGACAAGGAGCATTATGAAAAGCTCCATCCGGCAGAGATGTCTTTTGACAACAGGATGCGATGTCTTCAGGAGCTCCGGGAGACCGGATATCAGGTGGGCTGCGGATTTATGGTGGGATCGCCGTATCAGAAAAATGCAGATATCGCAAAGGATCTCAGGTTTATCGAGGATTTTCATCCGGACATGTGCGGGATAGGCCCGTTCATTCCGCATAAGGACACTCCTTTTGCAGACAGAAAAGCCGGAACCCTGGAGATGACCTGCTATCTGCTCAGCATAATAAGGCTCATCTATCCGCCGGTGCTGCTCCCGGCCACAACAGCCCTCGGGACGATACACCCGCTGGGGCGCGAGATGGGCATAAAATCCGGTGCCAATGTGGTGATGCCCAACCTGTCACCGGTGACAGTGCGTGACAAATACATGCTTTATGATAACAAGATATGTACAGGCGAGGAATCTGCGGAATGCAGGGGCTGTCTGGACAGGAGGATGCGGTCGATAGGATATGAGCTGGTGATCGACCGCGGGGATATAAAACGGGACCGGGCTTATAATGAAGAAAGAAGAATCTCTGATTGACGCCGGAGCTTTAAAGACATGATGCCGGACTGCTGTGGGTACAAGATCAGGACGGCACAGGGCAAAATACCGGCACGGCGAACCTCAGGTTCTTTATAGTCTGCTGCGGATAGTGCTTCATAAGAGATGATGTTTTTGGCAGTGCGCTTTATAAATAATAACAACAATAACAGGATTATGATCCCTGTAAAGAAAGGAAGAAAGAAATGGCAGTTTATGATCCGAAATCACTGAAGGCAGAGGAATTTATCAACGATGAAGAGATCCTTGCGACACTCGCCTATGCTGATGAAAACAAACACAATGTGGAGCTCATCGACCAGATCCTTGAGAAGGCACGCCCGAAGAAGGGCGATAAGGGCTATGTATGTCAGGGCCTGACCCACAGGGAGGCATCAGTCCTGCTTGCCTGCGATATCCCGGAAAAGATCGAGGAAATGTATAAAATAGCAGAAGAGATAAAGATGGCTTACTACGGAAACCGTATAGTCATTTTTGCCCCGCTGTATCTTTCCAACTATTGTATCAACGGATGTCTTTACTGTCCGTACCATCTGAAGAATAAGCACATTGCAAGGAAGAAGCTGACCCAGGAAGAGGTACGCGCCGAGGTCATCGCTCTCCAGGATATGGGACACAAACGTCTTGCCATCGAAGCAGGCGAGGATCCTAAAAACAATCCTATCGAGTACATTCTGGACTGCATTAAGACTATCTATTCTGTTCATCATAAAAATGGCGACATCCGCCGCGTCAACGTGAACATTGCAGCAACTACAGTGGAAAACTACCGCAAGCTCAAAGAGGCCGGTATCGGAACCTATATCCTGTTCCAGGAAACCTACCATAAGAAGAGCTATCTCGAGCTTCATCCGACCGGACCGAAGCACGACTATGATTATCATACCGAGGCTATGGACCGTGCCATGGACGGCGGTATCGATGATGTCGGCCTTGGTGTTCTGTTCGGACTTGAGATGTACAGGTATGAATTCGCCGGACTGCTCATGCATGCCGAGCATCTTGAAGCAGTGCACGGAGTAGGGCCGCATACCATCAGCGTTCCCAGAGTTAAGCATGCCGATGACATTGACCCGGATGCTTTTGACAACGGTATTGATGACGATACATTTGCAAAGATCACGGCATGTATCCGGCTTGCCGTTCCGTATACCGGCATGATCATCTCAACCAGAGAAAACCAGACTGTCCGTGAAAAGCTCCTTCGCCTTGGCGTGTCACAGATAAGCGGCGGATCCCGCACATCTGTAGGCGGATATACCGAGGAAGAACGCCCGCATGATACCGAGCAGTTTGATGTTTCGGATCAGCGTACTCTTGACGAGGTTGTCAACTGGCTGATGCAGAATGACCATGTGCCGTCCTTCTGCACCGCCTGCTATCGTGAAGGACGTACCGGAGACCGTTTTATGGCACTCTGCAAGAGCGGCCAGATCCTGAACTGCTGCCACCCGAACGCACTCATGACCCTTGCAGAATATCTGGAGGACTATGCATCTCCCGAGACTAAGAAAAACGGCTATGAGATGATAGAAAGAGAACTCGAGCGTATCCCGCGTGAGAAGACCCGCGAGATAGCCCGCCGGAACATAGAAGATATCCGCAATTCAAACCGCAGGGATTTCAGGTTCTGATCTCGTGGCAGCTGCCGGCTGGAACCACGAATGAACGCTGTATGGAGCGGGTTTTCAAAATTATTGTGTGACAGAATTATGAGACGGAGGTGATATAAATATGAGTCTGAACAGTACACCTTCTTCAGAACGGATACACATCGGCTTCTTCGGAATGAGAAATGCAGGAAAGTCAAGCCTTGTGAATGCTGTAACAGGCCAGGAGCTTTCGGTTGTATCGGACATTAAGGGTACCACGACAGACCCGGTTAAAAAGGCCATGGAGCTTTTGCCTCTGGGCCCCGTAGTCATTATAGATACTCCGGGACTCGATGATGAAGGAACCCTTGGAGAAAAAAGGATCGCCAGAGCACGAGAGACTCTGGCAAGGATAGATATGGCTGTACTGACTGTCGATGCATCCGTTGGCCTGGGAGAAAAGGACCGGGAACTCATAGCGCTTTTTGAAAAGAGAAAGCTGCCTTACGTAGCTGCTTTTACAAAAGCAGATCTGCTTTCAGAAAGACCAGAGTCCGGAAAAAACAGCCTGTATGTAAGCGCAAAGACCGGAGAGAATATAACGGAACTTAAGGAAAAGCTGGGTGAATTCGCAAAGGATCTGGAGAACAGCAAAAAACTGGTTTCAGATCTCCTTTCACCAGGGGATATGGTAGTGCTGGTTATCCCGATAGACGAATCGGCACCGAAAGGCAGACTTATACTCCCGCAGCAGCAGGTGATGCGGGATGTTCTGGATGCCCACTGCTCCTTCGCAGTATGTCAGGATACAGAGCTTACCGGGACATTAAAGGCACTGCAGGAAAAGCCGAGGATGGTGATAACCGATTCGCAGGCCTTCGGACGCGTATCGAAGAATGTTCCCGGGGATATTCTGCTGACATCCTTCTCCATCCTCTTTGCCAGATACAAGGGAAACCTGGAAGCACTGGTGAAAGGCGCTTCTGCACTTTCAAACCTTAAAGACGGTGACAAGGTACTGATCTCAGAAGGATGCACCCACCACCGCCAGTGCAACGACATCGGTTCGGTAAAAATGCCCGGCTGGATTGAAGGCTTTTCTGGCGCAAAGCCCGAATACACCTTCAGCTCGGGAAACAACTTCCCGGAGGATCTCTCAGAATATGCACTGATAGTCCACTGCGGCGGCTGTATGCTGAATGAAAAAGAGATGCATTACCGAATATCACGGGCAGAAGATGCAGGCATCCCGATAGTCAACTATGGAATAGCCATAGCACAAATGCACGGAATCCTGAAAAGAAGCCTGTCCGTATTTCCGGACATACAAGGACTGCTGAAATGAGACATGGGGCTGTGAAAAAAGACTTACTTTTTTCGCAGCCCCATGTCTAATTCTCAGCCGTAGTAATCAGGATCTGGTTTGGCTGTTGACAGTACGGTTGAGAGCACTTCAGATATTCTTACCGGGTCGGAATCATTGTAGTAACGGGTTTCGAAATAGATGAAGCTGTCATCGAACTCTTCGGTGAAGCAGGTTATCTGAATCTCTTCGCCGGCGCTCAGAATGGAGTAGTTGAGTGCATACATCCCGGGGTTGTTTTCTACCGGATCGGGACCTATGGGCTCATTCATTATTTCATTTCCTTCAATAGCATTTTTCTTGATGGTCTCAAGGTAAGCCTTGCCGTCATTTGTCCAGTCGTAGCATGCGACAAGGATGAACGGCATGTAGATATCCTTATAAAGATCGATAAGTGCGCTGCCATATTGGGATGTCTTCGGGTAGGCGTCCTCCGGATAAAGGAAGCAGAAACCCTGCTCGGTATTCTTATATAAAAGAAGTTCCTTTTCATCACTCGGAGAGGTTTCAGTGCCGTCAACCGGCCCCTGATCAATGTCAGTACCGTCAACCGGCTTCGGGTCAGTGCCGGTGCTGTCATCAGGAGTGCCTTCACCCTTAACAGTCCCGGGAATCACATCAGAGCCTGTTGAAAAATGAAACTGTTCAGCATCACCTGAGTCAGTACCTTCGGTTCCTGCATAAGAAGGAAGCGGAATCGTTCCAATGATCGGATCGTCGGATTCGGAGGCATAAGCAGCAAAACTTCCAAGAATAAGGGACGATACGAGAGAGGCAGCGATGACAAACCCTGCACGTTTTCTTAATTTTTGAATCAAGTCAGTTTTCTTTATCATTATATTCACCAGCCTTTCTCTTAATACTCGGTGTAATAATCTGGGTCAGGCTGATAGGAAGCAGCTGCCAGATCAAGAGCGGCAAGTGTTTCTGCGTCCTGGCCCTCAATATATTTTGCAGTATAAGTAACTGTATGTCCGTCGACAGAGTCGAAAACCTTGATAAGGTCTACGGTATATCCCTGCAGATTATAGGTGTATACTCCGGCCGGGAGTTCCTTTCCGCCTACTGAATAATGCTCGTATTCTTTATATTCGATCAGGTCGCTTCCATATTGATCAATAATGCGGGGCGTGAGCATCTCAGTAAGATATTCCCATCCATCAACAAGATCCTCAGATCGGAAGACTATAACATAAGGTATGCTGTCCTCCGGACCGGTATAGATCGTGACCCCGTCATCAGAATTTGCCGTGACGGTATAGGCAGGATCATACAGGACAGAAAAGCCCATGGATTCGACAGAAATAACACTGTTTCCGTTTGTCGACCTGCTTTCAGGTTCGTCTGTACCGGGGCCATCCGGAGCGCCTGTAGGAGGTTCCGGAGAAGCATCGGTTCCGGTAACATCCGGAGCGCCTGTAGGAGGTTCCGGAGAAGCATCGGTTCCAGTAATATCCGGAGTGCCAGTGGAAGGTTCCGGAGAAGCATCGATCCCTGAAACATCCGGATGACCTGCAGGAGGTTCCGGAGAAGCATCAGTCCCGGTATTGTCCGGAGCTTTCGATCCGGGCACCGGTGCAGAATCCTGTCCGGAAACGATTTCGGAATCCGGTTGGTAATAATAAACTGCAGTTGCCAGCGCACCGAGAGTGGCATCCGGGTCATCTTCAAGATACTTTGCGGTGTAACACACAAAACTGTCCTCACGGATATCAAAAACCCTTAAAAGAACAACTGATGTGTCTTCAATCGTGTATGAATACATCTGACCGGGCATCTGTTTTCCGGCCACGTCCCAGATACCATAATCTCCTATATTTGTCAGAGAGTCTCCGTAGTTCTGCTTCATCTGAGGTGTCAGCACATCGCTGAAGTGTTTTTCAGCATCAAAACCCGTTCCGTCCGCTTTGAACATAAGAACAAACGGAATCCCTTCTCCTTCGCCGGTGTAGATGCACAGACCTTCATCCGGGTGGTAATCATAAAAGCAACCTGTCGGAACCATTGTGGAAAAGCCCTGCTCTGCACAGCTTACGGTCTGCAGAGATGGTTCCGCCTGATAGGCGCTCTCCTCATTAGCTTCAGCAGCAGCCGGCACACAAAGTGCCCCCGCCAGAAGAAGAGCTAAAAGACATGCGGCTTTTTTTCTCATAAACTATATCCCTCCTTTTACTACAGGATAGCAGTTAAAACTGACACCTTAATTATCGCAGAACAGCAGGATGTTTTCAAGGTTAAAATAAGACAGAGAACCGTCCCCTGTCTTATTATTTTTGTTGACTTTACATTTTATATCTGGTAATTGTGTGTAATAGTTAATTTGGTCGGTAAATATGAATCCGCGCGGTACAATGGGGATTTCCTGTACTTTGCGGATGGATAAAAGCTGGAGGAACTGGATGAATTACAAATTTACTGGAGCAAAGCTTCTTTTATATCAGAATGGGAGGTTCAGCGCTGAGGAAAAGGATCTGTATGTTGCTGACGGGGTGATACAGGCGGTTCTGGAGCCTGGAGAGGTTCCGGATCCTGTCACGGAAAAGAGGACCTTCACCCGCATCGATGCTTCGGGACGCCTGATAATGCCCGGGCTTATAAACATGCACACACATGCATACATGACACTTCTGCGCAACTATGCGGACGACGTTGATTTTGGAGAATGGCTGTTCAACAGGATCTCGCCTGCGGAGGACAGGATAACACCTGAGGATGCATATGCGGGAAATCTGCTGGCCTTTGCCGAAATGATCAGAAGCGGTACCACTTCTTATGTTGATATGCACATGTTCAAAGGGCAGTCTTCAGCAGCCGCTTCAGCTGCCGGGATGAGAGCTTTTATCGGCCGCGGCCTCGTTGGAAATGACCTGTATACTGAGGGACTTTCGCGCTTTGAGGAAGCTCTTGAGGAACAGGCTGAATGCGACAGTACACTGATCAGCTTTACCCTTGCGCCGCATGCCATCTATACCTGCTCTCCGAAGTTCTATGAACAGGTGGCCAAAGAAGCTGAAAAACGCGGGATGCTGAAGCAGACGCACCTGTCCGAGAGCAGGACAGAGGTCAGTGACTGCCTGAAAAAATATGGAAAAACTCCGGTCGAGATCATGCAGGACACCGGATTCCTTGATGGCGGGGCAATACTGGCACACTGTGTACACATGCAGCCCGGCGATATTGAGATCATACAGAAAAGCGGTTCAACTGTAGTAACAAACCCTGCCAGCAACGCAAAACTTGGCAACGGGTTTGCACCTGTAAAGGATTTCCTAAATCAGGGAGTAAACCTGTGCCTTGGAACTGACGGGACTGCCAGCAACAACACGCTCAATATGTTCCGCGAAATGGGACTTCTTTCGCTGATCCATAAAGGGATCAGTGAGGATCCAACTGCCCTGTCGGCGCAGCAGGTGCTGAAAGCAGTGACAGTCAACGCGGCAAAAGCCCTTGGCCAGGAGGACAGGCTCGGAGTTATTAAAGAAGGAGCTGAGGCAGATCTTATTTTCCTTGACCTTAAAAGTCCGAACATGTACCCTTTAAATGATGTGGTTTCGTCACTTGTGTATTCATCAAACGGAAGCGAAGTGTGTGACGTGATGATACAGGGCAGGTTCGTGATGAAAAACAGGAGCCTGACTACAATAGACCTTGAGAGAGTATACAGGGTTGTCGAAAGATATAAGAGCCGTTAATATACAGGTCTGAAGCATAATGGTGAGGGAAATTCTGAGATACGCAGGGAGAGGTTTAAAACTATGCCTTTTGAGACGCTCGAAGAAAGAACCTCAAAACACGTTGAAGTGGTTCTGAACCATGCAATTCAAAGAAAGGATAAAAAATATGAGCATAATACGCGATGCGTCCCTGGCTCCGTCAGGGCACAAAAAGATCGACTGGGTCCGCTCTTTCATGCCGGCCCTTGGACAGATCGAAAAGAGATTCGAGCAGGAGAAGCCTTTTAAAGGAATGAAGATAGCTGTCTCAGTCCATCTGGAGGCAAAAACAGCCAACCTTGGGCTGGTGCTGAAAAAAGGCGGCGCAGATGTGTACCTTACCGGCTGCAATCCCCTGTCAACTCAGGATGACGTTGCCGCGGCTATCGCAGAGCGCGGAGTAGAAACCTTCGGTATTCATGGCGTGAGCATGCAGGAGTACGAGGATCTGCTGGCTGAGACGCTGTCCTGTCATCCGGATCTTATAGTGGATGATGGAGGGGATCTGATAAATCTTCTTTCCGGACGCTGCAGCGAATATGCCGATCATCTGATAGGCGGCTGTGAGGAGACCACGACAGGCATCATCCGTCTCCGCGCAAGAGAGCGCGACAATGCCCTGCCCTGCGCAATGATGGCAGTAAACGACGCCAAGGCTAAGCATTATTACGACAATAAATACGGTACAGGCCAGTCAGTGTGGACCTCAATAATGGACACCACTAACCTGATCGTGGCAGGAAAGACCGTGGTCATAGCAGGTTACGGCTGGTGCGGCAAAGGGGCGGCCATGCGTGCAAAAGGCATGGGCGCAAATGTGATCATTACTGAGATCGACCCGTTCAAAGCTCTTGACGCGACCATGGACGGTTACAGGATAATGCCAATGGATGAAGCTGCAAAATATGGCGATATCTTTGTCACCGTTACAGGCTGCAAGGATGTCATTGTGGAGAGACATTTCTCAGTCATGAAAGACAATGCCATCCTCTGCAACGCCGGACATTTCGACTGCGAGGTAGATGTGGCCGCTCTCCGCAGGATTGCAGTTTCAACTCAGGAGGAAAGGAAAAACATCGTAGGATATACAATGCCTGACGGACGCACCCTGCACCTGCTTGGCGAAGGCAGGCTTGTCAACCTCGCCTGCGGAATGGGACATCCTGCTGAGATAATGGACATGTCATTCGCGGTGCAGGCCCTCAGCCTCAACTGGCTGGCAGCCAACAGGGACAGGCTGGAAAAGAAGCTGTATGAAGTTCCCGACTCAATAGATGACGAGATAGGACGTGCAAAGCTTGCCGCCATGGGCCTCTCAATAGACACCCTGACCCCCGAGCAGGAAGCCTACCTGGCGGGGTGGTGATGAACACAGTGCAGACTTTCTGAAAAGCAGATTTGAGTCACTCTCTTATGCAATAAATGGTCGCTGTCTTTGGAAAATAAGACGGGGGACGGATCTCTGTCTTATTTAAACATGATGAAATTATATTGACCAAACTTCATAATGGTTGTATAATCTGCATATGTTTATTAACATACAGAAACAGAAGGAGGAAAGATTTTATGAAGAAAAAACTGTTAAGCCTGATCATGGCATCCGCTATGGCGTTTACTGCTTTTGCAGTACCGACCCTTGCAGCCAGTGTTGAGACCATCGAGCTGGATGAGGACGAGGAAGAAGAGGAAGCCGCTGATGAGGAAGAAACAGAAGCTTCCGGAGACTATCACATCGGTATCGTAACAGGTTCCGTGTCCCAGTCAGAGGATGACCGCCGCGGTGCTGAAGCATTCCAGGCAAAATACGGTGAGGACCGCGTAACCCTCGCTATCTATCCTGACAACTTCACCGAGGAACTTGAGACAACTATCCAGACGATCGTTAACCTTTCCGATGATCCGGATATGAAAGCCATCATAGTCAACCAGGCTATCCCGGGCACTACCGAAGCTTTCCGTCAGATCAAAGAAAGAAGACCTGACATCATCTGCATCGCAGGCGAGTCCCACGAGGACCTTCCGGAGATCGGCAGCGCTGCTGACCTCGTCTGCAACAATGACTTCGTAGCCCGCGGCTACCTGATCATCCGTACAGCTCATGAGCTTGGATGCGATACTTTCGTACACATTTCCTTCCCGCGTCACATGTCCTATGAGACCATGAGCCGCCGTGTTGCCATCATGAAGGCGGCCTGCGAAGAGTTCGGAATGAAGTTCGAAATGGAAACAGCTCCCGATCCTACCACCGATGTTGGTGTTCCGGGCGCACAGGCTTACATTCTTGAGCATGTTCCGGAATGGATCGACAAATATGGCACAAATTCCGCATACTTCTGTACAAACGATGCTCACACCGAGCCGCTCCTTAAGCAGCTCCTTGAGTACGGCGGATACTTTATCGAAGCAGACCTTCCGTCACCGCTTATGGGATATCCGGGAGCACTCGGACTTGACCTTACAGAAGAAGCAGGCGACTTCGAGAAGATCCTTGCCAAGGTTGAATCCGCAATCGTAGAAAAAGGCGGCGCAGGCAGATTCGGAACATGGGCATATTCCTATGGCTACACAGTTTCCGCAGGTCTTGCACAGCATGCTATGAACGTTATCGACGGAATCAGCGAGCTTGACGACATCGACGATATCGCAGCTGCTTATCAGGAATTCTCACCGAAGGCAGAGTGGAACGGATCAAACTATACCAACGCTGATACAGGAGTCAAGATGGACAATGTATTCCTTGTATATCAGGATACCTACATCATGGGCGATCCCGGATATTACATGGGCTCCACAGGCGTTGAAGTACCGGAAAAATATTTCACAACCAAATAAAGATCCGGCGAATTTGAGGGGGTTGTGCATTTCCACAACCCCTTTCTTTTTTGAAAGGCTGCAGACATGAATGAACATAGAAAGAAAGTTCAGGAGCTCAGGAAATTCCGTGAAGGTTTAGCTGATAATCCGGCCGCGAAAGACATTGCCCGGACTTTCGCAAAGACACTTCTGGAGCTCAGGAATATCAAAAAGGATTTCTTCGGCAACCAGGTTCTGACAGACATTAACCTGACGCTGGGTGAAGGAGAGGTCATTGGTCTTGTCGGCGAGAACGGAGCAGGAAAATCCACACTGATGAGAATCCTGTTCGGCGCAAACATGATCCGCGAGACCGGCGGCTACGGCGGAGAAGTAATACTTGAAGGAAAGACAGTCGGCTTTTCCTCCCCGTTTGACGCTATCGAAGCCGGAATCGGCATGGTACATCAGGAGTTTTCACTGATCCCCGGATTTACGACTACCGAAAACATACTGCTGAACAGGGAACCAACACGAAGGAACGTTATATCCGAGATATTCGGAGAACGCCTTGATACCCTGAAGCGCACCGAGATGGACGAGCGCGCCGCCAACGCTATCGAGATGATGGGCGTTGACATTGACAGGAACATGGTTATCAGCGACATGCCTGTCGGACACAAACAGTTTACCGAGATCGCAAGGGAGCTTTCGAAGGAACAGCTGAAGCTTCTGATCCTTGATGAGCCTACAGCTGTCCTTACCGAAAAAGAAGCCGAGGCACTTCTCGCATCCATCCGCGGCATGGCAGAGCGCGGCATCTCCATCATTTTCATAACCCACAGGCTGCAGGAGATACTTGCCGTCTGTGACCGCGTGGTAGTCATGCGGGACGGATATATCGTAAATGAAGCAAAGGCATCCGAGACCAATGTGAGCGAGATAACCAAATGGATGGTAGGCCGTGAGGTAGCTGACGGAGGGGCTGCCCCTGAAGTTCGCATCAATGAGGATGCACCGACAATACTTTCAATAGAAAAGCTCTGGGTGGATATGCCGGGTGAAACGGTAAGAAACGTAAACCTGGAGGTCAAAAAAGGCGAGATCCTCGGCATAGGAGGACTTGCAGGCCAGGGCAAGCTGGGCATACCCAACGGTATCATGGGACTCTACCAGGCAGGCGGAAGGGTCACCTTTGAAGGGAGAGAGATCCCTCTCAACAATCCAAGGCAGTGCCTTGATTCCGGATTCTCCTTCGTTTCCGAGGACAGGCGCGGAGTCGGCCTTCTGCTTGACGAGACTCTGGAATGGAACGTTGCCTTCCCGGCCATGCAGATACAGAACCGCTTCCTTAAAAATTATCTGGGAGGCCTGATCAAATGGCGTGATGAGAAGGCGATAAAAGAAGTCACTGACAAATATATAGAGTCCCTTGCGATCAAATGTACAAGCTCCCGCCAGAAGGCAAGAGAGCTTTCGGGCGGAAATCAGCAGAAGGTGTGCCTCGCCAAGGCTTTCGCGCTTAATCCAAGGCTTCTGTTCGTATCAGAGCCCACCCGCGGCATCGATGTAGGCGCCAAGGCTCTGGTGCTTAACGCCCTCAAGGATTTCAACCGCGAGAACGGTGTCACCATAGTAATGATCTCCTCAGAGCTGGAGGAGCTTCGCCAGAGCTGCGACCGTATCGCGATCGTCTCCGGTGGGAAGATTGCGGGAATACTCCCGGCATCCTCATCGGTAGAGGATCTGGGTGCGCTGATGCTCAGCCAGGTCATTTAAGGAGGACAAAAGTGAATACAGATACAAAAAAAGAAAAAGGCGCGTTCGGGAAGTTCGTGGAAAGCTTCGGGCTGCCAAGACTTCTGATAACAGCGTTCCTGCTGCTGCTCCTGATACTCGCGCCGATAGTCGGAGCTGATCTTCCAACGCAGATAACGAATATCATCGCGCGCTTCAGCTGGAACGGAGTGCTGGTGCTTGCAATGGTACCTATGGTACATTCAGGCTGCGGACTCAATTTCGGCCTTCCGCTTGGCATCATCTCAGGCCTTCTGGGAGCAACGATGTCCATCGAGTTCGGCTTTACCGGGGCACTGTCCTTTGTTATGGCAATACTTATTGCTACACCATTTGCGCTCGTGCTCGGAGCACTTTACGGATGGCTGCTCAATAAGATAAAGGGCGGCGAGATGATGATCGCCACATATGTGGGATTCTCATCGGTATCCCTCATGTGCATGATGTGGCTTGTGCTTCCGTACAAGAGCCCGAACATGGTGTGGGGCATGGCCGGAAAAGGCCTTCGTACCACAATCTCTCTTGAAGGTTATTATATTGACGTGCTGGCAAAATTCCTGCGCATCAAGATCGGAAATTTTGAGATCCCTACAGGAACCCTTCTGTTCTTCGCGCTTCTTGCTTTCCTGATCTGGGCTTTTCTTCACACCAAGACAGGAACGGCCATGACAGCCGTCGGCTCCAACCCGACCTTCGCAAGGGCGGCCGGAATCAATGTTGACAAGATCCGCCTCCTTTCCGTAGTGATGTCGACCTGGCTCGCAGCTATCGGAATCCTTGTGTACGAACAGGGCTTCGGATTCATCCAGCTTTACATGGCACCGTTCTACATGGCTCTGCCGGCTGTTTCGGCAATCCTTATCGGAGGCGCCTCGGTCAACAAAGCTTCGATCACGAACGTGATCATAGGTACTATCCTTTTCCAGGGTATCGTCACCATGACACCCACCGTTATGAACAACATGGTTCACATGGACATGAGTGAGGTCATCCGTATCATTGCTTCACAGGGAATGATACTTTATGCACTGACCAGGAAAACGGAGGGATCGAAATGAATAATAATACAGCTAAAAAAGGAAACTTCGGGAATTTCCTCCGCCGAAGCTCCGTGCCTCTCATGTTTATACTGATCTGCGCAGTGTGTATTCCGCTGTCAGGTCTTTCACCAAGCTATCTGGTCAATGAGATAGTCACAAGAATGGGCAGGAACGCATTCCTTATCCTTGCGCTCCTTATCCCGATCATGGCCGGAATGGGCCTCAACTTTGGTATGACACTGGGAGCAATGGCCGGACAGATCGGCCTTATCCTGGCTTCTGACTGGCAGATAATCGGAATCCCGGGCATGGTCCTGGCGATGATACTTTCTGTTCCGATCTCGATCCTGCTGGGCATGTTCTGCGGAAAGATCCTGAACATGGCAAGAGGCCGCGAGATGATCACCAGCTATATCATGAGCTTTTTCATAAACGGTATCTACCAGCTGGTAGTGCTTTACCTGATGGGCTCTGTCATACCGATCAAGCATTCAACCATCAAGCTTCCCCGCGGATACGGCATCCGCAACACGGTGTCCCTCCTTTCCATGCGCCAGAAGCTGGACAACCTGATCCCGCTTACCATCAAGGGCGTTAAGATCCCGGTCGCAACATTCATCGTGATCGCGGTTCTGTGCGTGTTTATCGTATGGTTCAGGCGCACCAAGCTCGGCCAGGATATGAGAGCCGTCGGCCAGGATATGGAAGTTGCCCGCGACGCCGGTATAAACGTCGAGAAAACAAGGATAATCGCTATCGTGCTTTCGACCGTTCTGGCCGGTATCGGAATGATCATCTACCTCCAGAACATGGGCAACATAGCCACCTACAGCTCACATTCCCAGATAGGTATGTTCTGTATCGCGGCGCTGCTCGTCGGAGGCGCATCTGTCGATAAAGCATCTATCGGCAACGTTTTCCTGGGAGTCATCCTGTTCCACCTGATGTTCATAGTAGCACCGCGCGCCGGCGCCGCTATTACAGGCGACTCCATGATCGGTGAATATTTCCGTGTATTTGTATCCTACGCGGTAATCACCGTGGCACTTATTATGTACGAAACCGCCAAGCGCAGCGAAAAGAAGCAGGGCGGAGAACAGCTTAAACAGGCACAGCTGGAGGAGGAGAGCAAATGAAATCAACAAGAAGGCTCCTGATCCGGCTCATAGCGATTGCGGCAGTCATAGCGATCGCAGCATGGATGATGGTGATCGGGCGCGGTCATACAATCTATTTTGACAACAAGCCGATCGAAGCGAACGGCGAAAAATACGAAGCTCCCTATCAGATACAGGTGTATGTTGACGATGAGAGCATGGGCAAGCTTAAAGAAGGCGACCGTGGCATGGCCACAACAATGGGACAGGATTTCAAGATGGTGCTTCACATCACTCCCGAGAAGGATGCGAAAAAAGTAGGAAGCGCCGTCTCCCTCAAGATCCCGTACAACATGGACGGAATAGTCATCAACCTCCCGGCACTGCTCGGCGGTGCCCCCGAAGAAGTCTACCAGTCCGAATTCATCCCCACCGAAGTCGAAGAACCCGAAGAAGAAGTAGACATCTCCTCCGACGAGTTCGAAATGCCGATGGGCGACGAATAACGCAGTGGGCGGTTCCCTGTGCTGAGTATTCAGTACAGGGAACCGTTCTTTTTATGTTTTGGACGAACATAGGGGACGGTACTCTGTGTTCACCACGTCCCCTGTGTGGTTGTCTGATAACTGTTGACATAAATTTGGGTAGAATGGTATAATTGTGTTGCAATATAACATACATTATCAGCAATTTGAATTTATTTGTGGCGTATTTTCTTTCTGAAAGTGGTTTTATGTATTGTTCCAGATGACATTAAAAGCCATGTTGATTGTTTCCTCAAAGTATATCCTGAAAAGATACTTGCATTCTACATCCGGGTAACGTCAAGGTTATATAATTAGAATAGCCGTAAAATCAAGACAGCATATTCTATGAAGTGACATTACATGGAGGTAGTTATGGAAACAAAGTATGAATTCTATGATCTGGAAAGAAGCCTGAAAGACTATGAATTTACAGCAAAAGCATTTCAAAGAATGAATTCGGTAGTCTATTCTGCAGATTTTGAGGATATGGATTCCGACACGATCTTCATTTATCTGTATAAGCAGTTCGATCATATCTCCTTCAAGGATCATCTGAAAAGATACATTTATAAGCATGCAGAAATAAAAGAAGAATTCAGAGATGTACCAGAGGATGTATACAAGGAGATCCTGCTTTATTCCTTTGAGGAGAATGGAGCCCCTTTTTCATTCGAACCTACAACAAAAAGAAAAAATGCAATCATAAAATCCTGGCTTTCTCAGGATTATGTTAGGCGCAGTACAGTATTTCTGCTGGGCTTTGGACTTAAGATGTCACAGGAAGATGTCTCTGAATTTCTTACAAAAGTCATCCTTGAGGAAGACTTTAATATGCTGGATCCTGAAGAAGCAGTGTACAGGTTTTGCTTTAAAAACGGGCTGAGGTATGCGGAGGCCTTATCTCTTCTGAAGCAATATGAAGGTTTTGATGAGAATGAAGAAATAATGCCCCAAGACATGAATGAAATAAATGAAATGATAAAGAAGTATCAATTTGAGATCATGTCCATTGCTGAAATGAGAACATATCTCAAAATGTTAAAAAAACTTTACATTTATAATGACCGGCAGAATACCTCATATCTGGAATTCATGTCTCTGATAGGCAGAGTCAAGAGGATCATAGCCGATATCTATAACGAGGATAATGAAGGAATAAATGAAAGACAGAAGACAAAAGACAGTATCTCATACGGAGATATCGAGAGAATGATCTGTAGCGGAATACCACTGACAAAAAGCGGAAACCTGCAGAAAATGTCCGTCTCTGCGCTCGCAAAACGTTTCAGATACAGAAGAATGAGCAGACAGAGGCTTGATGATGTGACCACCAGGAAAATCAGAGTAGACAGGTTTGATATTATTACTCTTCTGTTTTTTATTTATTCACAGGAACAGCAGGAACTGGAGCCGGAGATCAGGCTTAAAAACTATATGAATGAGACCAATGCCATTCTTGATAAATGCAGCATGATGAGACTATATCCGGTTAATCCATATGAGGCATTTGTGATGATGTGCCTGCTGTCAGAATGTCCGCTTGAGACATATTCCGATACACTGGAATTATCATATAAAGCAGGAGAATAAAACGGTCAGATAAGTCAGTGAGTTAAGGTGAGAACAATGACAGAGTTTATTATGCCTCTAAAATGGGATGACTGGGTAGTTAAAGAACCGATAGGTGAAGGAGCATATGGCTCAGTATTTCTTGTTGAAAGAGAATCAGACGGAAAGACAATTCAATAATTCCAAAAGCAAGCAGAGGCAGATTTATAGTCCTCTGCTTATTTTTCATGGGAATCTTGTTTCTACAGCAGGAGCATAATTATATTTTATAATGGTTACACTTAGTCCAGTGGTCATGCATTAAGAACCATTATAGATGTCTGCCTTGAACTATGGCGTTACTAAATGATACGAGATTGAACATATTTGATAAAGAATATGTAATGAACAGGAGGAATTATAAATGAACAGGATTCTGACGGGAATTATGATAGGGATAGTTGTATTAGGAACCGCAGCAGCCGGGTCAGCACAGGAATTGGACAAACAGGACACAACTATTCCAGAGGCCTACTATACTGTAGCAAAAGAGATAATGGAAGAACATGGAGAACAGGGATCTCAGGTAAGCACAGGTAACTGGTATGCAACTGGACTCTCCGGTGTTGCATTTCTGGATTTTAACGGTGATGGCGCCGAGGATATGCTGACAGTCTACTATACAGGCTCCACAGAATCAATTGAAAATGAAGCCATGATGGAAATGCCTCAATATAAGCTGCAGATATGGTCGGCGAATGAGGATGGAGCGGAACTGCTTTATGAGACTGACCAGCTTGGGGATGCCAGGAACTCGTATGGAGTATTGTACGGAAAGTTTGTAAATATAATCGGAAGGGAACAAGGCGGAGACGTATTACAGTTTACGGCATTTGAACAGGGAAATCAGAAGAATCTCATTTATTATAATACTTTTATGGATGGAGGCAATATAGTTACTGACAGATATTCATGCAGCTCAGGCGGCTTTTTGAAAAATGATGAAATTATAGATGGATATGCATGGATAGATGAAGTTTTGGGAAATGAACCTGTAGATTTTCTGAAACTGGCAGAATTTGGGAATCATTGGGATGATGTGGATTCAGAAAACAATAATGACAGCGGATTGTTAACGATTGATTCGCTGGAGGAGGGGCTTTTAAGAGAAAAAACAGAAGTACCACTGCTGGATAATACTATGACAAATTTTTACCGCAGGCTTCTTTTGATATTGGACATTTATGAGAATCATAGTGCTCTGTATAATATTTACGCTCATCAGAATTATATTAACGAGGACTATTCAGACACAGAAGTTGGAAGGATACTGAAGGAAACGCTTTCTTCATTTGATGAGGCAATGTATTCTGATTTTATCGACTATCAGTCTTTGCAGTACATCGACTATGCAATTTACGATATTAACAAGGATGGATTCCCGGAACTCATGATAAACAATCACATCCGTCACTTTGATGTAACCTGTTATGTTTTTTCTGTAAAAGACGGGAACCTGATATATTGCGGAAACACAAATGTATATCGGGGTACATTGTATGGCAGCGAAACAGCCCCGGGCTTATTGAAAGAGTTTCCTTATGATCAGGAATCCGTGGATAACGAAGTATTTAATGTTGATAACTCACAAATTGCAGAGTATCTTGTGCCGGATAATAGTGGTTATGATCTTCCTGTTACAGCAGATTATCCAAAGAATCTGGGGCAGCTGGTTTGCAGTAAATGATAATCACATTCCCGGATATGTCAGTTCACTATGTGTTTTAAAGGATAACTATCATGAGTAAAACAACCTGTATTTCATGCGGAAATATAATATCAGATAAACAGATATTCTGCAGCCGCTGCGGACTTCCGGCAATAAGAAAGTGTCCCATATGCGGAGCTGGTTTTACGGGAATTGCTGAAAAATGCAGCAGCTGTGGCCTTGACATTGACGCAATGGTCACGGTTACGCTGGTCCGGATGGCGGCTGAGCATAATCAGACTGCTATAACCAGGCTCTATGAAAAAACTTACAAAAGGTACTACATGATATGCAAAGAGCAGATGTACTCCAGTAAAAAGGGTGATATAGATGATGCTCTTCAGGATGCTTATGTGAAGATTTTTTCATCTCTTGATAAGCTTGAGAATCCCCTGAGCTTTGAAGCGTGGGGTGCAGCGATCGTCCGCAATACATGTATCGATATTCTTCGGAAGAATAGTCCTTTGATTTTCGACGATGAGGAGATCTTAGATGCAGTCGATTTTGATCCGACTCGTGAAAAAACGTCAATTAAGGATGATCCATCAGAATATTTTGATCGGAAAGAAGTATCAGTGCTTGTGAATCAGATGCTCCTTTCCACTCCTGAAGAACAGCGCATATGTATAATGATGTACTATTCCCAGGATATGAGCGTTAAGAGTATTGCCAGTGAGCTTAATGTTTCTGAGAACACTGTAAAGAGCAGACTTAAATACGGCCGGGCTAATATTGAAAAACAGGTCCTCAAGATGGAAAAAGAACAGGGTATACGTCTCCACAACTTGCTTCCATTCCCGTTCTTTATTGCAGCGCTTGGTGCATATAGTACAGAGACAGAAGCCGCTTTGATCATTTCCGAAGCAACCAAAGCAGCGGTCCTGCAGCTTGTTGGAGCGAAAGCATTGACTGCCGGGGCATCGGCAGCAGCCGGGGCCGCAGGCGGCGCAGCAGCCGGAGCAACAGCAGCGGGGGCCGCAGGAGGAACAGCAGCCGGAGCCACGGGAGGAACAGCAGCGGGGGCAGCGGGAGGAACAGCAGCCGGAGCTGCGGGAGGAACAGCAGCCGGAGCCGCAGGCGGCGCAGCAGCCGGGCAACCGGCAGGAGGCAGCGCATTAGCTAATACTGTAAAAGGAGCCATTTCTTTTATTAAAGGAAAAATGTCTGCTGCTTCTGCCGGTAAAGCTGCAGCACTTGCCAGAAAGGCAGTTACGGGAAGCATTGTATTTAAAGGAGTAGAAGTTCCTTCTATTGCAGTGTTGGTTGGCACAGCAGTATTGACCGGTGCGGTAGGTACTTTAGTTGCAGGTGGTGGTGACAAAGAACTGGCAAAAACATATGCTGATGAAATAGAAGATATGGAATCCAGATATGGAACGCCATCATTACTCGAAGATTCGTATGGCAGGTTTCAGTTTATGAACGGGTTAAGCGGAACAGATGTTTTTGATTATGATGGAGACGGGAAAAATGATCTTTTGGTGATATATCCAAACGGAACAACTGCAGGAATGTTAAGCTCTCCGTATGTTCCGGGAGGAGACGGATACAATGCCGTAGTATTGAACGGCAAGAAAAAGACTCTGTTTGAAAGCAATACGGTCGGTGATCTGCAGCATATATATGCAATGGATGGCGGACGTGCCGGAATCGCCAATCTGCTTGTGATGGATAATCTGAATGGGAAGAGAGTTATCCAGATGAGATACAACCACACAGAAGAAGGACTTCTGTCATTCCGGAACTATTACATGGAGAAGGGAAAAACACAGTCAGCAGTCTTTTCCTGTGAAAGTGGAGCCTGGCGAAAGGATGGCAATGAAATATCAGCTGATGAATGGATCTCTGAGGTGACTCCGGACAGAATTATCTACTGCCCTCTGCTCACAAATTCCTGGATGGAGCATGGACAAATAAGTGGTACCGAAAGCTATGAAACCACACCGGATTTGCCTCTGCTAATAAACATTGAGCAGATAAGCGACCTAAAGACAATGCTGCAAGAAGGGAGAAGTAAGCGATCTGTCAAAAACGAGGATTATATAAGGCTATACAGCGCAAAAGCCATGGAATGCTATCTGATGAATTATGGACAGATTAAGGGTTCAGATCCTGATTCAGATGGCATCCGGTATTACTCGAAACTGTTTGGAGAGGCATCTATGCATGATCTGGGCATTAACGGCAGTGGTTATGCAATGATGTACAGAGTTGTTGATATAGATAAGAACGGAGTTCCGGAAATGATGGTGGAAATAAGAACAGATCTGACCTTTGTTTTTACAGTCCGGAACGGGAAGCTGATATGTTGTGGACGTATCCCCAATGGTATATACAGTTTACACTCAGGAGAGAAGCCGGGGGTTGTATTTTCAACATACTTCAATGGTCCACTCCATAAGGTGACACTGGAGGGAGATGCTATTAAGCTGGAAGATATATCAAGTATGGAAGAGTATCCTGTCAACGTACCGATATTCGATCCAGGATTGCTGTTCCAGATTGCTTATCCTGTAAAATAACCACTTGAAAATGAAAATGTCTGTGTCAGATATAACGGCATCAAAAACCACCCTTATAGATGAGTATTGCATTCAAGTCCGGCTTGCCGGACTTGAATGACAGACAAATATTATTAAAGTAATGCATCTTTAAATATCATAGCGCTTTGAAAACGCTGATCCGGACAGAACCTGCAGGCTGTCATTACAGGAGACGTAATAGCTCCCTTGTAATATGGAAGCGGCAGCTCTTTGCCGGACATTCTCAGCTCAAATGCTTTTCTTACCTGATGGATATTGCTGCTGTCCGTTTCTGTAATGAAGGGAATGAGGTTATTATTCAAATATTTATACATGAGGATACCAAGAGAGTACAGATCAGAGGTATGATCGAACGGCTCTCTTTTAAATATTTCGGGCGACATATATAATAAGGTCCCTGTGGAAGTATCGGTGTCCAAGGGTTCACCTTTGATGCATGCAGCATCAAAATCACCAAGCTTATAACCGTCCTTTTCGGACCAGAAAATGTTAGCCGGTTTTATATCGCGATGAATTATATTATGTTTATGACAGGCATCCAGAGCATCACATATATCACATCCAAGTGCTCTGATCTCATCGATGTATTCTTCGGGCATCTGCGGCGGATTATTGTCTTCGGGCATCTGCGGTAGATTACTGTATGATGCATAGATCTGTCCCAGGTGCTCTTCCAGTGTCTGAAGATACTCCATTTTTATAAAAACAGTATATGACATATGATCCGGCGACTCCTGAATATCATAATCCTGAATCTGTACGATATGCGGATTCTCTTTTAAAGTCTCCATGATCCTGATTTCGGTAAGATGTGCCTGGAGCAGTTCTTTTGCATATTTCTTTGCAGCATCAATACGCCCAAAAAGAGAAAACAGTGCAGCCTTTTCATCATTTTCTGCTGAAACATGAATAATCTTGATGGCAGATTTTTCGATAACCTCGCCGGTTCGTCTCAGAGCAAGATATACAGAACCAGAAGAACCCTGACCTGTCTGTTCTGTCAATGTCCAATCATTCCATTTTTCCGGTAAATTAATATAATTCATAAGGTACCTCTCTTTCCAAACTGTTCCCTTCTGATACTTAGACGAGGTGAGAAAGAAAAAGGTTTTATGAATTTGAAAATTTTTTTAAAAAATTTTCCCGACACTTTTGTTCTACAAATGGATTTTTGACGCGTGTTACTATTTAACCGTACTCAAGAATACTTTTCAGAACAGGAGGATAAGAAAATGAAAAGATTAAGAAAAGTAATGATGCTGATAACTACTGTATTGACACTTATTGCATGTGCCGTGCCTTCTTTTGCGGCGTCGGGCACCACCAAAAATAAGGCCGGAGGATATGAAGTTCCGGCAGCAATTACAATTCATGTCGGAGAGTCAAAACGAGTGGAGGTAAAAGAACCGGCAGGAAAATACACGAACTGCTACTTCCAATACAACAGCAGATATGTAAAGACCTCGGGTTTCTGCTCAGGGACAATGACCAGCAATAAAAAAGCGGGAATTACTTTTACAGGCACAGCTCCGGGTAAATTTACAGCTTATGCTACAGTAAACACCTATACTAAATCGGGAAGCAAATATAAGGCAGGCAGCACATACAGGCTGACCTATGAAGTAAATGTACTGGCAAAAGAGGTTCCGCTGAAAAGCATCTCCTTAAACAAAACATCTGCAACTATTAACCAGGGCAAGACAGTTACACTGAGTGTTTCTTATGCTCCTTCAAATACAACGGTTAAGAAAAGCCCTGTATGGAGTTCAAGCAACAGCAATGTAGCAGTTGTAAAAAACGGAACCGTGACAGGAAAGAAAGCAGGAACAGCAACGATCACAGCAACGGTAGGAAATAAAAAAGCATCCTGCAAAATCACAGTAAAAGCAGCTTCAACATCTTCTTCACAGACCCAGGTAAGCCAGACAGGAAAATACAGAAATGTGAGTGATGCATATACTGCACTTAACAGCTTCCGTACATCCAGAAACAATCAGTGGTATTGGAACAGTAATAATACTTCAAAAGTAACCGTAACCGGTCTGAAGGCATTGAAAAGGGATGCATTATTGGAGAAAATTGCAAGGACGCGCGCTGAAGAACAGTGGAGACAGTGTTACATAAATGGACGCAAGACTCATGACAGGACTGATGGCAGAAGCTGTTGGACTGCATATCCTTCGAATGCAAGAGCTTGTGGAGAGTGCCTTGGTTGGGGACAGACTTCCGGCAGCCAGATAATAAGCGCATGGTCAGAAATGAATGATAAATACGCTGGACAAGGCCACAGAAGGCTCATGCTTGATAAAAAAGCGACAAGAGTCGGGATTGCATGCTATGAAAAGAACGGAAGAACCTGCTGGGCTATGTGCCTTGGTTATTGATGGATGGCAATACTTCATAAATATCGTAAAAGGGGCTGTCGCAATTGCGGCAGCCCTTTTCAGTTTAGGAATCCTGTAATAATTAAACTACAGGTTTATATATGTCCGGGAATGGCAGAGATATAATACATTCATAAACACATAATCACTTACACTATTGCTCAGACTTGCCGGAAGGTACCTTGAATTCTACGGGAGGGGACCAGGAAAGAAGTATACTGGTATTATAAGAGGATACTAGAACTATGCAGCTGGCAGCTGCTGAGTTCAAGTTCGTAACGATAGTATAAGTAATAACTATGCTTTTTAAGATGCTTAAGAGGTCTCTCAAAAGGCATAGTTATTACACTTGTGCTCGCTGTGAGCAGATAGAGATCATTAATATGCTTAGAATATTATAATAGTCGAAATATAGACATGTTTACAATTAAATATATAATATATACTATAATATCTGAAAATAAGCTTGAATTTAAATGACTGACATGGTAATACTAAGGGGATAGAGTATAGTCAACACCACTCAACGGGGGAAAGAAAAGATGGCAGATCGGCAGATTCCGGAACAATGGGGCGGCTGGGCCCTGACCGACCTGATAGGAGAGGGTGCATACGGCAGCGTATATCTTGCAGAAAAAAATGACGGACAGGGTACTTTAAGAAGCGCAGTAAAGGTCATAGATATTCCATCGGATGAGAGTGATGTCATTCAGCTTATTCGGGAGTTCAGGGGCAGTGAATCTGTAAAGCTTTATTTCGAAGATATGATCGCAGATTACATGAAGGAAATTCAGTTCATGAACGAACTGAAGGGCAATGAAAACATCGTTTCTATAGAGGATTATATTGTCGAAGAACATCAGGATAAGATAGGGTGGACTATCTATATCAGGATGGAATATCTAAAAAGCTTCACGGATTATTATACAGAAAAGCAGATGACCGAGCAGGATGTCCTTAAGATGGCAATTGATATCTGCTCTGCACTGGAAATCTGTGAAAGGTCAGATATTATCCACCGGGATATAAAGCCTGATAATATCTTTGTAACAGACCAGCAGCATTTTAAGCTTGGCGATTTCGGAGTTGCACGTCAGATTAAGATGACAGTGGGCAGTTATTCGGCCAAAGGTACTTTTACCTATATGGCTCCCGAAATCTATCATGGGAGAAAATACGGAATCACTGCTGACATTTATTCACTGGGGATAGTCGTCTATAAACTGCTGAATAAGAACAGGGATCCATTTCTTGATACTGAAAAACAGCTCGTCTATTATAAGGATAAAGAGGAAGCTTTAAGCCGCAGAATGAAGGGAGAGCATATGCCGGCACCGGTCAATGCATCTTCCGTTGTTGCGAAGGTCGTGCTGAAAGCAGTGGCTTACCATAGCAGGGACAGATATCAGTCTGCACAGGAGTTTAAACAGGCGCTGCAAAGCGCGCTTAAAAAAATCCAGTCAGGTAAGTATAAACGAAGAGTCAGCCAGAGCATATGGAGGCGGCTTGCAGCAGCTTCTGTGGTGGCAGCAGCTTTGGGGACAGGTTTCACACTGAGTAATCCAAGTACAAGAGATTATATAAAATCAACCCCGCTGGGAAAAGTGACTGAAAGTCTGACGTCAGGAATTCTTGCGAATGGTAACTGGAATCAAACCGGTCATACGGCGGAGAATGCTGAAACAGCAGAAACAGGCGCTTTCGATATGGGGATCATAAGTGAAGCCACAGTCCCAGAAAATGCGGTTCAGATGCATGATACTGAGCTTCAGGTACAATTGGCAAGGGGCGGATCCGGAGAGATGCATGGCAATTCTGTCAGGCAGGAAGCCACAGACACTTTAGATACAGGTGTCGTATCCGGAAACATTACTGCACAGGTTCTGGAAGGTGTAGTGGAGGAATCATTTCGTGTTCCGGAAAAACAAAGTGAGCGTGGCGTCTCAGGAACCAATACTGAATTGGAAAAAGGAAATATCACTGAAGCACCTGAACCGGGATATGGTGAATTATTAAGCAAACATCAAAATGAAGCTGCAAATGATACGGCTCTTCCGGGATATAATGACAGGGATTATTTTTATAATGTGCTGCCGGTTAATGAGGCTGACAGTAATAATATTGAAGAGAATTATGATAATGATGCGGGATATGCAGATACTGGCAATTATACACTGGAATCAAGGACAGGCAGGTATGAAATTGACCAATCGGGAAGTGATGCTTCAATACAGGACGTGAATACTGTCAATGGAAATAATTCAACAAAGACAGACACACAGAGTCAAGATGCACGTTTAACAATACCGCTCCCGACACTGACCCCGTCACCGGCTCCAACACCGGATGGCAACTCCAGGCCGGATTCGAATTCATCAACGACGATGTCAGGTATGGCAACTCCGCAAGTCGGACCGGGGTCAGATCATGTAATGCTGAGTCAATCAGCCGGTCAGGGGTGTATTGTCAGTAACACTCAATGCAGGGAAAAGGCAGTAACTAAAGGGAGAAAGATTTCTCTCGAAAGTCTTTTTCCCGGTAATTATGCTCCTTCTGATAAAAATGTTAAATGTGTATCTGAGAATTCAGGAATAGCGGCAGTTGAAGAAGGGTATGTCAGAGCCAAAAACCTTGGAACAACTCGAATCATAAGAATTGTAGATGCTGTTGATGACAGTTACTGTGAAGTAACTGTAAGAAGAAATCTGTTTGACGCGGCTCTCAAGGCTGGCCAGGCATTTGCACAGGTAAAAGGAAACGGGCTTATATTTGTTCTCAATAAGGTCTATTATAAAGAGAACTGTATGTATGCACAGGGCTATCTTGTGAACAGAACCGGAAAACGTATAATAGGATGGAAAAACTCTACAGTTGAATTATATCTGGATGATACATTTGCTGCACAAACATATTTTCAGTATGAAAGATTTACTGTTCCTTTGGGGAAACCAGTTCCGTATTTACTGAAATTTGAAGATGGTCAGTTTACGAATAAACTTGATCTGGGAGCTGTAGAGAAGGGAAACTGCGTTATAAAGGCAGATATCATTGTGAGATAGGAGGGTGTTTTTTGGATAAAAAAAATCTGACAGATTCACTTTTTATGTGGGATGAACTGACAGTCAAGGACTTTGAATATACAAGAAAAGCCGTAAAAAAAATGAATTCGGTCATCTATTCTGCATTTTTTGAAGACATGGATTCTGCGGCTATCTTTGATTACCTGCTTAAAGAAATGGAACTGGTTTCGTTCAAGGATTATCTCAAAAGATATATTTACACAAGAACCGGTATAGAGGAACCATTTTCGAATCTGACAGACAATGACTATAAAGAGATCATTTGTGAAAGCTTTAAGGAGAATGGTGCGCCTTTTGCATTTGAACATACAACCAAAAAAACAGGGGCGATCATAAAAGGATGGCTTACTCAGGACAGCGTAAAGCGGTCAACGGTTTTTGTCCTGGGGTTTGGACTCAGGATGACAAAGGAGGATGTTTCGGAATTTCTGCTCAAGGTATTGAAGGAGGAAGATTTCAACTCATCAGATCCTGAAGAAGTCATCTACAGTTACTGCTATGAAAAACATCTGCCGTATGCAGTGGCTCATAAACTTATAAGAAAATATGTCAATCTTGAAACTGATATCAATGTAGATGACGCCGGGGGAGAATCTGGAGAGCAGATTGAAGAACAGGTATGTTCACTTCTGGAAGAATCGAAAAAGAAAAATGATTATGACAAATTAAGGGAATCAAATTATAAGGAATTTCTTAATCTATATGATCATGTGCGCAGTATAATAGCAGAGATATACAGCCGTGATGAGGATCCGGAGAATAGGAAGACAAAAATCTGGACGCCCGATGAGATCACGCCGGGAGATCTAGAGAAGGTAATTTGTAATGGGATTCCTATGGAAAAGAACGGAAACCTCAGGAAGATGAACAGTTCTGTATTATCAAAGCATTTTCATCAGAAACGAATGAGCAGGCAGAGGCTTGAGAGCCTGTTTAAAAAGACTATAAAGCTTGACCGGTTTGATTTAATAACCCTTCAGTTCTTTATTTATTCACAGGAACAGGAAGATCTTGAGCCGGAAGTCCGGTGCAGAAATTATATTGATGATACAAACCAGCTGTTGGAAAGATGCGGCATGATGAAACTGTATCCGGTAAATGCATATGAGGCTTTTGTGCTTATGTGTCTGTCGACTGATTCACCGCTGCCTACATATTCCGAAATATGGGAAATGTCATACAATACTGAAGAATGAGGAACACAGGGACGGTTATCTGTGCTGTTTGATCAGCACAGATAACCGTCCCTATATCATTTTATTAACGTTGCTCATCGGCAAACCGGACAATGAGAGGGATGCACCGCGGCTGACTTAATGAAAGCGAAGCATGCCTTGTGTCAATAAGGCAAAAACTGGATGTGTTTTATGAATTCGTAAATCGTAATAATTATCGCTCAAAAAATATATTGGATTCTTAAGCCTGGTATGATAAAATATAACTAACATTTCGTGAATGAACGGATTGGATTTGTAACTATTGTGCATTCTTTACGAATAGTTGCTCAATTTACCATTTGCATATGATCGTTTAAAAATGGTAAAACATAACACACAGTTATCCATGGAAAAATGTGTCTGTTAAACGGAAAGGAGAAATGGGTTTATGAAGAAATTACTCGCTGTTTTTCTCGGCCTTTCAATGTCAGCTGCGACTCTTGCCACGCCGGTATTTGCTGAAGAGGCAGAAACTGAAGAAAGTAAGCTCAGCTCGGATGTTGTGGTGCTTTACACCAGCGATGTTCACTGCGGTGTGGACCAGAACTTTACTTTTGTAGGCCTGCAGGCGATAAAGGAAAAACTTGAGGCAGAAGGAAACCATGTTCTTCTGATTGATGATGGAGATGCCATACAGGGTGAACCTCTTGGAACCATGACAGAAGGCGAAGCGATAATCAACCTTATGAATGATATTGGCTATGATGTTGCCATTCCCGGAAATCATGAGTTTGATTATGGAATGGACAGATTTCTGGAACTTACTGAAAAAGCAGAGTTCCCATACATCAGCTGCAACTTTAATAAAGAAGGGAAACTGGTATTTAATCCGTATGTTATCGAGGAGGTTGAGGGCATAAAGATCGGTTTCGTTGGCGTGACGACTCCAAAAACTCCTACCGGGTCAACTCCGAGATATTTCCAGAATGAAGAAGGAGAGTTTATTTATAATTTCCTTCAGGATGATACAGGAGATGATGTCTATGATGCAGTGCAGAAATCAGTTGACGATGCCAGAGCGGAAGGCGCCGATTATGTTTTCCTTATGGGACATCTGGGGAACGAGGCAGAGTGTATTCCGTGGACATATGCCGATGTTCTTTCCAACACAAGCGGAATAGACGTCATGACTGACGGACATTCTCATGATACTGACCAGATAGTTATGAGCAATAAGGATGGAGAAGATGTGATCCGTACTGCCTGCGGCACAAAGCTTGCAAACATTGGTTGGGTGAGAATATCAGCAGAGGACGGCAGTATCTCAAACGGCCTTTACACCTGGCAAAATGACGTGTCTGTTCCTGAGCTTCTCGGCATTACCAATTCAATGACGGAAGAACTTGAGGAAGCTACCGCTGATCTTGATGAAGCCCTGGCTGAGGTGGTGGCAAAGACAGCTGTTGATCTGACCATATATGATCCGACCGAGGTCGACGAACAGAACAATCCGATACGTATTGTCCGCCGGGCAGAAACAAATCTGGGCGACCTTTGTGCGGATGCTTACCGTGATCAGGGCCGGGCGGATATAGGCCTGGTAAACGGCGGCGGAATCCGGGTCAGCATACCTGCCGGTGATATCACTCTCAATGATGTCCTGCTGGTACATCCGTTTGGAAATTCACTTACTGTAATAGAAGCTACCGGCCAGCAGATACTGGATGCACTGGAATGGAACGCACGTGCAGTACCGTCAGAATCGGGCGGATTCCTGCAGGTATCAGGACTTACATATGAGATCCATACTTATATTGAGACTTCTGCCACTTCAGATGAGAACGGTATGTTTACCGGTGTAGAGGGAGAATATCGCGTCAAGAACGTTATGGTCGGTGACGAACCTCTTGATCTTGACAAAATATACACCGTGGCATCACACGACTATATGCTGCTCGACCATGGTGATGGAAATACTGCGTTCGACGGCTGCAAGGTCCTTCAGGAAAGCGTCAAGCTGGATAATCAGGTCCTGAAAGATTATATCATCGAGACTCTCGGAGGAGTGGTCGGAGAAGAATATCAGGATCCATACGGCCAGGGAAGGATAGTGGCTGTAGAAGAAGCACCGGAAGAGGCCATTGAGGAAGAAGAGCCGGAAGAAGTTCTCGAAGAAGAGGCTTCTGAGGATGAGCTGGAAGAAGTAATTGAAGAAGCTGCAGAAGAATAAGACAAATTGTTTTTTAAGACGTTTAAGAAGAGCGTTTTAAAACACGTCTTTGGAGTGAACACAGGGGACGGTTCTCTGTCTTAAGACAGAGAACCGTCCCTTCGATTTATTTAGCCGGTATTTGCAAAATACATGAGCAGTTTACGCGGCTTTTCAGGCACTTTCCTTATTTTGCCATATCGTAGAGATGATATTAAACTTTAATGAGTTCACATTTTGAGTGACAAAAGCTTTTCCTGCAATATCTTTATCTCGGCCTTCATCTCATTTATTTGACAAAGTGCAGCATCGAGCTTAGCAATAGCGTCATCACGTTCAGCAATAGCATCATCACGTTCGGCGCGGATCTCTTCGGTTGCTTCATTACATTCAAACTCAATATATTCAGCTAAGTCCATATAGGCCGCCTTGATCCCTGAATCAGTTTTGATATCATCTATGCAGGACTGGAGGGCGGCAAGTTCGGGATTGCAGGCATTTTCGCGGTTAGTATTTGCGAGATAGATAAGCAGTTCATGCAGCTTTTCAGGTACTTGCGGGGAAATCCTGCCAAAGTGATGTAAAGCATTTGCATCTGGGCTTCCCCGCTGTCTTGTAAAATGTGCATACGGGAAAACAATGCTTGAGATAGCAAAGAGATGTCCCAGATATGTAATTTCAGGATAGTAGATTGCTGGACAAAAGTCAAGCAAAAGAAATCGACAAAAAAGGCCCTTTTTAAGATAGAGAACCGTCCCCTGTCTGATTCGCCCCCTGTTTTTTTAGAGCGTCAGGATGATCGTGTTTGTATCATCCAGCATAGCTGCGGGTATATAATCACAGCCGATTTCTTTTCCGTTCAGGAGCAGGCTGTGGCAGCCGCTCTGCTTATGAGCGGGATTTTTTATTTCTATGTGAAGTTTTTTGCCGCGGAAGATTTTATCTATGGTGAGGCCTTCCCACTCGGCCGGAATGGATGGGGATAGCCGCAGTCCGTCTATATCGGGGCGCATGCCGAGGATTCCCTCAACGCAGCCTACCATCATTGTGGAGGCTGTACCTGTCAGCCAGTGGACGTGTGAGCGACCCATGTGCGGGCTGTCTTTGCCTTCGGTAAATTGACCATAGCAGTAAGGTTCCATACGGCGGATCTCAGCCTTGTTGTTTTGCATGGATGGAGAGTTTTCTTTCCAGTATGTGAAGGCGCGGTCACCGTGTCCGAGAAGCGCTTCAGCAAGCACCAGCCAGCCCTGGGATTGTGAGAAGACGCCAGAATTTTCTTTGACCCCCTTGTTATAGATGACCATAAGGGCACCATCAAAAGCCTCCTTCTGGTACGGCGGATCCATCAGTATGGCTCCATAGGGTGTATTGAGGTGCTCCATGACGCTGTCCATGGCGCTTTCGGCCTGAGACGGTGAAGCCGTCCGGCTGATGACAGCCCAGCTTTGCGGATTCAGCCACATGCTGGCTTCGTTGTCTTCGCGTTTTCCTATCACCTGCCCGGCTTCAGTAAAACCGCGTATATACCTGTCATTATCCCAGCACAGAGTGTTAAGGAGCTTTTCCTGCCTCGCAAGCTGCTCATCGAGGAAGGGAATATAATCTGTATCGTTCAGCTTTTCGGCAAACAGCTTCATTATCTTAAAAGCATAGCAGAACTGGAAAGCCACAAAAGTAGACTCGCCGTTCTTGCCCAGCCTCAGGCAGTCGTTCCAGTCGGCATGCAGACCTGCCGGCATTCCGTGCGGACCAAGGTGGGCAAGGGAGAAACCTATTGCTTTTTTCAGATGATCATACACTGTGTCCTCGCCCTTGTTTGCATAGGGAATGATCTCATTAAGGAAGTCTGTGTTTCCTGTTTCGGCAACATATTTGAATACAGTAGGGAAGAGCCACAAAGCATCATCTGCCCGGTATGCCGGGTGACCTGTCTCTTTGACATAGGAGGCATCGTCAGGTGTATCCTCATGTCCGGGATTGTGCGTGAATTTGACAAGCGGCAGCCCTGCGCCGTTATCTACCTGCCCGGATAGCATAAAACGTATCTTTTCAGCAGCCATCTCGGGTTGAAGATGAATGATCCCCTGTATATCCTGCACAGTATCACGGTAGCCGTATCCGTTTCTAAGGCCGCAGTAGATAAAAGATGCGGCCCTGGACCAGATAAAGGTCATGAAACAGTTGTAGGCGTTCCAGATATTTATCATGGTGTCAAATTCCGGACAGGGAGTTTTTATGCGGAAACCGGAAAGGCGTTCTTCCCAGCATTCCTTCAGTGAAGCGAGCTCTTCACGGCATGCATCACTGTTTTCGTAATGCTCCATTATACTTGCTGCTTCAGCGTCATGCTTCATGCCAAGAACAAAGGTAAGCTGTTTCTTTTCGCCCGGTGCAAGAGTTATTACGGATGAAATGGCTCCGCAGCAGTAATCATTATATCCTGCTTCGTCCCCGAGATTTCCGGAGATTACCCCAACCGGGTCTCCATAACTGTGATAATTCCCAAGAAACAGTGCTTTGTCCCCGCACCAGGAATCGACGGAGCCTCTGGCGAGTCCGAAAAAGCGTTCCTGAAAATCATTGTTGTCTACTGATGAATCATCGCCGGAAGAGGCAAGATTTCCGTGTATCCGCTGCAGTACGCGATTCTCACGAAAGACTGTGCTTGTAACGAAACGTGAGTACTGAAGGTTCACCTGGTCCTGCTCGTAATTGCTGTTGTTGGTGAATTCAGCATATCCGGTAACGGTAAGCTGCCTCTCTTTGTCTGACTGGTTTGTAACCTCAATATTCCAGACCTCCCAGTCAGCACCCTGCGGTACATAGTAAAGGGTCCTCGCGCCTATTCCGCTGTATGAAGAAGAGATGACAGTATAACCAAGGCCGTGACGGCATTCGCTTGTATATTTGGACGTTGACTCGGGAGTACGGGATATGGAAGAAACATCTCCTGAACCGGCCATAGGTTGTTCAGAAACTTTCGAACTTCCGAAACTGTTCAGAGGCTGTTCAGAGGCTTCCGGGCTTCCGGAACCGTCCTGAGACTGTTGGGACTCTACTATATTTCCCGGAACATTTTCTTCACTCTCAATCTCTTTGCCGACAGGCTGCCAGGAGGCTGACCAGTAATCGCAAGTCTCGTTGTCACGCAGATAGATGTACCTTCCCGGTTTATCGCTCCTGTCAAAAGAATAGCGGAGGATTCTGCCGTTTGCTCCGGATTTTACAAAGCTGTACCCTCCAGCGTTGTTGGAAATAAGAGCGCCATATTCCGGGGATCCAAGGTAATTGGCCCAGGCTTCCGGTGTATCGGGGCGGGTTATGACATATTCTCTGTTTTTATCGTCAAAAAAGCCATATTGCATAAAAGTTTTCCTCCAAAAATGAAACCTTTTGAGACGCAGCTCAGAATGCGCCTCAAAAGGTTCAGGTGTCTCAAACAGCTTTTATATGTTACCATTCACGGCTGGGTCGTGAATAACTTTTATATTGAAACGAAGATCAGAACTGATACAGTTTGACCATGAGCATCTTCGGCATCGGGCCGAAGCTTAAGGACATTTTCTCGTCGCCATTTAGAATACGGTCCCTCTTCCAGGTACCGTTTTCGAAAGCGCCTTCTTCAAGCCTGAGGATATCAACCTGTGCCGTGCTGCCCGGTTTTACATGGAACTGCATGCTGCAGGACATGGCCGTGACAAGGAAGGTGTTCTCATCAAGCTCGATAACAGCGCCGGCGCCGAGAGGCTTGGCAGTCTGTCTTGGAGCATAGGATACGGTGAGGTCATAATCCTTAAACCTCAGGAATGTTCCGTTGTCATTCTCGCCATGGCGGACGAAAGCTTTCAGATGCTCTGTTCCCCTGTATTTGAGATACAGAGGTTCAAGGTCATCGAGGAACTTATTGGTGCAGGCCAGGAAATCCTTGCTGTCCGTGATGTCAAAAGCGGAAGGATCAATGTTGAGCGCTATCATAACTTCCATTGGAGGACGGTCAACAAGCGCCGGGTCGAGTGCGAGTTCTTCAATCCTGAAAGGAGAATAGCAGATCGCGTTCTTTGCCATAAATGCATAGAGGGCGTATGAAGCGGTAACTGCGTCCTTCCTGATCTCGGGGATGAAAAGCGGATTTTCATCTGATGCATATGAATCCATTACATCCGCACAGTATGGGACATAGATATCCGGGCCGAACGCGAAGAGCGAAGGAGCCGCTGCACGCCAGATGTGCTGGACTTTTTCAACCGGGCCGCCTGACGGGTAGGAACCCGGATACCATGGATACTGATACAGCCATGCGTTTGCATAGCAGGGAAGAGCATATTCTTTTCTTCCTGCTGCGGCAATCTCCTCGACAGCCGATGCGAAATACCACGCCATAAAGGACTCGCCGGCATCGTCGCCAAATACTTCTGTCCAGGTTCCACTCTTTCCGACAGCATCTGCAAGCTTTTCGGGAATGCTTTCAGCAAAGGCTTTATTGGCAGTCTCACAGTAATCCCTGTCAGTCTTAAGAAGTCCGATCTCGTTTTCGACCTGAATAACGATGACGGTCTGCTCTTTTTCATCAAAGTCGCGAATATGGCTCATGAGAGCTGTAAATGCCTGACGGTCCTTCGCAACAGCTTCCTTGCAGAGAGGAGAGACTGTGGTGGTGCGTTCGCCGTTTACTTTTTCAGCTCTGAAATATTTCTCCGGATCCTGTTTCATCCATCCCGGGATGTACATGGACTCGGCATTTTTCCACAGGCCGAACCAGAGGAATATAAGCTTCAGGCCTTCCTCACGGGCCTGCAGGATAAGGCCGTCAACGGAAGAGAAGTCGTATATACCCTCGGCCTCCTCGATAACTTCCCAGTACACCGGGGCAATAACGCTGTTCATATTAAGGCTGCGGAGATTGGGCCAGACATTCTCCTTCATATAGTTAAGATCCGAAGCGCTTGAGTTATGGATCTCCCCCGCATGGCAGAAAAACGGTTTGTCATTAACATAGAGAGTAGCAATGCCTTTCTCGTCCCTGGCTACATATGGAATGCTCATGGGTATTACCTCCTTTAAAGTGGGTGCGTATTTTAATGGATACTTACATGAATAGATATAGTATACAATAATATATAAAGAATGTCATGCATTATTTAGCGTATTCGTCAAACAGGAGTTGGAAATATGAGCAAGTTTTACGGTATTTTGTCCGCCGGGTTTTTGTTTCTGAAAAAAATATTAGATATTATATATGATTCCAGTGCAAAAAGCGCATTTCGATGAACGAGGATTTTTGTTCCAGATTGCACCACAACATTTGGGTGCAGGACAGGCAAAGAGGGACGGTTCTCTGTCTTAAGACAGAGAATCGTCCCTTCAATTTACTTTTCCGGTATTTGCAAAATACATGAGCAGTTCACGCAGCTTTTCAGGCACTTTCCTCATTTTGCCATATACGCAGGGATGATATGAATTTTTTTGCGTTCACATTTTGAGTGAAAAAAGCTTTTCCTGTAAAATCTTTATTTCGGCCTTCATCTCATTTATTTGACAAAGTGCAGCATCAAGCTTCGCAGTAGCTTCATCACGTTCGGCAATAGCGTCATTACGTTCAGCAATAGCGTCATCACGTTCAGCAATAGCATCATCACGTTCGGCCTGAATTTCTTCGGTCGCTTCATTACATTCAAACTCAATATATTCAGCTAAGTCCATATAGGCCTCCTTGATTCTTGAATCGGTTTTGATATCATCTATGCAGGACTGGAGGGCTGCGAGTTCGGGATTGCAGGCATATTCTCGATTGGTATTTGCAAAATACATGAGCAGCTCACGCAGCTTTTCAGATACCCTACCTTCTTTGCCATATACATAAAGATAGAGTGTGACAGCTCCGTCATCGTAGTCCATCTCCGGCAGTTCTACACAATGATTCCTGATTGTGTAAACCATCCTGTTTGCTCCGAAAGGATCAAAAGTAGTGATGAAAATCACCCACACATTCGGAAGAGCCATATACTTTATGATCCAATGTAACTCCGAATAGAAAATTGTCAATAAGGTTAAGATTTTCAAATGCTTTTCTGTTCAAAAGACAGGCCTCCTCTCGGCTTCAGGTGCTTGCGGGGAAATCCTGTCAAAGTGATGTAAAGCATTTGCATCTGGGCTTCCCCGCTTTTTGTAGAATATGCATACGGGAAAAAACTGCCAGAGATAGCAAAGAGATGTCCCAGATATGTAATTTCAGGATAATAGATTGCCGGACAAAAGTCAAGCAAAAGAAATCGACATAAAGGGCCTTTTTTTAGGTAGAGGACTATCTCTTCATTCTTGATAAAAGGTTCTGATCTGTATGACTATCATCAGAACAGGGGTCGAAGAAAGGATCACATGCTTCAGTAGATTTAAGGAAATCCATGTTCTACGAAAGTGTTTTTTTATATGGTATGATAAACATGATATGAATTTGTGAAGCTTTTTATTTGGAAAATGAAAGGGACAGAAGTGATGGCAGGGAAGATTTTGATAAGGAATTTAGTTGCGGCTTGTACTATACTTACGGGGGCAGCGGGTGTTTGCTCTGGAATTTCTGCGCCTGTGATGGCACAGGAAATGCAGGGGCCTGTATATTGTGCCAGTGAAGCTTATTATCCTTTCGGGATGTTCATATTATCCGGGAATGAGGATAATATATGCGCTGAACAATAACATCACAGATATTCTTACGGAACGGGAACATCAAACCATGGATGCCGCTCTTGCGTTTGCGAATGAAGCGCGTGTACAGGTGCTGGGAGAAGGAAGTGATGCTTCACCGGAACAGATGACAGCAGATCAGCAGCTGCAGATCGCAAAGTATATTCACGACCGTCTTTGCAGGGGAATAAAATATTCAATTGTTGAAGATCTGGAAGAAGATGATACTGCTGTAGGAGCGCTTCTTAATGGAGAGGCAAACTGCGACGGCTATGCGGATGCGTTTTATCTTGTAGGCAGTCTGGCGGGCCTTACAGTCACATATCAGCATGGAGAGAGTGTTAACGACGAGGAAAATTACTGGAAGGATGAGACACATATCTGGAACCTGATCCGGCTTGACGGAACCTGGAGAATGGTGGATGTTACCTGGGATGACAGCGATAATTACGGGATAGAATACACCTGGTTTAATATAGGACTCGACCGGGCGGAAAGGATACACAACTGGAATCACGAGACAGGGGAGCAGTTACTGGCTGAAACAGATCTTTCAACCCGTCCGGAAAATGAGTATACGGTCCATTCTGTTGAAGAAGCATATGAGGCAGCCCGTGAAGCTGCCGGCAAATATCCGGAATTCTACATTTATTTTGAAGATGAAGAAACCGCATCTCATCATGAAGAGATCCTGCAGGAGATCAGCGCTGTCAGGTCACAGGGAGGTTCATATATCTGGAATGAGGAAATGCTGATGTTGAGGGTGTTCTAGGATAAGGAACAAATATGATATGACTTATGGTATAATACTTTTGAAGATGTACATCCAGACTTTAGAATCGGAGGATTTTATTATGATAAAAATCGGAAAAAGTATTATGTACTGCATCGGAATAATGCTTTTGGGACTTCTGCTGCGATATAACTTGAGCTGCGTTTATGCGGAGACAGAAGAAGTCAGCAAAGAGGCAGAAGAGCATCTATCCAATGAGAAGACAGATTATGTTTTGATGGATGGATATTTGAATGTAAAGCTTGATGATGGAAAATTTTTTGTCTATTTACAGGATAACTCATCGAACCTGGAAGCTTTAGAGAGCGACTATATTTCTAAGGAGAGTGTGGATGCTTATATGAAAATGCTGGGATATGAGCTGCTGGCTTTCTCCTCGGAATCTTATTTTCCTGATAATAATTATGATATTATTATCAAAAAGAAAGACTCTGAATATGCAGGCATAAAAGATCTGAGAGATTTTCCGGGCCTTGACCAATATCTGCTTGCAGGAAAAACTACAGCTGAATATCATCAAAGTACTTATTCTGTTTATGAGACTGAAACAGCGGATTACATTACATTTGAGACATTAGACAGTGTGTTTTATATTACGATCAAAGACGGGAGCGAGGTATTTTTTTACATAAGAGCGAAATACTGTGAACTTACAGATGAACTTAGAGACTTGATGAAGTCTTTTATTGATGAGACGACCTGGAATACAGATAAAACAGAATCACAAATGGTCAATGCCGCTGGGACTCAGGGAGAAACTGCGACACTGATGAGCGGTGAGAAGATGAACGAATTATTCCAGGAATTAGCTTTAAACGACTCTGCTCTGGCAGAAGGAGAAGATGCAGCCGACAGAATAAGGACTTTTCAGAGATCTCTTTCCCCTGCCCCTTCTGATGCCAAAACAATAATTCTTTCAGAAGAAGGTACTTCTGAAGTTACTGCCTGGTATGAGAATGGGGATATTTTCTGGTATTCCGAGGCGGAAACTGTAAGAGCCGTGGATATGTCCCGGATGTTTTGGGGCTTCAGTAATCTGATAAAGGCAGATCTGTCCGGTATCGATACATCAGCTGTTTTAAGTATGCGAGATATGTTTTTAGCATGTTCGAGTCTGGAAGAGCCTGATCTTACCGGTTTGGATACCTCAAATGTCATTTCTATGAATGGGATGTTCCTGTACTGCCATAGCCTGAAAAAAGTAGATCTGTCTTCTTTTGATACATCGAATGTTCTTGACATGGATTCAATGTTTGATGATTGCAACGAATTGAAAGCATTAGACCTCAGCAGCTTTGACACTTCTAAAGTCACAAACATGGGATGCATGTTTTACATGTGCACAAGCCTTGAACAATTAGATTTAAGTGGGTTTGATACGTCAAACGTACGCAGCATGGAGACTATGTTCAGAAACTGCGCCAGCCTGACAGAACTGGACCTGTCGGGGTTTGATACCTCCAATGTTTACGATATGTATTCCATGTTTGAAGGATGTTCCAACCTGAAAAAACTTGACATCAGTGCTTTTGATACCGGAAATGTTCTCAATATGGATTATATGTTTTGCTATTGTGAAAGTCTGGAAGAGCTGGATCTGAGCAGCTTCGATACATCAAATGTTACTGAAATGCGGTGTATGTTCAATGGATGTGAGTCGTTAAGAGAACTTGATCTAGGCAGCTTTGATACGACCAATGTAACTGATATGGAATCCATGTTTGACGGCTGCCACAATCTGGAATATATGGATCTGCATAGATTTAACTTACAAAACACAATGGATACATTTGCTATGTTTCATGGATGTGAGAATCTTTCCACAGTCAAGTCAGATGATCCCAGAGTGCAGAGGAAAATATATGATATCGTGGTCCGGGGATATGACGGGATGGGCGTAGGATGAGGATCATATATGCGCTGAATAATGACAGCACGGATGATCTTACAGAACGTGGATATCAAATAATACTTGATTGTATACGATGAGATAAGTGGCAGCGAAAAAGAGAAAAATAGATGAATTATCATTTTTTTGAAAAATAGTTGCCTGGATAGTTGGACTACGCTATAATATGTTTATAGGGATATTATGCCCTTTGAAATGTTACAGAGTTGTTAAAACCCCCAAAACGGGCCTTTTATCAGAATTGTCAGATAAATACCGTCAAAAACAGGCCTGAGAAGCCTTGAAAATCAAGGGTTCTCAGGAGGAGGGGTAGAAATGGCTCCGCCCGCTTGAGGGCATTTATAGGGCAAAAAAAGCCGGTTCTCTGTGCTGATTTACAGCACAGAGAACCGGCTTCCGTGTTCCAGTAACCGTTTCTTTTGTTCAGTTCTTGTTGTTTTAATTACATAAGCTTCCGGAACATTTCAATAACCTGTTCTTTTGTCGCTTCTCTCGGGTTGCCGGGATAGCAGGCATCTGCGAGGGCGTCTTCGGCGAGGATGTCAAGATCTTCTTCGCGGATCTTTTCGTTCTTTACGGGGATTCCTACGTCGATGGAGAGCTTGCGCACTGCATCGATGGCTGCCTGGCGGTATTCTTCCTGGCTCATGTCGTCAACGCCTTTTACTCCCATGGCGCGGGCGATCTCGCGATATCTTTCACCGCTGTATTCTTTGTTGAATTCCATTGTAATAGGAAGGAACATAGCGCAGGCTACTCCGTGCGGTGTGTCATAGTGAGCGCTGAGTGTGTGAGCCATTGCGTGGTCAATTCCAAGGCCTACGTTTGAGAAGCCCATTCCTGCGATGTACTGAGCCATTGCCATGCCCTTGCGGCCTTCAGGTGTATTGGCGACAGCGCCGCGGAGGTTCTGGCCGATGAGCTTGATGGCTTCGAGATGGAACATATCGGTAAGCTCCCATGCTGCCCTTGTGGTATAACCTTCGATAGCATGTGTAAGAGCGTCCATTCCGGTTGAAGCGGTGAGGCCTTTTGGCATGGAGTCCATCATATCCGGATCAACAACGGCTACTTCCGGTATATCGTTTGTGTCGACGCACACGAATTTGCGCTGCTTCTCAACATCTGTGATAACGTAGTTGATGGTAACTTCGGCAGCGGTGCCGGCTGTGGTAGGAACAGCGATGGTCGGAACTGCATGGTTCTTTGTCGGAGCTACGCCTTCAAGTGAGCGTACATCCTCGAACTCAGGATTGGTGATGATGATGCCGATGGCTTTTGCGGTATCCATGGAAGAACCGCCGCCGATGGTGATGATGGAGTCAGCGCCGCAGGCCTTGAATGCAGCAACACCTTCCTGTACGTTTTCGATTGTGGGGTTCGGTTTGATCCCTGAATATACTGTATATGGAATGGATGCTTCGTCAAGAAGATCCGTCACTTTTGCAGTAACTTTAAATTTGACCAGGTCCGGGTCAGAGCATACAAATACATGCTTGAAGCCTCTTCTCTGAGCTTCGCCGATGATCTCTTTGATTGCACCTGAGCCGTGATAAGATACGGTATTGAGTACGATTCTGTCAGCCATTTATTTATCCTCCTGAATTGATGATCTTTTGTATGCTGCCATAACTCCGTTGAGAAGTGTTGCAGGAAGCACACATTACGAATTATATCCTATCATTTCCAATAAAAAAAAACAATCCCCGATATTAACATGGTGCAGCACTCTGTAATCCGGCACTTAAGACAGGGGACGGTTCTCTGTCATAAGACAGAGAACCGTCCCCTGTCTTATTCTGTGCTGATTATTAGCACAGAGCAACCGCCCTTTGTGTTTTCCACTTGTTGTTTTGCTGAAATCATGATATATTGGTTCTGTATAATATCCGGCACCGTAGCTGTGCGGCTTCCGTGTGGCGGGAGAGTGTGCCATTTATATGTGCAGCCATCTGATATTGCCCGGAGGGCAGCGTTAAATGAACAGAATTAGAAAGAATATTGCGGTCAAGAGCATTGCAGGAATTGTGCTGCTGCTTACACTCGTTTTCACGGTGGCGGGCGGTATTGGCTATAAGTGGCTTACCAATGTAATGCTCAGGGATTTCGAGAGTGATGCTTTCAGGATCGCGGACATTGCGATCCTGGGGATAGATCCCGATAAGATCGATGAGTATTATGACAGCGGCGGCAAATCGGAAGATTATATGATGACCCTTACCAATTTTGACCTTCTTTGCAATGCTTCGAGGTCGACCTTCATATATGTTATACTTCCTGACCGGACGGACTATGAACATATTACTTTCCTGTTTTCGACGATCAATCATGAGAGTGAATATACGGTTTTTGATTTCGGATATGTCCGGGAGACGACCAATGACGATTACAAGCATAAGTACCGTCTTCTGTGCGAAGGAGAATCGAACAGGGAAGTGGTGCTCAGAAACACCGGATACGTAGATACCGGTGCCCACATTACTGCAATGGTTCCGCTTAAGGGGTCGGACGGAAGCACTACCGCTATCCTGTGTGTCCAGCGCCAGATGGATTCGTTCGAGATCTCTCGCAGGACTTATGTGAGGACGGTTGCAGCCGCACTGGTCCTGCTGATAATCATCATTATGGCGGGGCAGGGCCTGTACCTGTACAGGGTGGTCCTGGAGCCGGTGAAAAAGATCACTGATGAGACGCTTCGTTTTGCGGAAGAGAGCTCAATCAAAGAAAAAAAGCTTTCAGATGATATTAGGAATAATGATGATATAGGACTTCTGGCCGGGGCCATCGACAAGATGGAGGAACAGATAACTGACTTCATGGAAGAACAGACCCGGGCAGCAGCGGAGAAGGAACGCAGCCGGACTGAGCTCCGTATGGCGCAGGATATTCAGAAAAGCCAGCTGCCAATGAAGTTTCCCGCTTTTCCTGACAGGAAAGAATTTGACATTTATGCCTCGATGGATCCGGCAAGGGAAGTGGGGGGAGATTTCTATGATTTCTTTCTGATAGATGATGATCATCTTGCCCTTATTATAGCTGATGTATCGGGCAAAGGAATCCCGGCAGCTCTGTTCATGATGGTTTCGAAGACTCTTATCCAGAACAAGCTGATTGATGGCGAGAGCCTCAGTGAGGTTCTGGAAAGCGTGAACAACCAGCTTGTAATGGACAATTCCACCGATATGTTCGTAACACTATGGGGCGCAGTGCTGGAGATATCGACCGGAACCGGAATTGCCTGCAACGCAGGGCATGAACATCCGGCACTCCGGAGGCGCGGCGGTGAGTATGCCCTTCAGGTATACAGACACTCCCCGGTAGTAGGCGCAATAGAGGATATAAGGTACCCCGGGCACAGCTTCCGGCTTGAACCGGGCGACTGTCTATTTGTATATACTGACGGAGTTCCGGAAGCCTGCAACCCGCAGGAGCAATTGTTCGGAACCGACCGTATGATCAAAGTGTTAAATAAAGATCCGGAGGCGGATCCAGAAACAGTTTTACATAACGTAAAGGACGCGATCATAGGATTTGCGGACGGGGCAGAGCAGTTTGATGATATTACAATGCTTTGCCTTAGATATAATGGACCGGAACCGGGGAAAGGAAATTAACATGAAAGAACTTGATATTCAGGCAACAACAGAAAATCTGCCTCAGGTACTTGCGTTTGTTGATGAGGAGATCGAAAAAGCCGACTGCCCGATGAAAGTGCAGATGCAGATCGATATGGCTGTTGAAGAGATCTTCATCAATATAGCCAACTATGCATATATCCCGGATGTTGGCCCTGCACAGATACGTGTTGAGGTGCAGGAGGATCCGCTTTCGGTTGTACTTTCTTTTATTGATCATGGCAAGCCTTATGACCCGCTCGCCAAAGATGATCCGGATGTGACGCTGTCCGCGGAAGAACGCAAGATAGGCGGTCTTGGAATCTTCCTTGCCAAGAAAAGCATGGATGAGATCAACTATGAGTACAAGGACGGTCACAATATACTTACAATGAAAAAAAGGCTTTAATGGGATATGAGTAAAAACGGTAACAGCGTAAAACAGCCTGTACATGGCCGGGTGGCCAGGGTACCGGTGGTGATGCAGATGGAAGCTCTGGAATGCGGGGCGGCCTGCCTTACGATGGTGCTGGCATATTACGATAAGTGGATCCCGCTGGAACAGGTGCGTAAGGACTGCGGCGTTTCGCGCGATGGTTCGAACGCCATGAGCATTCTGCTTGCCGCCCGCAGCTACGGCCTGACGGCAAATGCATTTAAGGGCGAGCCTTCGATGGTTAAGGAGAGTGCGATCTTTCCCTGCATCATTCATTGGGAGTTCAATCACTTTGTGGTGCTTGACGGGTTCAAAAGAGGCAAGGTTTATCTGAACGATCCTGCCCGCGGGAAGGTCGTCATTTCCGAGGAGGAGTTTGACAAAGGCTTTACCGGCGTGATCATGATGTTTGAGCCCGGTGAAGACTTTGAGCCCTCCGGAAAGAAAAAAAGCGTTTTTGAATTTGCGAAGAAACGACTTGAAGGCACCGGCGCGGCAATGGCTTTCACTATACTGGTTTCGGTGATCAGTGCTGCATTCGGGCTTATCAACCCGGCCATGACGCGTACTTTTATGGACAGGTTCCTTCAGGGACGGAATCCGGACTGGGTAGTTATGTTCCTGGTCATTATGTTCCTGCTGGCGTTTGCCCAGCTGGTCGTAGCCTGGATACAGGCGGTGTATTCGCTGCGCATCCAGGGCAAGATGGCCGTAGTCGGAAACATGACTTACATGTGGAAGATCCTGAGGCTTCCGATGGAGTTCTTTTCACAGCGTATGACGGGGGATATACTCCAGAGACAGTCTACCAACGCATCAATTGCGGGTACTCTTGTTAATACGTTTGCGCCGCTCCTTTTAAATACTGTAATGATGGTGGTATATCTTACGGTAATGCTGAGGCAGAGCCTGATGCTGACTCTGATAGGCGTCATATGCATGTCGGTGAACCTGCTGAATTCCATAATAATATCCGGGAAGCGCGTGAATATTACCAGGGTACAGCAGAGAGATACCGGAAAGCTCAGCAGTCTGACAATGAACGGGATACGTATGATAGAAACCATCAAGGCAAGTGGAGCCGAGGACGGTTTCTTCCGGAAATGGTCGGGGCTGCAGGCATCTGTCAATGAACAGAGCGTTAATTTCCAGAGGATAGGGATAACCTTTGGACTTATAGGCCCGTGCCTTTCCGCGGTGGCGGATATCCTGGTCATGATAATGGGTATCTTTCTGGTTATGCAGGGGGAGTTTACTGTAGGTATGATCTACTCCTTCCAGGCATATCTGACCTCGTTCATGGGACCGGTTTCAACGCTGATAAGCGCAGGGCAGACCATACAGGAAATGCGCACGGACATGGAGCGCGTTGAAGATGTCATGGAATACCCGGATGATCCGGCTTCAGCATATATATCTGCAGCTGCCGAACCGGCAGGTTCAGCAGGCGCAGAAGCAGCAGATATGTCAGGCTCAGCGGCGCAAGGCACAGCAGCAGGGGGAACCGGCAAGGCCGCAGGTGCAGCAGATACGTCAGGTGCAGCGGCGCAAGGCACAGCAGCAGGGGGAACCGGCAAGGCCGCAGGTGCAGCAGATATGTCAGGCTCAGCGGCGCAAGGCACAGCAGCAGGGACAACCGGCAAGGCTGCAGCTGCAGCAGGAATAAAACCTGCTGCGTCGACAGACTACCGCAAGCTCTCCGGCGAGGTTGAGATCAGAAACATAAGCTTCGGCTATGCGACTCTGCGGCCTCCGCTGATCGAGGATTTTTCGATACATATCAAACCCGGCAGCCGGGTAGCCTTTGTCGGGGCCTCAGGCTGCGGCAAGTCGACGATAGCCAAGCTTATCTCGGGATTATATGAGCCCTGGACAGGTGAGATCCTTTTTGACGGTATCCCTGTGCGGCAGATCGACAGGAGTGTACTTACAGGTTCGCTTGCGGTCGTAGACCAGGATATAGTACTTTTCGAGGATACCATTGCAGCTAACATCCGGATGTGGGACAACACTATCGAGGACTTTGAAGTAATAATGGCTGCCCGTGATGCCCAGATCCATGATGATATCATGCAGAGAGAGGGCGGATACGAAAGCAGGCTTACAGAAGGCGGCAATGACCTTTCGGGCGGACAGAGGCAGCGGCTTGAGCTTGCCAGGGTGCTTGCGCAGGATCCTACGATCATAATACTTGACGAGGCAACTTCAGCCCTCGATGCAAAGACGGAATATAATGTAGTAAAAGCTATTACGGACAGAGGCATCACCTGCATCGTGGTAGCTCACAGGCTCTCTACTATCCGTGACTGTGACGAAATACTTGTGATGGATCACGGAAAAGTGGTGGAGAGAGGCACACACGAGGAACTGTATGCCAAGGGAGGGCTTTACACCTCTCTGGTGACTAATGAGTAGAGGGGAGGAAGCGGACGGGGCTTTGAAATGCTGTTAAAAAACATAAGCTGTGTCCGCGATGACGATGGGCTGGTTTGACGAACAGATCCGTCAGCGGAAAACAAATGATGACCAGATGTTCCGCGATTCCCTTCAGGAAGCGGCAGAAATGGTTACAGGGGGTGACGGCGCCTTCAGGGAAGACAGAAGCGCGCTTACGGCGGATGCCCTTGAAAGAGTGCTTCGTTACTACCACATGAAGTACCAGGAACCCCCGCAGAAGCTGAAAACACTTGAAGAAAAACTTGACTATGTTATACACCCACAGGGGATGATGTACAGGCTTGTCCGGCTTGAAAACGGCTGGCAGCATGATGCGTTTGGTGCCATGCTTGGTTTTTTTGAGGAGGACGATACGCCTGTTGCCATGATCCCTGCAGGATTTCTGGGATACAGATGCTATGATCCGATAAAAAGCGACTGGTTTCTGGTCAACAGGAAAAACAGTTCCAGGCTTAAAAAAGAGGCATATTGCTTCTACAAGCCTTTTCCCCAGAAAAAAATAGGAATACCGGATCTTATCAAATATCTTCTGGTAAGCCTGAGACTTACGGATTTTCTGAAGGTACTGGCGGTTACGCTGCTGGTGATGGCAGCCGGAATGCTTGTGCCGAGGCTCACCAATATCCTTTACGGACCGGTGCTGGAGAGCAAAAATGTGTCAGCGCTTGTGGCCATGGCGGTTTTCATGATGTGCACAAGGATAAGCATGCTGATCATAAACACCGGGTCTGAACTGGTCACAGGATGCGTGCAGACCAGGATCCAGCTGGGCATCGAATCGGCGGCCATGATGAGAGTGCTGTCGCTGCCGCCGGACTTTTTCAGGAACTACAGTTCAGGTGAACTTTCGTCCAGGATGCAGTCGGTAAATTCGCTCTGTTCCGCAATCGTGAGCGCGGTGCTGTCCTCCGGACTTACATCGGTAGTTTCACTTCTGTACATCACGCAGATCTTCAACTACACACCGGCGCTCGTGGTACCTTCACTGGTGATCATACTTCTGACGGTAGGCCTTTCGGTGCTGACAATGTTTATGGAGATCCACAGGCAGAAATCCATAATGGAGGCCGACGCAAAGACGCTCGGAATCTCCTTCGCCCTGATAAACGGTATACAGAAGATAAAGCTTTCCGGCGCGGAAAAAAGGACCTTTGCCAGATGGGCAAGGTTCTATAACCGGTCAGCGCAGCTTCAGTATAATCCGCCCTGGATCCTGAAGGTGAACTCAGTTCTGAGCGAAGGGATAAGGCTTATCGGAACGATAGTCCTTTATGCCATCGCCATAGCATCCTCTGTCAAGATGAAGGATTACATGTCTTTTAATGCGGCCTATGGAATGGTTATGGGGGCCTTCACATCCCTGGCGGGTGTGGTCATGGTTTTTGCCCGCATTAAGCCGGTGCTTGACATGGCATCACCTATCCTTTCGACAGTTCCCGAGACCGGCGGCAGGGGACAGGTGATGACGGAGCTTAAAGGCGGCATTGAGATGGACAATGTAACCTTCAGCTATGAGAAAGGCGGAAAGAAGGTCATTGATAATCTTTCTCTGAAGATCAGGAAAGGTGAATATGTTGCCATAGTGGGCCCTTCGGGCTGCGGCAAATCGACTCTGATGAGGCTGCTGCTGGGGTTTGAGACTCCGGAAAGGGGATCCATCTTTTACGACGGGAAAAACATAGACCAGATAGACCTGCGATCACTGCGAAGGCAGATAGGCACGGTAATGCAGAATGGCGGGCTGTTTAATGACAGTATTTTTGCCAATATCGCAATATCAGCGCCTTACATTACACTTGACGATGCCTGGGCAGCAGCGGAAACTGCCTGCATAGCTGACGATATACGCGATATGCCTATGGGAATGCATACCATGATCTCGGAAGGGCAGGGAGGCATTTCCGGCGGGCAGAAGCAGAGACTGATGATAGCAAGGGCGATAGCTCCTAAGCCATCGATACTAATTTTTGACGAAGCAACCTCGGCGCTTGACAATATTGCCCAGAAAAAGGTGACACAGGCACTGGACGAGCTGCACTGTACCAGGCTGGTGATAGCGCACAGGCTGTCGACCATAAAAAGCTGCAGCAGGATACTGTATCTGGGCGAAGGAAAGGTGCTCGAGGAAGGAACATATGATGAACTGATGGCGAAAAAGGGACTGTTCGCAGATATGGTGGCAAGGCAGCAGGTGTAGAAAATCTGTTACTATTCACGGCCGTAAGGAAATATACTCTGCTCTGCCATGCTTGCATGAGCAGAGCAGAGTATATTTCCTTACAGGGTCTGAGCCCTTCATGAGGAATCTTTTTCGTGAAACGGCGATAAAGCCCGTAAGGGCGAGATTCCGAATGGAGGGCTCAGACCCAGCCGCTTGCGGCTGGGCCGTGAATAGTAACGAAAATCTTAATTTTGGCGATTGACATTGCATATGCTTACAATGTTATGATATAATTTATCCCAGTGTTTCAGAAAGGAGAAAAGGAGAACAATGCTGAATATTAATAAGGACCTGAATGGAAGTAAGCTTACGATAGCGCTCGAGGGAAGGCTTGACACCATCACATCACCGGTGCTTGAGAGTGAACTTAATGAATCTCTGAACGGTGTTGAGGAGCTTGTCTTTGATATGGCGCAGCTCAAGTATATATCGAGCGCAGGTCTCAGGGTACTGCTTACAGCCCAGAAGGTCATGAACAAGCAGGGTAGCATGGTAGTTAAGAATGCATCGGAAGATGTGAAGGAAATCTTTGACGTAACAGGATTCTCGGATATTTTGACGATCGAGTAAATCGAGTAAATAGTGCGTGGAATGTTCCCTTCTGGCACGTATATAAAAACAGAAAAGAGAAATACAGATGATCGCCCGGAATAAACGGGCGGCCGCAGATAATTACAATTTTAAAAATAATACAGAAGGGATGAGTGATTAATATGGCAGTTATCAGAGGTGCTTTTAACACGAATACAGATGTTCTTGAGGAGAAGCTTCGTTCAGTAGATTTTTCAAAGCATACAGATCTTAAGGCAAGACTTGCCCAGAGGCTGTTCTCCAGTACAGTATCTGCAAAGGTGTCACAGTTTGAGATGCTTTCAGACGAGGCAGCTGAGCTTGTAAATGCTGCACAGGGAATTTTTGTACCTGAGAACAAAGACGAAAACAAATAAAAGAACAAAACACAAAAACCAAATAAGAAAAGAAATCATAACTGTTCTGAACGGTTATAAGCAAACAAATGAATCCCCCGCAGAAAAGCTGCGGGGGATTCGTTTGTCTGTTTTTATCAAACACTAACGTCTGCCGTTATCAAACGCTAACACCTGTCTTTATCAAACACTAACACCTGTCTTTATCAAACGCTAACGCTTGTCTTTGTCTACAAGTTCCAGGAATATCAGCCCGATAAACATATATATTATGGTGAACAGGACCTGTATGCCCCAGCATTTCAGAAGCTCAGACTTGTTATAGTCATATTCGGGATCATACAGTTTCTGTGCCGTATAGGTCTGCAGCTTGTCCTGCACTTCCGGTATGGACAGCGCATCATGGAGACGGACCATGAATTCATCATCGGAATCCTGCATCATGTTTATCGCCGATGTAAGGGCAACGGATTTCTGCCCGTTATAGTCGGAGGCTATATTTACTGCCTTGATACCCCAGTTGCTGATGGTATAATTGGAAACAAATTTAGCCATCGGCCTCTCAAGCGGGAAGATCCCTCCGGCAAAAACCAGCTGTATGACCAGAAGGAAAGGCATGACCGTCATGGCAGTCATGGTGGTACGTGCTATGCAGGAAACCATGAGCGCCAGCATGTCGGCCGCATAGGTTATGAGGAACATGGTTATTATAAGATCCAGCATAAAGGAACCGGTTATAAGCCCTGTTTCGGGGAAATACATGCCGAATACGCGGAATATTATAATGGATATAACCGTCTGCAGGAGACAGATGACTGCCTGGTAGATCATGTGAGCCGCAATGTACGAGGATATATGAAGACCCGACCTGTGTTCCCGCTTTATGATGTTACGTTCCTTGCACACAACCTGGATGGAGTTGAACATGCCATTCCAGATGCACACGCATACAACAGCAAGAGAACCATATTTTGTATATTCCATGTTGCGGAACATTTTCCTGCCAAGAACATAAACTACCAGGAAGGCGATTATTGCAGCCATTGGAAGGACCTTCCAGTTCATCTCATTGATCATCAGACGGAACTGCTTGCCAAGATACACCGGTATCTGCTCCAGGCGGCTCATGTATGCCACAGAGGGCGTTTCTGCCACAGTGTTTTTCAGCGGATTTTTGTTATCAGCCTCATTATCAGTTTCTGTCTCGCTGTCTTCTTCGAACCTCACAGAATGCTGCGCCGCACGGTCCGCTGCATATGTACGGTATTTTTTGATGAATTCGTCGGCACGTCCGTCGCCGCCTTCATTTGGGGCATTGATGCACTTGACGACTTCCTCCATGGTGGCGACTCCGAAGAAATCACGTGCTTCCTGGATCCCGCCGTAAAATGCCAGATGACCAACTTTGGTTTCGGTGCTCTTGGCAAGGACTATCACCTGGTCGAACAGATGCGCAACACGGTCGGGTGCATGCGTGATGACCATGACTGTCTTGCCCTGACAGGCTATGAGGCGCAGGTTTTCCATCAGCTCGGTAGCCATAATGCCGTCAAGGCCGGAGTCGGGCTCATCCAGGATGAAAAGGGAAGGCGAGGCAACGAATTCCATACAGATCGAGAGTCTCTTTTTCTGCCCGCCGGACAGTTTGGATACCAGTTCCTTCTCTCTGCCGGTAAGGCCGAAGGTCTCAAGAACGGCAGTGACACGGCGCTGTTTTTCCTCGTTGCTCATGCTTTTTGGAAGACGCATGTCTGCCGCGTTCCTGACTGTGCTGCCCACTGTATCCTGCGGGCGCATCAGATTTTCCTGGGGGACAAAGCCTATGCGGTGCTTTACCTGGTCATAATCCCTGTAGTAATCGATATCTCCTTCTTTGATGGTGGCCTGGGCTTTTTCATAACCGGTGACGGCGTTTACGAAGGTGCTTTTTCCTGCGCCTGAGCCGCCAAGGATAAGGATCATGTTCCCGGGCTCTATGGAAAGGTCGATGTCCTCAAGAAGCTTGACCTTTTTCAGCATCTGATAAGCGGCCCGTTCGTCTATCTTTATGGAGAGGCTGCTTTCGCCCGGAGGATACCCGTATATGAGTCCGGAGCCTTCAAAGAAAAACTTTGTATCGCCTATCTGGATGCAGTCGTCGATCTTGACCCTGGCTGTTTCGTTGACCGGGACGCCGTTATGCAGGACTTCCTCGGCGAAGAGCTCCTCCATGGTCCAGTGGCCTTCCTCAAACCTGAAGGAAAGCGTGGCTTCCCTGCCGTCGATGTCGTTGCCTCTGATGGTGACACTGTGACGTTTGTCATCCATGTTGAGGTAACGCCAGTCCCTGGCGCTGACATAATTGGTCAGGAATATGGCTGTCAGCATTCTGTTGTCATTGAAGAGGCGGATAACGCTCCCGTCAGAAAGCTCTGCAGTACTGCCTTTGGATACGTTATGGCCGGCTGCGAATGTGTCAGCCTCGTCGGTAAGATTACGGTAATACCATTTGCCTTTGTCATAGAAGATCTCACCCTGCTCAGAAGCGAGGAAAGAGTATTCAAGCTGAAGGCTGGAGGTAGTGAAGACTTCCATCGGGCAGCGGCCTTTTATGACAGCGCTGCGGAAAATAACATATTGGCGAGGTTTTTCCTGTTTTTCGAAAAAGATAAGGCCCGCCGCGGGCGGCTTATCTGATCGGACATTTGCCATTTTGATCCCCTTTCTGCCTTAGCGATAAACTGTAACAGAATACAATTGTACCTGATGCATTTCTGAATAGGGACTAAGGCGTTTCTATACAAAAACCATTATATCAAACGTAACAGCTGCATTACAAATAAAATGAGAAAAAAATATGAAAAATTGAATTTTTACTGGATATTTATATGTCGGGTGGTTTATAATATTAAACAGTATTTTTACCTTGAAGGAAGATGCCAAGGAGTAGATAATGGACAACAGTATATTCAGAAAAAAATCAATCGAACAGCTCTCTGCCCCTGAGCAGCTGACATCTTACCTCAAAGTTACAGGGCCGGGTGTCTGGGTGGTGCTGACGGGCGTCATTGTCCTGCTGGCCGGGATGTTTTTCTGGGGAGTTTTCGGAACTATTATTTCGAGTGTCAGCGTGCCTACCCATGTAAAGGACGGCGTTGCCAGTGTTTATGTACTTACGGACGATCTGAACCAGAATGACCCGGAGGTCGATGTCTCGATCGGGGATGTGGAGTTTACCGCCGCGACTGATACTGAGAGTACTACAATGAATGCATCGGACGATAAAAGGCTTTATGAGTCGGGATATCTTTCGCCCGGTAAAAATGTAAACATCCTGACAGGCGAGACAAGTCTGGCAGATGGTTTTTATAATGCTGATGTAACGATTGAGCGGATTAAGCCGATTTCCCTTTTGTTTGCTCAGAACTGATACGGCTTATTAATTGTAGAGGGAGACTTATATGGAAGCACAGAAAGAACCTTTTGAGGTCGTTTACGAAAAGCACTTTTCAAATATATATAACTTTATCTATGGCCAGATACTTCACCGTGAAAGGGCGGAGGATCTGGTGAGTGATATTTTTATAAAGGCCATGACAAACTATGACCGTTTTGATCCGTCCAGGGCGTCGGTAAGGACATGGCTCACCAATATCGCAAGGAATACCCTGATCGATGAATACCGGAAGAGCGGAAAACGGAATACGGTTTCCCTCGATGATGAAGAGAACGAAGTGGATCCTTCCTATGAGGATGAATACAGCGTATTCCAGGAAGCAACGGAGAAGGAAGTCCGTGAACTGCTCCAAAAGCTGAATGAGGGGGAACGCGAGCTTGTAGGTATGCTCTATTTCCAGAAGATGAAGAATGACGAGATCGGAGCTGTTCTTGGAATCAATGCCAAGGCGGTCAGTGAGCGTCACCGGAGGCTTCTTGCAAAGCTGCGCAAGATCGTGGCCCAGGAGAAGATGTTCGAGTATTAAAAGTAATGCGCACGTTACTGTTCAGGTATTAAGGAGAAAGATATGAAAAAGCGTATTATAGCGTTTATTATGGTTCTTTCGCTGATGATGCTTGCATCCGTTCCTTCGTCAGGAGCCGAAACCGGGACAGGAACATCTGCTCAGCCGCCTCTCGAGAATACAGATGCTTCTTTACTGCCTGATGATCAGGCTCTTTCGGAAAGTCCAGCGGATACAGCCGCGGCGGGTACGGTTTCCGCAGATACAGTGGAGAGCCCGGGTGAAAAGGCTGCGTCTGAGCTGACAGATGAGCAGGTTCAGGAGTTCACTGACAAATTGAAGGAAATTGATGTTGCGCAGCTGCTCGATAATGTGACGCTTATTAAGAATATAGCTGAATCTGAAGAATTCAGGCACCTTATGCAGTATCCTGAAATGCAGGCCCTTGTACTTGCCGCTCTTGACAAGGCAGAACTTTTTGTTCTGGAGAATCCAGAACTGACAGGGGAGATCCTGCTGAAGCTTGGGGCAGATGAGAAGATTACAAACACAATAGTGGCTTTCGCACAGTCTGCAGGGGAAGAGCTGAAAGCCGGTGGTGCAGGACCTTACGCCGTATCAGAACAGGACGGGGGTCCAGAGTGAGAAAATCCGTGGATTCAGAGTGAGAACGTCTGCGGATTCAGGGTGAGGCCATCCGTGGATTCAGGGTGAGGACATCCGTGGATATTTCCGGCTGAGAACGTATAATTTAGCGTAAGAATTAAAAAAGACTCCGGGTAATGCTTTCGGACCGGACATTAATAAAATGAGGAGGTCATATATTATGGCAGGATTCGAAAAAATAAATGATCAGGATATTGAAGGTGTAAGCGGCGGTTCAGGTCAGGGACTTTATGAAGGACCGTGGAAAACCGTATTGGGACTTAAAACAGGTTATCTGGCGCTCCGTACGTCTCCGGCTTACTCTGAGGCAAATGAGATAGGTGAGCTTTACAATGGCCAGGAAGTTCAGATCACAGGAAATGCATCTGATAATGGTTATATATGGGTCTGGGCTCCTTCACTTGGAAAGAGCGGCTGGGTAAACGCAAGCTATCTTGCATAAACAAAAACATGCTTCCCTGCCCGAAAAGCACAGTCTTTTCGGACAGGGCTTTTTCACGTTATTACAACTGCGGATTCGGACCCTGCTCTGCGCATTTACGTTTTCATATGGATATACGCTCCGCTTCTGTCGTTGCTGAACGTGTGCCACTCTAACACAGCAACTCAGCAGCAGGCGCTTTGGGCTGTTCTTAACAGTGAAAAAAGTCCTCGGCCGCAAGCGGATGCATGCAGAGCAACAAATGGTCATGTCAAGGGGGAACGATCATGAAAAAACAGGGAAAGAAAAAATACAAACGTCACCTTTCGATAAGGCTTGCCCTGGGGATAACACTTATCCTTATTCTGGTGCAGATCGTTTCACTGGTTGTTAACGGGGTAGGGCTTTTCATCTCCGGGCTGGCTGAGAATATGAGCCCTGTTATTGAGAGCAGCCGTTTTATAGAGGAAAATGTCAAGTGGGAAGCGTATGAACAGTCGATCCGGGAAGGTGAAAAGACAGAAGCCGTAAATGACGAGGAGAATTTCCTTCAGGGTTACATTTATGCGATGGGAAGCAGAATCTCGCACCTTATCTTTTTTTCTGAAGATGAGGCTGGTTATTATGTTCTTTCCGATATCGCTGAGGACGACAGCACCACATTTGCATACGGGGACAGGCTGGATAATATAGCACTTGGCGATCTCGAATTCATAAAGGAAATAGATAAGACGGAGTCTGAAAAAAAGGAGGATAAAGTAGCGGATGCTCTGAAACTGGATAACGAGACTGAACTGAAGCAGGCCGCGGAAAAAATATTCGGAAATCTTAAGATATCTGAGATTGTTTACCCGGGAGTAGTCAGTGGTGAAATGACATCAGGCGATATCATGTACCTGATGATCATAGACCCGCTGGGATTCCTTGAAGGCATGGCTTTAAGCTTTGCCGTTCTTCTGGGGGTTACACTTGTTTCTACCCTGCTGATCATGATTATCCTGTCGCTGTGGATTAACCACAGGGTTGCTTCGCCGCTTAAGAAAATAAAAAATGCTGCTGCCGGGTTTATTGAACAGACAAAGACCAGTAAAGATCCGGAAGAATGGAATTACGAAGCACCAAAAATAAAGACCCGTGATGAGATACAGGCGCTTTCGGACAGTGTGGAGGATATGGCACATGAGATAAGCGATTCTGTCAGGCAGCTTGTGTCTGACGCGCAGGAACGGCAGCGTGTAGGGACTGAGCTTCAGCTGGCTGCCGGAATCCAGAACAGCATGCTTCCAAGTACTTTCCCGGCGTTTCCGGACAGAAAGGATTTTGACATTTATGCCTCCATGGATCCCGCAAGAGAGGTGGGCGGTGATTTTTACGACTTTTTCCTAATAGATGACACGCATCTGTTCATGACTATTGCGGATGTGTCAGGCAAAGGGATTCCGGCTTCGCTCTTTATGATGATGTCAAAGCTGATCATCAGCAGCCTTGCAAAGGAAGGACTTTCACCGGCGGAAATACTTGAGATGGCAAATAACCAGATAGCCGACATGAATGAACGGGATATGTTCGTGACTTCGTGGATTGGAATACTTGATCTTTCAACAGGCATTCTGAGGGCGGCAAACGCGGGACATGAGTATCCGGCCATCAAGAAGGGAGACGAAGGCTTTTCACTTCTGAAGGATAAGCATGGATTTGTCATCGGGGAACTCAAGAATATCAGGCATCATGAGTATGAAATTGCTCTTAATCCCGGGGATATTGTTTTTGTATATACCGATGGTGTGCCGGAGGCAAATAACGAAAACCAGGAGATGTTCGGCAACGAAAGAATGCTTTCAGCACTTAATAATACCGGTGATCAGTCTCCGCAGGCTTACCTTGAAAATGTGACTGAATCCATCCGGGAGTTCACAGGCCAGGCAGAACAGTTTGACGATGTGACTATGCTGTGTGTCAAATATTTAGGAATACCGGAAGGCAGCGCAGAAGCGGAGAATTCCTGTTTGGAACCTAAGGAACTGTCACGAAATTAATTGTGCAGATTGCTTCGGATTTCCTTTTGAGACTGCTGCCCGAAAAACACGCGCATAGCGGGCTATGTAAGTGTTTTTCGGGCAGCAGTCTCGGAAGGAAAGACAAGCAAGATGTGCAATT
>JAFUCO010000021.1 GCA_017459635.1 Blautia sp. | reverse complement strand
CTTCCGAAATCTGCTTGTCTAAATTCCGCCCTGACTGCGTTGTCGTCAGTCGCCGTAGCCCGCTACGCCTCCTTCCTCCGCCTTGCAGGGCGAAATTTATCCTGCGCATCTTTCGGAAGTTATTCATGTACAGTGCCTTACATAAAAGCATCAGTAAAAAACATAGTGAAACATCTGTGATAAACATAGTAGAATATCAGTGATAAACATAGTAAAATATCAGTGTTAAGTAAAGTAAAACATCAGTGATAAATACTGTAAAACATCAGTGATAAAAGGAGGTAATCTTGTTTTGAATATCACAAAGGAAGACATGAATTCATGCAGCGTTCATCTTTCTGAGGATGAGCGTTCTGTGATCATCCTTGACCAGACGCTGCTGCCGAACGAGACAAAGTATCTTACGCTGAACACTCCTGAAGCAGTGTATGACGCCATCAAGTCGCTGGCTGTAAGAGGAGCGCCGGCAATCGGCATCTGTGCCGGATATGCCATGTATGTTCTTGCACAGCAGAGGGATACCAGAAGCTTTGAGAGTTTTTATGGTTCACTTGAGAAGGACGGAGAATATCTGATCTCTTCACGCCCCACTGCTGTAAACTTAAGCTGGGCAGTACGCCGCATGCTTTCAAAGGTTCAGGAATGCAAGGATATTCCCGTTCCGGAGATCATAAATATCCTCGGTGAAGAAAGCAAGGCAATCCACCGCGAAGATATCGAGATGTGCTACCGCATAGCGGATTACGGCCTCTCACTTGTAAAACCCGGCGACGGCATACTCACGCACTGCAACGCCGGCCCGCTTGCCACCAGCAAATACGGAACGGCTCTGGGTCCAATGTTCCTCGGAAAAGAACGCGGCATCGACCTGCATGTTTTTTCGGACGAGACCCGTCCTCTTCTTCAGGGTGCAAGGCTCACCTCCTATGAGCTTTATAAAGGAGGCATCGATGTAACCCTCATCTGCGACAACATGGCCTCCATGGTAATGAAAAACGGATGGGTGCAGGCCTGCTTCGTCGGCTGTGACCGCATCGCCGCAAACGGAGACTTCGCAAACAAGATAGGCACTTCCGGCGTGGCCATCCTGGCTAAGCATTACGGGATACCTTTCTACACCCTCGGCCCGACCTCGACCGTCGACTTTTCATGCGCGACAGGCGACGATATCAACATAGAGCTCAGAGATGAGGACGAGATACGCAGCATGTGGTACGAAAAACCAATGGCGCTTTCAGGAGTAAAATGCTTCAACCCGGCCTTCGACGTTACCGACCACTCGCTGCTGACCGCAATTGTAACGGATAAGGGGATTGTGTATCCGCCGTTTGATGTGAACCTGCGGAAGACCCTGCTTGGACAGAATGACTGAACAGCTTTAAATCCTATTAAAAAGATCTTTAATCGTATCTGTTCAGAACCCGTCCTGAACAGATACGCAACGGGCGATGCTCCGCATGCAAAATCGCCCGTTGCCTGCTAAATCTACGTTTTCGTACGCCCTCAGCAGCAAGTGCTTCGGGCTGTTCTGAACAGATACCTTTAATCTTATTTTACACTGGCAAAAAAATATCAAAAGTATATTAAAAAAGCAGATGAAAGGAGCAGTATCACTATGATGAATTCATCACCCTCAGCCTGTATGGAACTTAAGGAAGGTACACATGTAGCAAAATGCGTGCTTATGCCCGGAGATCCGCTCCGCGCAAAATACATAGCTGAGCATTACCTGGAAAACCCGGTCCTTTTCAACGACGTACGCAACATGCTGGGATACACCGGAACATACGAAGGCAAAGAAGTGTCAGTCATGGGCTCCGGCATGGGTGTTCCCTCTCTTACCCTCTATGTTCACGAGCTCTTCAACTTCTTCGGAGTTGAATCCGTTATCCGCGTAGGTTCCGCCGGAGCCCTTCAGGATGATGTTCATGTACGCGACGTTGTCATAGCCATGTCAGCTTCAACCAATTCAGGCTGCGTCGGCGCCTATGACCTTCCCGGCTTCCCGGCCCCGACAGCCGACTACGGCATGCTCAGAAGAGCCGTCGCCGCCGCTGAAGAAATGGGTGTAACCGCAGATGTAGGCTCCGTCTACACCTCCGACTATTTCTATCATCCGGACCCCGAAGTAAACAAAAAAGCCAGAGCCCTCGGACTCCTGGCCGTTGAGATGGAAACTGCCGGCCTTTACATGACCGCCATGCAGAACCACAAAAAAGCACTCTCGATCCTCACAATATCCGACCACATCTTCACAGGCGAAGCACTCTCCGCCACAGAACGCCAGGACAGCTTCCACGAGATGATGGAGATCGCACTCAAGACAGCTGTTGGGGAATGAAAAAGCTTTTTCAATTTCCCCAAACCCCTTTCTTTTCGGTTTGCATCATTTTCTCCATATGGAGAAATGGTGGCAGCCGATCAGAAAACCGTCCCCTGTCTTAAAAAAGCGTGCCCGGGGAAGGAGGGGTGTGGGGAGGGAACGTCGGACTTCGCAACTCTGAGAGTGTTCCCTCCCCACGGTTTTAGTTTCGGTTGCCACTATTTCTCCGGTTGGAGAAAAGCAGCAGCAGAAAAAGAAGAAGGGTGTGGGGTGGAGAAAAAGACTTTTTTCACACCCCTTACGCCAGTTTTTTGTTTTTCCAGCTTCCCCGTAGGTAGAATATTGAGGTCAGGGCTGCGCCGAAGAGCCAGCTTATCATCAGGGAGACGTATATCATTTCGCGGCGGCCTATTGGATAGGCTTCGGAGCGGGTCAGGTAGCAGAGCAGATAGGCCAGGGGGACACGGGCGAGTACCTGCTGGGCTATGGAGATCCACATCGGGGTCACTGTGTCGCCTGCTCCTCGCATTATTCCGGCCAGTGACTGTATAACCGCCATTGCCACGTAGCCTATGGCAAGAATCCGCATCAGCTGCATTGACAGATCGATGAGCGAGTCTGTGTTTGTAAAGATTCCCATCAGGTTTCTTCCGAACAGAAGTATCAATACCACCAGCGTTGCCGATACGCCAAGCGAGAGGATCAGGCCCTGCTTTGCGCCTTTCATCACCCGCTTCATGTCGCCGGCTCCAAAGTTCTGACCGGCATAGGTGGTAAGCGCAGTGCCGAACGAGAAGTTCGGCAGCATCGCAAAGCCGTCCACGCGCATTACGATAACATTCGCCGCTATAAATTCTTCCCCGAAGGAATTGGTGAGAGACTGTACAAGTATCATTGACATGGAAAGGATGGCCTGTGTGATACCGGAGGGAAGCCCAAGCCGGATGATGGCCATGCCATACCTTTTGTCCCAGTGCATGTACTTAAAGCCCATGTCAAAATACTCTTTCATCTTGAAAAGGCGCCTCACGCAGAGGACAGCTGAGATACTCTGGGCAAGGATCGTTGCCAGAGCCACACCGTTAACACCCAGTCCAAGATTGGCAACAAAGAAGATGTCAAGCACAATATTTAAAAGACATGCTATGATCAGGTATATAAGCGCCGAAACAGAATCCCCGAGGCCTCGCAGGATACCGCTTATGATATTGTAGAACGCCATTCCGATGCTGCCTCCAAAGAGGATCCACAGGTAGGAGGTACACCATCCAATGATCGACTCCGGCGTACCCAGCAGTTCCAGAAGCGGCCTTGTTGCAAGAATTCCGCCAACTGTAACTAAAGCTGCCGAAACTACAGTCAGCAGAAGACTGTTGCCAACCGTATAGGAAAGAGATTCCCTGTCACGCGCTCCCAGGAACTGGGCCGCGACAATGCTCGCCCCCATACTGACGCCAACAAAGAGCACTATTATAAGGTTAAGGATAGGACCTGCGCTTCCAACTGCCGCAAGGGCATTATCCCCGACATATTTTCCAACTACGATGCTGTCTACAGTATTATAAAGCTGCTGCGCGATATTTCCGATAAGCATGGGAAGCGTGAACGCCACAATATTTTTCCACGGCTCGCCCTGAGTCATATCTATCGGTTTATTCAGATCAGCAAGTATGTTCTTTAATCCACCCAATTCTTCCCGCTCCTTTATTACATTACATTCATCTCCGCCGTTCGGTCTTCATGGTTATTAAAGCCCCGAGTGTTATGCTTTCGCATATTTTAATACACCCGGAGCTCTTTGTCTATCTTTATTATTAAGTGTTTCTGATCTGTCCCCTGTCTTACTTGTAAAATTGCCAACAAACAGCCGTAGGGGGAGGACTCGCCAAAATCCTTGCGGCACCACAGCACCACAAATCCTGAACAATGGCACTATCTAAATGACATTGGGACGGTTCTCTGTCTTATTTTATCATCAGAATGCCTTATGCAGAATATCCAGCACATCCTGCTTTGTGACTCCCTGCCTTGGGTTAAAGCCAAGTACCGGCTCTTTCAGCACGTCGTCGGCAAGCATATCCAGATCTTCCTCTTTGATTCCCTGCTCGGAGATCGTCTTTATTCCCAGTTCCTTGATAAGGCGCAGGAGTTCTTCTGACAGAAGGTACATGTCTTTTTCGGTATCTCCTGAAACCGGAAGGTCCAGAGCCTTTGCCATCTCCACCATTTTTTCAGGGCAGGAGGGTGCGTTAAAGGCCATTACATAGGGAAGCACGCAGGCATTTGCCATGCCATGGGCAAGTCCGAAATGGGCACTCAGGGTATGCGCGATGGCATGCACCATTCCAAGGTTGGCATTTGAGAAACCGAAACCGGTGATTATGCATCCGAGCATCATCTGCTCTCTTGCCTTCATGTCGCTTCCGTTTTTAACTGCAGCCACAATGTTGGCATGGAAAATTTTGAGTCCGGCAAGGGAATTATACTCGGTAAGCGGTGTAGCCATATTAGAAATGTAGCTCTCAACCGCATGAGTGATAGCATCCATTCCTGTCGCCGCTGTAACTGATGCGGGCATGGTCTTAGTAAATTCCGGATCCGCGATGACCTTTGACGGAACCAGGTTGTTGTCGATAACTACATACTTGATAACCTTCTCGGTATCAATAAGCGCACTTACATTAGTGATCTCGCTTGAAGTGCCTGCTGTTGTCGGGATGGCGATAAGCGGGAGAAGCGGATTCTTAACCATGTTCATTCCGCCGTACTCTCCTATCGAACCCGGATTGCTCATCAGTACATTGACTGCCTTGGCAAGGTCTATGCTGCTGCCGCCGCCGGCTGCAACAAATACATCAACCTTCTCTTCTTTAGCGATGGAAGCCGCTTTCTCCACCACTTCATTGGTAGGATTCGGAATAACTCCGTCAAAGATAACGTACTCAACGCCCGCCTCACGTATTGCAGCAAGCACAACGTCCGCAATACCTGCAGCCTTAACACCGCCGTCATAGACCAGCATGACCTTCCTTGCCTGATATCCTTTAAGAATTTCGGGAAGCCTTTTTATGGCACCTGCGCCAAATTCAATATCACTCTTCACAAAAAAATTAAAGCTCATAGTACTGTTCTCCTTTTATAAGACCGGACATTTATTTCACGGCCGCCCCGAAGCCTTCGATTTTATAGTAAACGACATTGCAGCTCTTACTTTGATGCACTATGATAGTAGATTTCATCGCCAATGTACGAACAACAGAGTAAAGATATTTTTGACGTTTACTATAAAAGTCTGTAAACACTTACACGCAGGCCATGAACGTTAACACTATATATACTCCGTAATCATAGCTTATTTACCGTCTTTGTACAAACCTGTTATTTCCTCTTTAATGAGGAAATATACCCTTTATTTATCCTTAGGAACTGTCACGAAATTAATTGCACATCTTGCTTGTCTTTCCTTCCGAGACTGCTGCCCGAAAAACACTTACATAGCCCGCTATGCGCGTGTTTTTCGGGCAGCAGTCTCAAAAGGAAATCCGAAGCAATCTGCACAATT
>JAFUCO010000101.1 GCA_017459635.1 Blautia sp. | reverse complement strand
CTTCCGAAATCTGCTTGTCTAAATTCCGCCCTGACTGCGTTGTCGTCAGTCGCCGTAGCCCGCTACGCCTCCTTCCTCCGCCTTGCAGGGCGAAATTTATCCTGCGCATCTTTCGGAAGTTATTCATGTACAGTGCCTAAGCAGGTAAACCCGTATATTTCCTGTCGTCCCTTTATACTCGTACCCCATCTCTCTGTAATTCCTGCTGAATCTGGGATACCTGATTCCTTTTCTTAACAGATAATAATCCGTTTCGTACAGTTCCTCATTGTCGTATTCGTAGAGTTCCTGCTGCTTCGACAGGTGAGGCACAATAAGCCCGTCCGCCGTGACGGAGGCACCTGATGGTATTCCCGCTATGAGCTCATCCGCCTCTGCTATCTCATCGCGGTTTTCATACCATTCCGTAAAATACCTGTACGAATATTCCCCCCGGTAGGCATAGGACATAATAAGGGCAGCGCACAATGCCGTCAGACACACTACGTACTGGGTGCTTCTTTCCAGCTCACTCAGATTCATGATGAACAGCAGCAGCAGCAGGACCGCCGGTCCGTAGGTGTATTGATATCCCACATCATGCTGTGAAGGATAAGCCGTCATCAGGCAGAAGGCCACATACGGGATCAGCAGAATAAGCCTTCGTTTATCCCTGCAGAGAAGAGGTACAAATAAAAGGACTCCCAGAGTGCAGAAAATATATCCCAGATTTTCCCGGTCAAACACCTGGGCCAGGACTCTGCCGGGCTCCAGCAGGATATTTCTGGCAAGCGCGGCAAGGCCCGATTCCCCTTCAAGGTAATACATTGAATAGTGTCCTTCAACAAGGCCCTGCCCATGACTTCCGATAAACAGCATTACCGCCGCAAAATACACAGCGGAAACTGCCAGAAGAATTCCGCCCCTTTTATAGTCCTTTTTCCCGATGATGCGGTAAAGAGCAAACACCATCAGAAATATTGGTGTATCTTCCTTTATAAAAAGGCTCAGTACCAGAAAGACAAGTGCCGGTATATCCTTCTTCTCCAGATAAAAATATATAAACCAGAGAACGAAAAACGGTATGAACTTGTTCTCATGAAAGTCAAACAGAAGCGGCTGCCCGATTGCCGGAAACAGCAGGTATACGCACGAGACCAGGAAGGTGATCAATGGTTTCAGCCGGTAATGCCGGCATATCAGAAACAGCGGCACTACCCCCGCGAAGACCATCACAGCCTGTATCACAAGCAGGGACTCCACACTGCGGAATATCATATACACCGGAAGAAAAAGATAGTAGACCGGCGAAAAATGTACATAAAGATGCGAAAGCAGATATCCGCGTTCAACCGTCGTGACAGGAAGGCCTGTCCGTGCCATATATTCGTACATCTGCGCGAATATGCCCAGATCGAAATTTGATGCATGAAAAGTGCGGTATCTTGCGACAGACAGCGCACTGAAATAAGCCGCAGGAATGATGGCCAGGATGATCACAGCATAAAGCCGCCTTCTGTACATGACAGAACTATCCTTTGCTGACTTGTCTCTCCTGTCCATAAAATCGAGCATCCCGGGTTCGTCCTTGACCAGGTACCATATAAGAAACGCCAGAAGAAGCACCAGGCCCGCCGCATAGTAAAGATCCTGCTTATTCATTATACATGAAAACGCAAAAAAGACAGCTCCGGCGATCAACAGGCGTGAAGTGGTATACCGGTTTCCGCGGAACAGCCTGATAAGGTACAGAATATGCGCTGTTCCCACAAGTCCCGTTACATAGACAGCAGGCCTTAAGTACGTAACGAAATCAAGGTTTTCAACTCCTCCGTAGTAACGCAGCAGACATATCCCGGAAACTATCAGAAAGGAATTAAATACAATAAGAAAGTATTCATATCCATTAAAGTGAAGTTCTCTCCTGCCGTCAGGTCTCTTTTCCTCCTTCGTCCCGACGTTCCTGATCTGATTCCTCAGGCGCGGCATACGGAACACCCAGAGCATCCACGCTGCATGATCTATCATAATTGAAAGAGCAAAGAACTGTCCCCTCAGCATGGGAAGAGCTGTGATAACATAAATGGCCGTAATGTATGCAGCTGCTGCCGGAGATGCGCTTCCCCAGAAAAACAGTCCTACACACAGCATTATCGTCATTGCCGCACATATCTCTATGATCTGCCACGCGGAGGCTTTTCTTACAGGTTCTTTACTTTTTTTATCAGAAGACAGCTCATCCCTGTCATCCGTACGTTCTTTTCTGTCAGACAGCTTTCTGTTATCATTGGCAGTATCATCATCGGCAGTATCATCATCCGAAGCTTTTCCATCCGTCAGCTCATCTCCGGACTCCAGAAGCTCCTCCTCTTCATGCGCTGTTTCTGCCTTTGGCATAAATGCATCTGCCGGTCCCCATCCCAGCAGGAGGACTATCGAAATGATCCCCAAAGCCCAGACCAGAAAGATCCGTCGGACCGGATCTGCAGTCATCTTTCTTATCATACAGTGGTTCCCCTCATCTATACTCCCGAAGCGGACGAGCCATTCGTGTCCGGCACAGTCACCTGAGCCGGGCTGCACTCACGCCGCGTGATTTTTGCTTTAAAAATACTAACATACAACATTATTTTAGGCAAGAGTGAGTAAGGAACTGTTTTCTCCGCCGTTACTCTTCACGGCCCAACCTCAAGCGGTTGGGTCTGAGCCCTCCATTCGGAATCTCGCCCTTACGGGCTTCACCGCCGCTTCGCGGCTGAATTCCTCATGTAGAGCTCAGACCCTGTAGGGAAATTTACTCTGCCCTGCTCTGCTCATGCAAGCATGGCAGAGCAGGGCAGAGTAAATTTCCTTACGGCCGTGAATAGCAACATCATGCCCAAAACACTTATATTGTAATAGTGCGCCTATGTAGTATTAAAAACTACTTCATGAATCTTTATACATTTTTATCATTTTATTGTTGACATCATACATGCTCAAGCATATAATACTTTCCAGTGAAAAATATTTTTTTCGGACAGGAGATGACTAAAGAAATGGCAAATGCACTTGAAAACATCAAACACAAAGCAGAACGGGCAGCTGCAGGGCTTCTCGTTGACTCACTTCTTAGCAAATCAGACAGGGATCGTACAAAAACTCTCAATCAGCTGCTTGAGATGGGCAAACAGTTCTGGGGCAAAGGGTTTTCAGATGAGTGGTACGAAAGGATAGGCAATGCAATAAACGACCCGGACAACCGCTGGGTCCGCTATGTCAACCGCATGCTCAACGAAACTGATCCTAATGTTGCCAAAAAGTTTCTTCTCAACCTTGGTTTTGAAGGCTTTTTCCGCGGAACCAAAACCATCCGTGAAAACCGTACCATCTACAACTGCAACATTCCCTGGCTTATCCTGTTCGATCCGACTTCAGCCTGCAACATGCACTGTGTAGGATGCTGGTCAGGAACCTACGGCCACAAGCACAATCTGAGCTTTGAGGACATGGACAAGATCGTTACCGAGGGCAAAGAGCTCGGTGCCTATCTTTACATGATGACAGGCGGTGAGCCTCTCGTGCGCAAAAAAGACGTACTGCGCCTGGCCGAAAAGCACAACGATGCCGAATTTTCAATCTACACAAACTCCACTCTCATCGATGAAGAGTTCTGTAAAGAGGTTGTCCGTCTCGGCAATATCACCTTCCAGCTTTCCATCGAGGGAACACCGGAGACCAATGATTCCCGCCGCGGTGACGGACACTATGAAGCCGTCATGAAGGCAATGGATCTTCTCAAAAAATACGGCATCCTTTTCGGTACCTCCATATGCTACACCCGTGCCAATATCGAGGCAGTCACAGATGAAAAGTTCATCCGCATGCTTGCTGATAAAGGCGCCCGTTTCGGATTTTTCTTCCACTATATGCCGGTCGGGAACAATGCAGCTCCGGAGCTCATGCCTACCATGGAGCAGCGCAGATACATGATCAACAAGATCAGGTGGTTCCGTTCAAAGGAATGTGATATTGACTTTTATCCGATGGACTTCCAGAATGACGGCGAATTTGTCGGCGGCTGTATAGCAGGCGGAAGGAATTACTTCCATATTAATTCTGCCGGCGATGCGGAGCCGTGTGTATTTATTCACTACTCCAACGCCAACATCCATGATCATTCGATCCTTGAGATCCTGCAGAGCCCGCTGTTCATGGCTTATCATCACGAGCAGCCGTTCAACAACAACCATCTGCGTCCCTGCCCGATGCTTGAAAATCCCGAGATCCTGCAGAAGATGGTACATGAGACCGGGGCACACAGCACTGACCTTGAATCTCCGGAGTCAGTTGAGCATCTCTGCTCAAAATGCAGCGATTATGCTGAAAGCTGGAAGCCGAACGCCGAGGAGATATGGGCGTCTCAGACACATAAGAAACCTGCATACGTGAATTATGAAGTAAAAAAATAATAAACCGGTAACTATTCATATCCGTAAGGGAATGGGCTCAACCCTGCCATGCTGCATGAGCCGGGTACAGCTCATTTTCTGACATGTTATAGTTTCCTCGATGGAAACAGGCAGGTATTGTATTATGGACAATCTGGAACACTCAGCTGGTCTTGAGGATCTTACGCAGCAGCTTATGATCAATCAGCTCAGATACTCCAAGCAGATCTCACAGCTTACGCAGTTTCTGAACGCTTCAGGCGAATACAGTATTCTCTATATCCTGTACCATGAACCCGAAGCGCACTGCGCAGGGGAATTTGCCAGCCGCCTTGATCTTACACCCGGCAGGGTGGCAAATGTACTGAAAGCGCTGGAAAAGAAAAATCTGATAGAACGAAAAAAAGATCCTGCCGACGGCCGCAGGATAATGGTCACCCTGACCGCCTCAGGCAGGGAATACATAACCCGCACCTACAGCCAGGCCGCCGAAGTATATCACGATCTGATAGAAGAAATAGGTGAAGACGACACAAGAGAATTCCTGCGGATCACACGGAAGATACTGGAAGCATCCAAAATGCTTCGCTGCATATAAAAATAGGACAGGGAACCGTTCCCTGTCCTATTATTTACACTTGTAATGCTTAAATACCAAGCATCTCAAGTATAGCCGCCTTCGGCTGAAGGCCGATCATCTGCTGTACTTTTTCTCCGTTTTTGAAGACAAGCAGAGTCGGTATGCTCATTATTCCGAACTGCTGTGCGAGCTCCATCTCATCATCCACGTTTACTGAGCATACTTTGATCTCATCGTGCTCTGCTGCTATCTCGTGGACTACGGGTGTGAGCATTTTGCAGGGGCCGCACCAGACAGCCCAGAAATCTACCAGCACCGGTTTGTCTGATGAAAGTACTTCCTCCTTAAAATTATCGCCTGTTATAACTTTTACTTCTGCCATGTTCTTCTCCTTTTCTAAAATAATGATTTAGCACTCCCCCTATACTGATAATAACATCTTCAGTCCATTCCTTCTATTACTTTATATAAAAGTTTATATAAAGTCTGTGCTTCTTCGGGGTTCAGTTTTACACACGAGCCAACCTTTTCAGGAACAGACACTGCCATTTGCTGAAGCTCCCGGCCTTTTTCTGTAAGACTTACCGTCACGACTCTTTCGTCTTCTTTGCTGCGTTTTCTTTCAAGATAACCCTGTCCCTCAAGTTTTTTCAGAAGGGGCGTTATCGTTCCGTTATCAAGGTAAAGCCGGCGGCAGAGTTCACCGACCGTTACACCGTCCTCCTCCCACAGCACCAGCATTACGATATACTGTGTATAGGTAAGGCCCATCGGTTTGAAATAGGGTGTATATAGTGATGTTACTTTGCGCGCGCAGGCATAAAGCGGAAAACAAAGCTGATTTTCCAGTTTGAGGCGCGGATCTGTCTGTGTCATCTTTTTATGCTCCACTTGTTTTTATTCTCCATCGCCGAAGGCTATTTGCATGGATTTTTGCCCGTATCTGTTCAGTTCTGAACAGATGCAAGATATTTTACTGCGGAAAGCGCGGCAACGTTGCCTTCTCCTGCTGACTTGATGTACTGATACGGAAGCCCTGCGATATCTCCGCAAGCAAAGCAGCCCGAAACGTTGGTGCTTAAGTCACGTGCCACCTTCACATGATTCCCGTCGAGTTCCAGTCCGGGCAGCAGCTGCTTTGGTGAAACACTGTCACGAAGAATAAATACCCCGTCAAAGCTGTAGGTGTTTCCTTCCGCAGTTTCCACACCGCCTGCCTTAAAGCCCTGCGGCACGATGGATGTCACCTTTTCCCTTATGACCTCCACGCCTTCTTTCGTATGTGTTTCTTCAGCATACTGTGGAAAATACACAACCCTGGCTGCATATTCAGTCATGAAGTCAGCTTCTTCCTCCTCTTTGGCCGAGAAACCAACTATGGCAACATTCTTTCCTCTGTAAAGTGCCGCATCACAGGTGGCGCAGTAACTCACACCACGTCCCAGATACTCTTCCTCATTAGGAAGCGGCTTTCCTGCAACCACACCGGTAGCCAGGATAATGGACGAAGCTTCATAATTATTATTTCCCGACTGCACCGCAAAGAAATCACCCATCGGGTAGATAAGTGTGACCCGCTCCTCCGTGATCGGAATGTTCATTGAATCAAGATGTGCAAGAAGCGCATTCTTCAGGTCCTCGCCGCTTACAGCAGGAAGCCCGGGATAGTTGAGGATCTCATGAGCCTTTTCCACCTTGGTGCTCAGATGCCTTGAACCTATAAGGAGGATCTTTCTTTTGCGGATAGTCGCTGTAATAGCCGCCGAAATCCCGGCAGGGCCAGTCCCCACTATGATAATATCATATCTTTCCATAATTATGAATTCCTTTCGTTACTGCTGCAGCCCGAAGTTCTTTCTGCTATTGAAGGATCGTCAGATCAGTTTTGAAATGCACTTATCAAGCTCTGCCATATCCGCTGTCGGCTCAAAACGTGCAACAACATTACCGTTTCTGTCTACTACAAATTTTGTAAAGTTCCATTTTATATCCGGATTATTTTTGTAATCCTTGTCGCTCTTCTTAAGCATGGCCGACATCGCAAATGACTTAACTCCCTTGCCGAAGCCTTCAAAGCCCTTCTGGCTCTTGAGGAAGGCATACAGCGGAAGCGCGTTTTCACCGTTGACATCGCTCTTCTTCATCTGCGGAAACTGTGTATTGTATTTGAGTGTGCAGAACTCATGTATCTCTTCATCCGTGCCCGGAGTCTGTCCGGCAAACTGGTTGCATGGTATATCAATTATCTCAAGGCCTTTGTCATGATATTTCTCATACATTTCTTCAAGATCCTTGTACTGCGGTGTGAAACCGCACCCTGTCGCGGTGTTGACGATTACCATGACCCTGCCTTCATAATCCTTAAGAGAAATCTCCTCACCCTTCGGTGACATTACTGAATAATCATAAATACTGCTCATATGTATATCCTCCCTGATATTGCCTTTGAGGCTTCTGATTTATTTTTTACAATTATATTTTATCAAATATATTTTGATTGTCAAGTACTTTTTTAAAAAAGGACAGGCCGCTGTAAAAAATAAGACGGAGAACCGTCCCAATGTCATTTAGTTAGTGTTTTGGATATGGATTTGTATACTTGCCAACAAACAGCTGTAGGGGGAGGACTGACCATATGTACGGAACCGTTCGGCCTATGGCACAGAAAATGCGAGTATAGCTGCCCT
>JAFUCO010000100.1 GCA_017459635.1 Blautia sp. | reverse complement strand
CTTCCGAAAGATGCGCAGGATAAATTTCGCCCTGCAAGGCGGAGGAAGGAGGCGTAGCGGGCTACGGCGACTGACGACAACGCAGTCAGGGCGGAATTTAGACAAGCAGATTTCGGAAGTTATTTGTGGACAGTGCCTAAGCTTATCAGATGAAGAAAAAAATAAAATCCTACAACGAATTGGAAAAGATGAGAAAGAACATGGCCTTCCCGGAGGACTTTGATCCCAAAAAAGAATTACAGGAGGCTTTGGATGAAAAGTATGGTTGCATTGATTGATGCTAACGTTGTTATTAATTACATTACCGGCCGTGAGGATAACGAAAAAGAATCCTCTCAAAAAGTAATAGAACTATGTGCTCGAAATCAGATTCATGGTTTTATAGCGTTACACTCACTCTCTATCATATGGTATGTTTTTCGTAAAAGACCAAAAGATGAAAAATGATTGAACTTCTTTCGCGATAATGAATGCAAAATGGATTATCCTTATACTCAGAAGATCAACGCATAACAGATTACAGGTTTATAGCACAGGCAGCCACTGAGTGGGGAACAGATGTCCGACGGCGAAAAGGACACGGCCCAGAGGAATCCCTCCGGTGATGACCGGATCTGTGGCTGCGCAGAGGAGCAGAAGAACCGGAATGCTGCTGATATAGTAGGCTTCTTTTCGGAACAATGAGGCATAGGCAAAACTCCACAGACTGGCGACAACGCTCAGCAAAATACGGCTTAGTGAGGCATACAGGATTCTTCCGGCAGGCAGTCCGCCCCTCGACATCCAGATTACTGACGGAATGAGTACTATAAGTGTTACAAGGACAGACGGGGACAAAACTTCCATAAAACGCCATAAACGCCTGCGCCTTGGCGTAAGACACAGAGTGATCCTTTTTGATGCCGATGAAAAGCGGGTACGGGCGAATACTACGGTTGCGGTAAAGATAAGAATGCTGCAAAGCGCTGAAAAACGCCGAAGGGAAAGGGGGATGGAGCTTTCCCGGCTGTCAGGCTGGCTGTCAGTTTCTATTGTTTCGTAGATTATGTGTATCGTGTCATCTCCAGTCAGATAGTTGTCGTAGGTCATGAGCATGCTGTCCGTAAATTCATGGACATCCCCATCAGGCACCAGAACGCCTTCAGACACTATATTGAGGAGCATTTTCTTCGTGGTTTCTCTGACGATGGCTCCATATATCTTATCTTTAAGAACCGCGCCTCTGGCGGTGGAAGTGGAGCAGATGTACTGTACAGAACCGTCAAGATTCTCAGGCCCTGCGGCGCTGTCCAGCTTCCCGGTAAGGATAAAGCCGCAGTCCAGCCTTCCGGCTCCTACCTCGCGTTCGAGCGCGGACCGGCTGCTTAAAACGACAGGAGTATAAAGCGTGTCAGTTTTAAGATCAGCTATCACGGAATCACCACATACAGATCCATCGTTAAGGATGCCATAGGAGAGTGTATGTTCTCCGGGCAGAACGAGGCTGTCAAAGATATAAAGAAACAGAACAAGCATCCCGGCCAGCAGATAGAGGCCGGGTTTTTTCAGCTGTCTTTTGGAAAGAAGCAGGAACCATCCTGCAGGCAGGTTTTTTTTCTTCATTTCTATTTACCTTAATGTCTTCGGAGGACATCCGGGGTGCGCAGGGAACAGACCGGTTTTATTATCATATATATCTGCTGCGTATTTTTCGCACTGTGATGCCTGCAGCTGACATGATCACACCTGAAATCGCAGACTCCCGAAGGACAGACAAGGACGAGCTCCCCATAAGCACTCCACCAAGGCAGCTCTGCCATATCCTCACAGGCAGAAAACGGGCGGTGTTCTGCAGCATATCCAGCAGCATTGCGGACGGAAACAGTCCTCCGCCTACAGCGAACACAAGAATGCTTATAAGCAGGTAGAAGAGGCTCCCTGTTTCTCCGGAAATAAAAGAGTATATCATGTGAATGTACGAAGCAACGGAAAATGCAAGCCCGGCGAGAATAAATATGCCTGAAATACGAAACACTGCAAAATCTGTAAGTAGCGATAAAAGTAATGAGCAAAGAGTTACGAATCCCCACAGAACAAGAGTAATGATGGAAATCTTTGCGCCTTCACGCGTCAGATCACCTGTGCCGGCGCGCTTCAGGCAAACGCGGAAAGCGCGGCTTTCTCCTCTGTAAAGCTCAGAAAAGCACAGCCCCGGAAAAAGGCACATAACGGCAAGAACAGCGGTGACCATATAAAACACCGGAATGCTGATCTCGCCATACGGTGATATGACACTGGTTTCATAGGTGCCGGAGCGGTTGAGTGCAAGCAGCATGAATTTTGTCGAAATACCTGCGGCTGCCTGCGAAGGAGACCCTGCAGCGCCAAGAGCATCTGCTGTATCATACACTGAATAGACCGCGGATTCACCGGTCTGTATTATTCCAACGCCGGCATCGACAAGATCCCGGAAAATGCGAAGTGACAAAAGCGAATCGGACGCGACCTGGACTTTTACCGGAGTATTGATCCCATTGTTGACATCATCGTATATATCGGGGGGAAGATAGGCGGCTGCCTGAAACCTGCCGGACTGAAGACCTGATACAGCTTCCTCCTCATTCACTTCGTGAAAACGGCAGACTGCCTTGACTGATTCCATTTCCTGCACCATGCGGGTTCCCATGGAAACCGAAAGACTGTCTCCATCTGTGACGATCGCCACATCGATCCCCGGAAAAACGTTGGTATCCCCCGAAGCCTGATATATGACAAAAGCCGTTCCGATAATCGCAATGGCCGCGGCAAGAAGCGTCAGGAAAAGTCTTGGAAGGATCATCAGGCCTTTTTTCCAGATCATCCGGATATATATGAGAGATCTTCTGCTCACAGTGAATCCCGTCCTTCCTTCAGCAGACGGACAGCGTCGTCTGCCTTAATGCGCAGAAGACTTCTGCCTGACAGATAGTAGAGTACGCTGCACATCCTTATTTCCTGCTCATCATGCGTGGAAAGAACCGCGATCCCCCCGTTTTGGGTGTATGAGCGGATATACTTCCCTATGATCTCCTTCTGATGCAGGTCAAGGGATGAGGTGGGTTCGTCCATTATCAGCACAGGCTGGTCTTCGGCTATGGCGCATGCGATGGAAAGGCGGCGCTTCATACCCCCTGACAGCGATCTTACTTTGAGATGCAGCATGTCACGCAGCATCAGTTCATCCAGTACGGGCAGATCATCCGGGATGCGTCTTCCATACCATAGCTTCAGGTTATCGAGGACACTCAGGTCATCAAGAAGCGGGTTATCCTGTGGAAGGTAGGCAACAGTACTGTGAAAAGCCTTGCGATCTTTAAAAAGATCATGTCCGAAACAGACAAAACTGCCGGATGAAGGCTTCCTGATCCCTGAAAGGATGGACAGGAGAGTACTTTTGCCGCTGCCGTTTATCCCGGCGATACCTATGCAGTCCCCCTGATGAGCATCAAAAGAAACATTTTCAAGAACTGTTTTGCGGCGGAAACTGCATGATATATCCCTGGCCTGTACGCCTGAGGATGCTCCTGCCATAGAACTGCCGCCGGCCGGGCCTGATGTCTGGCTGATACCCATGACTGCTTTCCCTTTCAATAAAGAGTGTGGTCTTTTCAGAAAAAATGCTTATCTCCTGAAAAAAATGTTTGGGTGGGCACACGTAAAAAGGAGTGAGCCCCTTACACTGAATAAAGTTCTTTATAGACCGTCTTCCCGTCTCTTGTCTCAGATTTCATAAGAGAAACCTTTGATACGGTCATATCTGCCTTGGGAAGTGGAATACCGGAAGGACGCGGCCCTTTCTGCTTTCTAATGAGTGTGACATGCGGCTCAAATTTCGCAGTGTCACAGGGAATGCCGCGGGAAGCCAGGCCCTTTCTGAGATCTGAGGCATATTTTTTTATCTTCTGGTTTCCTTTTATCCCGATATAGAAAGCATCACCGAAATTACCGAAATCGGAGAAGGACAGCCGGGCTTTTTCAACCGGAATGCTGTCCATCACTTCCTTTATCGGTGCTGTATCGTTATATTCTCCTATAAATGCCAGTGTTATGTGAAAATTCTGCATTGGAACATAGTTACCGGCTATGCCCTGTTTTTTAAGATCATGGAGCGTCCCAACCAGTGCTTTTTTCATAGAATCTGTAAGCTGGATAGCTATAAACAGCCTCATAGTATTCTCCTTAAATTTAATTGATGGCCTGACAATCTGCATCTGCGCCAGGACAGGCTGAAGCCTGAACTGAAGCTTCAATTGTGCTGTATCAGCATTCAGGTGTGCGGTATACTCCCTGCGCAGGATCCGGATTAAAAACCGTACAGTGCCCCTGCGCAGGATTTGCGTAAAAGGTGTATCGCATTTTCCTGCGCAGGACTGTATTTAAAGGTGTATACTGTTTGTTTTCGCAGGACTTGCGATCATAAAGAGTGTTATTTGATCATTCTTCGGCAAAAGCGCCTCCGTACAGAAGACTTGCAAGCTCTGAATCCTTGTCGAGGATGACAGTATTGTTGCTGCCGGACAGTGATTTTTTGAAGGCGTCAAGCTGGCGGGTGAAATTGTAGAAATCCGCTTTTTCCTCTGTGTTGTAGGCTTCCTGCAGTATCTTCATGTATTCAGCCTCGCCCTCAGCCTCAAGTATCTCGGCCTGCTTCTGGGCATCCGCTTTCATTACTGTTACGTCCTTGTCGGTCTGGTTGCGGATCTTCTGGGCTTCCGACTCGCCCTGCGCCTTGTAGGAAGCGGCAATGTTCTGACGCTCGGATATCATACGCGCATAGACGGCTTCTTTGTTGTCATCCGGAAGATCGAGCGATTTGATCTCAGCGACCATTACTTCAATTCCGTAATCCCCTATATCTGAATTTGCTTCATCAGTGAGAAGCTGGGTGAGCCTTTCACCCCGGGCCTCGATTATTTCATCCTGGCTCATCGATGAGATGACATTTTTCTGTGCATTATAAACCGCAGCCTCGATGCGTTCTTCAGCCCTTACATCGGCTGCTTCGAGCGTACGGATATATTTGGTAGGATCCACAACCTTCCAAAGCACATAGTTGTCAGCGATCATGCTCTTTTTGTCTCTGGTTATGACATCTGAAAGCGGAACATCATAAAGCTTGAGACTTTTTGAAACAAGCTGAACGTTCTGTACGAACGGGAGCTTGAATTTGAGACCGGGTTCCGACTCGGTTTTTACTATTCTTCCGAACTGGCGCACCGCTGCATACTGGTTAAGCGGAACGGTATAGAAGGAACCGCCTGCCAGTAAAATGACTGCCAGGGTCGCTATTCCTGCCAGGGTCCATTTAATATTTGCTTTCATGACGGATCATCCTCCTTTCCTGACTGAACTGCCGGTGTACCTGAAAAGCTTTCAATCGGGTACATGGTCTGGGTACTGCCATCGCTTATGATGATCCTGGCGTTTGGAAGTACCTCTTCCATAGCTTCGTAGAACATACGCTGTTTGGTGATAAGCGGGTTAAGAGAGTACTGTTCATACATGGCGTTGAACCTGGCCACCTGGCCTTCAGCCTCGGCGATACGCGCCTGCTTTTTGCCTTCCGCGTTCTGGATGATCTTGTCAGCAGAGGCTTCGGCTGCCGGGATCTGCTCATTCTGGTACTGTTTTGCATTGTTTACAGCCGTATCCTTACCTTGCTTTGCAGTTTCGACGGCCTTGAAAGCTCCTACTATATCAGATGTCGGGGGCTCGGCATCCTGAACGGTAATGTTGACTATCTGAAGTCCGATGTTATCATCAGTCAGTGCTTCCTGCAGCTTTTGTTTGACCTGAGTCTGAATCTGGGATTTACCGACCGTTATGGCATCATCCACCGTAAAATCTATAACGGTAGAGCGTATTGCGGCCAGAGCCATGTTTTTAAGGATCATCTCAGGCTCGGCAGAATTGTACAGATAGGCCACAGGATCAGAAACCCTGTACTCCATGTAAAAATCAATATCGATCAGGTTAAAATCCGAAGTAATCATGATGCCTTCGGTATCGACGGTAAAATTCTGTCCGTCATTGTTGACAGCATATCCGATGCCGGTTCCATGGATGGTAGTGTCCACTTTTTCGACCTTCTGAAGCAGAGGGATCTTAAAGTACAGTCCGGCAGTGTCGGTTCTGACATGCTTGCCGAACATTGTGACGACTGCCGCCTCCTGCTCATCCACCCTGTAAAAGCTTCCGGACACCACTGCGCAGGCAATGACGAGGAGTACAGCTGCGGCAGCTATCCCGGCATTCTTTTTTAAATTCTTCGTGGATCCGGGTTTTTTGGGAAACTTTATCGGGCCGTTATTATGCGGCTTTTTTTGCTGATTAAAGAATCCGCCTGTCCATCCTTGACCTTTTGGAGGCCAGCCAGTATTTCCGGGATTACCGGAACCATTTGAAGGACCGCCGTCAGTTCCCGGATTACCGGAACCGCCCGCAGGACTGCCATTGGTTCCGGGGCTGCCTGAGCCGCCTGAAGGATTGCCGCTGGTTCCGGGAGTGCCGGAACCATTTGCAGCATTGCTGCCCCTGTCATTTCCGCCGGAATCTTCCGGCTTTTTATCTTCCATTGTAAAGTTAACTTCTCCGTCCATTGTTCCCTCCTTGCAATTTGAATCTCTCAGGCACATTCGCTGCAGTCTGCCGCGATATATTCTGAGAGAGAGGCTTATACGCAGCAGGAAACCTGATTAATTCTTTCATTTCTGCTGCCTGATAAACACATGTGACAGGCTCATACCCCACAGTCTGATATGGGGAGCACTTTATAATTCAAGTCTGGTCTGTCTATCTTAAGACTACACTAAAACAGAAGGATTGTAAACTAATTTTGCTGCAATGAAAGCGTAGATTGATGTTGCGAATTGGACGGGTGTGTGCCATACTGATATCTGGAAAAAGCAATGAAAGACAAGAGAAAAATATATGTAACTATCCCTCTCCTTCAGTGAAGGAGGGAGAAGAGAAAAACGTCTTATCTTTAAGAAGAGAAAATCGCCTTGTCTATAATATGGAGGGAAATGAGAATGGAGCTGCTTCATGGTTCTCCGGACGATCTGTCCGGGAGAAGCGAAAGAGAACAGAGGACCTACAGATTTCTTGATGAGCTTGGTATACAATTTGACCGCACGGATCATCCCGACCAGCCGGCTACGAGTATGGAAGTGTGCCAGGATGTGGATGCTGTCCTGGGTATACACATATGCAAGAACCTGTTTTTGTGCAACAGGCAGAAAACGAAGTTTTACCTTCTGGTAATGCCGGGAGACAAAACGTTTAAAACGAAGGAACTTTCGGGGCAGATGGGAATAAGCCGGCTGTCCTTCGCAGAGGAAGAGTATATGGAGCAGTTCCTTGATATCCATCCCGGAAGCGTGTCCGTCCTGGGGCTTATGAACGATAAGGAGAAAAGGGTGCAGCTGATCATAGATGAGGATGTGCTGAAGGAGGAGATGTTCGGATGCCATCCCTGCGAGAATACGAGCTCTATGAGGTTTAAAACAGAAGACCTGACAGAGAGGATTCTTCCGGCACTTAATATAACGCCGGTTATCGTGCATCTTGAAGGAAAATAGATTATATATACCTGATGCAGGATAAAACCTGCGAGGAGGCCTTCTGTAAAGATTATAGAAGAGCCTGCGGCTGAGGACTTATGTAAAGACATAAAAGCCTGTGGTTGAGGCCTTTTGGAAAGGCATAAAAGAGCCTGCGGCTGAGGTTTCCTGTAAAGATACAGAAAAGCCTGCCGTCTTGAATTATAAGGGAGAAGATGATGAGATCAGATATGAACAGCTATATGCCGGTGAGGATTTTTACCGGAGAAGGATGTATCAGGAAAAACGAGGCAGAGTTTTGGAGATATGGGAAACGGGCGCTTATTGTGACAGGAAGAAGCTCGGCGAAAGCCTGCGGGGCACTTGATGATGTTACATACGTTCTGGATAAAAATGATATTTCCTATGTCGTTTTTGATGAGATATCACAGAACCCGCTCCTTATCGACTGCATGAGGGCAGGAGAACTGGCAGCGGAAGAGAACTGCAGTTTTATAATAGGAATAGGAGGAGGCTCTCCGCTTGACGCCGCAAAATGCATTTCCGTTCTGGCTGCGAACCCCGGAATGACCAGGGAGGAACTTTACAGCCTCAAATGGCCTGCAAGGCCTCTGCCTGTGATAGCGGTCGGAACTACCGCCGGCACCGGAAGTGAAGTGACTAAAGTAGCGGTCATCACAGTACCGGAAGGACGCAAAAAGAGCTTTCATCATGAGGACATTTTCCCTGCGGCAGCGTTTGGGGATCCGGTTTATACGAGGTCGCTCAGCCCTGAGTTTACCGCCTCAACCGGGATTGACGCTCTGGCGCATGCAACCGAGAGTTATTTCAGCCGGAATGCGAATGAGATATCCCGCTGTTATTCAGTAAGGGCCATAAGGCTTCTGCTTCCGGCTCTCAGGCTGATATCACTGAAGATGAAGTCTGGCAGGTATACCCCTGCAGAAAAGGGAGAAGGCGGATTCCTTGAATCTGATGATCGTGAAACACTTTACAATGGCTCGATATACGGGGGACTCGCGATAAATATCACCGGAACCTGCCTGCCTCACACTATGGGATACCTTCTTACAGAAAGACACGGCATCCCGCATGGCTTTGCCTGTGCCGTGTTCCTTCCGGCCTTTCTTGAAATAAACAGGAAAGAGGTGCCGGAGATATACGAAGCTTTCTTTGAAGCCACAGGCATAACCCCCCAGGAATTCGGCAAAATGATAACTGAACTGATAGCCGGCGTAAAACCAGAAGCCTTCGACGGCGAAATAGAACAGGAACACAGCCGGTGGATCAATAACTCAAGCATAATGAAAGGCTGGGGAAACATCCTCCCCGAAACATGCGACGAAATCCTTCGGGAGGTATTGAACAGGTAAACGCAAGGGACGGGAAAATGATGAGGGATGGTTCTCTGCTTTTTCTTTTGAAAAAACAAAAATAAGACAGAGAACCGTCCCCCTGTCTTATTTTCCTGTCCTGTTTTATCTGTGTTCGAATCTTTCTCTGCTCTTCTTTTCGGGCTCGATCTCTCCGATTTCGCCTGCGGCGCTGAGGGCCATTCTTGTCAGGAGCGGACCGACCAGCTCATAAATCAGAACGCTGAACAGAATTATATTCCTGATCAGTACAGCTTCTTCGCCTCCCAGTGCCTGGGCTGTAACAACCATTCCAAGCGCTACGCCTGCCTGCGGGAACAGAGTTATGCCAAGATATTTCCTGACGTTCTCTCCGCATCCGACAGCTGTACTTGACAGCCTTGCCCCGAAGTATTTTCCGACGCATCTGACAAGGATATAGACGACACCTATCATTACGATTACCGGGTATCTGAATACGCTTAGCTCAAGCCCGGCGCCGCTTATAACAAAGAAACAGGCAAACAGAGGAGCTGTCCACTTGTCTGCACGTCCCATGATATCGAGTGAATAGGGGCTCAGGTTGCAGAACACTGTGCCGAGCATCATACATACCAGCAGGCTTGAGAAGGATATCTTTAGCTGGCCGATATTGAATTCTGTCGAAGCCAGTGCTATTGTCATGACCACAAATCCTATCGACAGTGAAAGACGGTTGGTGTTTGACAGAAACAGCCTTTCAAGCACTGTCAGCAGGACACCCATAATTGTTCCGAGCAGTAGAGACATTACTATCTCCACCAGCGGATTTATTATGATTGAGAAAATACTGAGTTCTCCGCCCTGAAGAGCCTGTGCAATACCGAATGAAACCGCGAAAAGGATAAGTCCTACTGCATCGTCAAGCGCAACTATCGGCAGGAGCAGGTCTGTGACGGGTCCTTTTGCCTTGTACTGACGTACGACCATAAGGGTTGCCGCCGGAGCTGTAGCTGAGGCGATAGCGCCAAGAGTTACCGCAACCGGCAGAGGAAGAACGTCCGGCCCAAGGATAAAGTGAAACGCGATAAGTACGGCATCTACAAGCACTGTTGCTGTAATGGCCTGGAAAATGCCTATCACTACAGCCTGTTTTCCGGTGCTCTTCAGCTGCGAGAGCCGGAATTCGTTGCCGATTGCAAAAGCGATAAAACCAAGTGCCGTGTTTGTCACGACTCCCATGTTGTCGACCGCTTCCATCGAGGTGAAGCCAAGCCCGCTTATGCCTATCCGGCCAAGACAGTAGGGTCCCACAAGAAGCCCGGCTATCAGAAACGAAGTCACGTCAGGAAAATGAAAGCCCGCCTTCTTGAATACACGTGTCATCAGGAGACCCGCAAGCAGTGCCACAGAAACCGCAAGTAATGAATCCATGTTATAAAGTTACCTTCTTTCAGATTATATTTGTTCGGGAGAAGTTCCTTAACCATCTGTACATTATACGCATAATGCAGAAAAATTCAAGACCGGTTTGCTGACTTTGATCAGGTACCGGCACCTCAGGCGTATACGATAACGGCTATTATTTCGAGCACTTCATCTGATTCGTTTGAGATGCTGTGGCCGGTTCCGGCAGGACATACAGTGACATCACCTGCAGTGACAGTTTTTTCTTCACCGTTATCCGAGTATATGCCGGTTCCCTGCAAAATATAGAACAGCTCCGAGTCTTTGTCATGTACATGATACCCGATGCTGCATCCCGGATTCAGCGTGATCCTGGAAAACATTCTGCCCTTTTCGTTTAACTCTTCCGGTCCGCTGATAAAATTAGTGATCTGCACGGTACCATTCCCGTCTCTCATATGCTCCCTGTATTCCACTTTACATTCATCGGCTTTTCTTATCATCTTATTTTTCCTCCTTTAAAAAGCTGCCAGCCGTGAGCATTTGTGCTCACAGATCATATATACAGTATATTGATGATTATAAATGAGGTCAAGTACCTAAAAAGAAGACAGAGGACGGCTCCGGTGTCATCTAGCCAGCGCTTTGAATCAGGATTTGTGGCACTATCTAAATGATATAGGGACGGTTCTCTGTTTTGAGACAGAGAACCGTCCCTTGTCTTATTTTACAGATGTGCGTATCTGTAAAGGAAGGAAACGATAGCGAGGCGCAGGCACTGGTTCCATGGACGGAATGTGTTGTCGGTGTAGCCTGTTGTGATGTTGTTTTCAGCTGCCCAGGATATCGCTGTATCAAAGTCAGAGTTGCCGGTCAAATCTTTGAAGGAGGCTGTTACTGTTGGCGCAGGCTTGCCTGCGTATCTCCAGAGGAATGTGACGATTGCGGCTCTGTTGCAGGTCGCCCATGGCCTGAAGGTATTATCACTATATCCTGTTGTTATCCCCTTTTCTGACGCCCAGGAGATAGCCGTATCAAAATCTGCATTACCGGTCATATCCTTGAAGGATGCGGTTTTTGATGGAGCCGGTTTTCCTGCAAGCCTCCACAGGAAGGTTACAACAGCTGCCCTGTTGCAGTTGTTGTTCGGACGGAAGGTGTTGTCGCTGTATCCTGTTGTGATGCCCTCGTCAACTGCCCAGTAGATGGGCTCGTAGTAGAAGGCAGTGGGATCGGTAACGTCACTGAACAGCTTCCGGTCTACTGTAACTTTAATATTTGCTGTCAATCCGGATTTAAGGGTGACAGTAACGGTGGTCGTTCCGTGCTTTACAGCGGAGATCCTGCCGAGGCTTGATACAGTCGCAATACTTGTATCTGCTGACTTCCAGGAAGCAACAGCGTCTCCGGACTGCATTCCGCTCACAGTGATCCTTTTTGACTGCTCAGGTAATAATGTGACACTGGAAGCACTGAGTGAGATGGTTGGCTCTTTATCCGGCTTTCCGAATCCCAGATCCCCCATCGACATTCCGAGATTTGTTGACAGAAGCTCTTCCCATCTTTCAAAAGATCTGGAAAGCCAGAGGTTTATTTGTCTGTTTATCTCTTCGTCAGTGTCATAAACCGCCCTCTCTACGATAAAAGAAAGAGTGTTGCTGCCGTTGTATGTGGAAGGGTCGAGAATAGTTCCATTCGCTAATGCGGCGGGCTCGTCATAAAACTCTTGATACCACATGATTGAAGGCACCGGTTTGAATCCGTAAGAAACCTTAAGATTCAGTAAATCATACAGATTGCCTGTGCTATTGCTCTTTATACTTAAGCCAAACACAAAATCGTTATCATCTGGACTGTACTCTATAAGGAAAAAATACTGTATCTGGGTACCGTCATCCGTGGTCCTGTTTACTATTGTTGACATCCCATAATAATTATAATTGGTTCCGGTACTATGATATCCATATTTAAGAAGGTAGTCTCTTAACTCATTATACTTTAGCTCTGTGAAGTAATTATATCCGACAAATGCTGGTTCGTCTGAATCCTGTGCGAAACCTGCCGGGAACATCTGATGCATTGCTTCATTGTTTGCATCAATATATGCGGAAGCATCTTCGTAAGGACCTGCGTCTGACCAGGCCTGATTAAGACTGTCAGCAAGAGCTCTGTAGGTATCTTCATTTCCGAATGTCATTTTGTCATCGGTAAGTCCTGTCAATGCAGGAACATCATCAGAAATATCTTCTTCCGGCATTGCTTCAGAAGAATCTGCTACGGAATCGCCTTCATCTTCAAAAACGAGCTCATCCGCCGGTATCTCAGCTGTCAGGTCCGGGACATTATCAGCTGTTTCATCTATGACTTCAATCAGTGCTTCATCCTGCCCTGTGTATAATTCCTCTTCTCCGGCTTCGAGAGAGATATCTTCGGTCAGATCTGTATAAATCTGTTCATCAGCAAGTCCATCGTTTTCAGCCTCAGGCTGAAGAATCTCCTCAGGCACCGAAAACTCTTCAGCATAGCCTGCATCGGCGTTATCCGAAAGCATCTCGGCGTTAACGCATAATACAGCCTCCATGGACAACACTGCAGCCATAGCCAGAACCGGAAGTTTCATCTTTTTCATCATTCATTCGCTCCTTTCATATAATCAGCAGTTTCATATTAAGCGCCTTTAAGACGATCAGGGAGTGCTCCTCATAACCGGCTGAAGCTCCTGTGATTCTCAGAACAAAACTTCCTCACCCATCGAGAACAGCAGATCATTTACATACTCAGCGCTTTGGTGATGCATGAGCGCGTACATAAGGATACTGTCCCTCCGGTTGCGTGCGTAGAGCAGAGCATACCCGCCTTTTTTTAGAAAATCCTGTGTTTCTTCCAGCGACGCCTCGAGCCCCAGGCAGATGCAGATAACTCTGTTGCGGGAGGGATTTCGCTTTCCCCCGATGATCTGATGCAGGTATATTTCGCTCATTCCTGCAGCTCTCGCAAGAGCTGCTTTAGAAATCTTTTTCCGGGAGAGCATAGAAGTGATGAGATCGCTTACTTCCTGACTGCAAAATGCTTCGGCATTTTCAGTTAAAAAGGAGTCAATACTGGAAGCATTTTCAAGAGCTTTTTTTAGTTCATCGGTTTCCGGCTTTTTCATAGTATCTCCTGTTCTTTATTATTCCCGCAATATCATCATTAATAAGGCGCCTGCTAAACTCTTACAGTAAAAATATATCATGCAAAAAAATACCGGACAATATGCACACTGCTTAGGGTTTTCCCTTTTTTTGCTGATGAAAGTGCAGCTGAGCGGGAACAAAGCAGCGCGTTCTGAGGCAGCTTTTTCTTGTAAAAGATGATTTGATGCACTATTATTATATTATAGGTTATGAAACTGCATCAGCAGTTTCAAATAACCGTACTGGCCCAGGGCTGAAGGCGCGTGCCCGCCTCTGGCGGGTTTTGAGACGCTTTTCCTTAAGGAACTGTCACGAAATTAATTGCGCAGATTGCTTCGGATTTCCTTTTGAGACTGCTGCCCGAAAAACACGCGCATAGCGGGCTATGTAAGTGTTTTTCGGGCAGCAGTATCGGAAGGAAAGACAAACAAGATGTGCAATTAATTTCGTGACAGTTCCTAAGCGTCTCGAAAGGCACAAGTACCGGAACAGGGTGAAGCTGTATGTATACATTTTTAAAAGAGGCAATTAAAGAGAACTACGACCCGTACAAGCTGCTCCGGCAGACTGAGCGCGGACGGGTGGAGGTTATACACCACAGGGAAAGCGGTAAGCTGTACATCCTTCGTGAATATACAGGATCCGGAGAAGCTTATGAGATACTTAAGAAAATCCGCTGCGCAAATCTTCCTGTTATATATGAATGCGCTGAGGAGGACGGCAGGGTGCTGGTGCTGGAGGAGTATGTACGCGGAGATAACCTGCAGGATCTGCTCTTATGCGGGCCTCTTGACGTTTATGAGGTCCGGCGTATTGCGGCGCAGCTTTGCAATGCCCTCTGGGTCCTTCACAATTCCGGGCTGGTACACCGTGATGTAAAGCCAGACAATGTGATAATGCGGGGAGACAGCGCCATACTGATAGACTTTGATGCCGCGCGGATCTATACCGAAAAAAAGAGCGCCGATACTCATGTGCTGGGAACAGTGGGATATGCCTCGCCGGAACAGTACGGCTTCTCACAGACGGATGCGCGGTCAGACATATATTCTCTTGGAGTGCTTATGAACATTATGCTTACCGGAGAACATCCTTCTGTAAAAATGGCCGGCGGAAGGATGGGTATTATAATCAGGCGCTGCACGATGACAAACTCAAAGCAGCGTTTCAGAAATGTCCGGCAGGTACGAGACCTGCTTTAAAAGGGAATATGTCCGGCAGTTTAAGAATATACAGCAGATGCGTAACGATACGTGACCGGCATTAACGAGCGCGGATTTTAGGATGCCTGAGGATGTACAGCAGACACGTGGCCTGCTTAAAGGTTTTTTTTTCGGAGGTTTAATTATGAAGAAATGTATCAATTGCGGAAAGACTCTTCCAGATGATGCGGTTTTCTGCCCCTGGTGTGAGACAGACCAGAATGAGAGGCAGGAGATTGAAGCTCCTGCAAAGAAAAACTGGATGGTTTATGGAGTGCTTATTGCTTCCGTGATCGTTCTTTTGACAGTATGCCTTCTGCTTTATCTGAAGCACCGGCCCGAAACCATAGAGGGAGGAGCGACGATTTCCTACAATGATGGTAAGACCGAGTGGACTGTACTTACCACCTTTGACAGAATTTCATTAACGGCAGGAATCGGACAGGAGAACATTGATATGTATCTCCCGGTCGACAGCGACAGCCATATTTATGACCAGCTTTATGCTTTGAGGGCCGAAGATGCCCGGGATATGGAAGCGGCAGCTGCGGCGGCGGAGATCTTTTACGAACAGGTGGAATCCATAGAATACATTACAGATGCTCCTTCCGGAAAAAACGCGCTTAGTGTAAGTGGGCCTGCCCGCAATACTGACATGCTTCCGCAGGCTGTTTCGCTTGCAGACCTGCATTATTTTCCTACAAACGGAAAAAGCACTCTGACATGGAAGATTCATATGAAGAACAAGGATACACTTATTCTTCAGCATACCATGAGCGTTACACCTCAGGAGATAATTTCTGTTTCTGATGAAGAATATCCTATGGAGACAGCTCAGCAGCTGAATGAACTGCTGAAAACCCTGGAGGATAAATATCCGCATGACGTAATTGAGATAATTCTGCCCGCGGTCACGTATGACGAGCCGGTACAGATAAAGAACCGCGGTTTCAACCTGACCGGTACCGTGGAAGGCGGAAATGCCACCACTTTCACAGAAACACTTGAAGTCTTTACCAGGAATATGCAGATCACGGAGATCACCGGAGTGAATTTTGAGGGCAGCGGCGGAAACGGCATTGTGGCACATGAAGGCGTAATCCTTAACAACTGCCTTTTTTTCGGCTGGGATACCGCCGTTTACGGGCAGGAGGGTTCATGGCCCATGCTGTCCGGAGTTGAATTCCGGGATAATCAGACCGCATTTCTCTTTGACAGCAGCCATGCTACCTGTTCAAATACCGGCTATGAAGAGAATGTGTTCGAGAACAACGGAACTGCAGTACAGCTCGAAAACGTACCAGGACAGGGAACACTTGAATTCACCGGCTGCCGCTTTGAAGGCAATGAAAATGATTTAATTAATAACAGTTCCTATACTGTTGAAGGATTGTAACTGTTCAGAAAGGGTTCTGAACAGTTACGAAGGTTTAACGTAAGACAGAGAACCGTCCCCTGTCTTAAGACAGGGGACGGTTCCAATGTCATTTAGTTAGTGTTTTGGATATGGATTTGTATACTTGCCAACAAACAGCTGTAGGGGGAGGACTGACCATATGTACGGAACCGTTCGGCCTATGGCACAGAAAATGCGAGTATAG
>JAFUCO010000099.1 GCA_017459635.1 Blautia sp. | reverse complement strand
GAAGCATATTGGTTACTGCTCCCAGAGTAAATAATGTACATAAATAATACCTTTTTAATATGTGCTTATACAATTAAATATATAAGTACATTATACTATATATCTGGCATTATTTCAATTATTATTTTCGAAATTCCTGTAAAAATAAGGGGTTTAGGGACTGCAGCAAAAGTTACTAATGTAAGTGCTTATAAAAAATAATAGGGAACTAAAGCTTACTTTTTCACAGCCCCTTAAAAAAGGGGTTGACGGAATTTTCAGATGGTGCTAAAATGCACATTTGAAAGGCGATGACGAAGACGGTCAGGGTACGAAGCGCACAGAGAGCCGGTGGGTGGTGGAAACCGGAGGCAGACATCCTAATGACTTATCACTTCCGAGCCGGAAGCCCGAAAGGATGTTATCCGAGTAGACGTTTCCCGTATATGCTGCGTCAAGGCATAGGGATTGATGGATCCCGGTGAGTGGTCGTTTATTAACGGCAATTTGAGTGGTACCGCGGGTATAAATGCTCGTCTCAAAGAACACTTTGTGACGGGCTTTTTTTTGTGCATAAAGCCCGTTAAGCAGAAAAGCATGGAGGTACAACAATGGCATCAGTAGACGAAAAAAACCTGATGGAACTTGCACACCGTATCCGTGAGATGCGTGAGATCACCGGTTATTCCGTATCTGAGATGGCGGAAAAGACCGAAGTATCAGTAGAACAGTATATGACATACGAGGAAGGGAAAACGGATATTCCCTTTACCTTTATACATAAATGTGCTCTTACATTTAATGTTGGTATGAGTGATCTTCTTGAAGGCCAGAGCGCGAGACTTTCCACATGTACAGTCATGAGGAAAGGCCACCTTCAGGATCCCATTACTGAGGATGGCATCCAGATCATGAACATGGCTCCGATGTTCCGGAATAAGATCGCGGAGCCCTACTGGGTAAAATATGAATATTCCGAGGATCTTCAGGACAAGCCTATCCATACGACTCAGCATTCCGGACAGGAATTTGACTATATCATGTCAGGCCGCCTGAAAGTGCAGGTCGGCGATACGGTAGAATACTTAAGCGAAGGCGACAGCATCTTCTATAACAGCAGTCTGCCTCATGGAATGATCGCGACGGACGGACAGGCATGTACCTTCCTCGCCTTTATCATGCCGGGGTCAGGAGAAAAGGAGACTGTCATACGGAACACGCTCATCAGCACACGGGCGCCGCAGAGAAAGCTTGTCTGCGATGCTTTTGTGGAGACTGAAGAGGATGAGAACGGCCTACTTAAATCCATACAGTTCAAGAATGACGATACGTTCAATTTCGGCTTTGATGTTGTAGACGCGATAGCGAGGAAATCTCCGGACAAGCTCGCCATGCTGCATATCTCAAATGACGGTACGGAAAGACGCTTCACATTCCGTGACATGAAGAGATCATCAAACCAGTGCGCAAACTACTTTAAATCCCTGGGTATCAAGAAGGGCGACAAGGTAATGATTGTGCTTAAACGTCATTATCAGTTCTGGCATGTTATCGTTGCGCTTCATAAGATCGGCGCCATCGCTATCCCGGCAACCAGCCAGCTGCAGAAGCATGATTTCGAATATCGCTTCAATCTGGCTGATGTAACAGCAATAGTCGCAACTACAGAGGATCAGGTTCCAGATCATGTTGAAGAGGCCGAGCCACAGAGCCCGACACTTGAACTCAAGATACTGGTAGGCGGCAGCCGTCCGGGCTGGCATGACTATAACGAGGAGATCGAACAGTTCAGCGCTCATTATTACAGGAAGAAGGATGCCCCCTGCGGGAAGGACACGATGCTCATGTTCTTCACCTCCGGCACAACCGGATATCCGAAGATCGCGGCACATTCCTACACTTATCCGCTTGGACATTACATAACCGCCAGATACTGGCACGGAGTGAGCGACAACGGCCTTCATTTTACAATATCCGAGACAGGATGGGGCAAGGCACTTTGGGGCAAGATCTACGGCCAGTGGCTCTGTGAAGGCGCAGTTTTCACATATGATTTTGACCGCTTCAATGCAGCAGAGATCCTTCCGATGTTCGCCAAATACAAGATCACAACGTTCTGCGCGCCGCCGACCATACTCCGTATGCTTATAAAAGAGGATCTTTCCAAGTATGATTTCTCATCGGTAGTTCACATGACTACAGCCGGAGAGGCCCTGAACCCCGAGGTTTATGTACAATTCGAAAAAGCGACCGGCCTGCAGATCATGGAAGGCTTCGGCCAGACCGAAACTACCATGACTGTCGGAAACCTTATGGGCGGCACACACAAGGTCGGATCAATGGGCAAGCCTTCACCTCTTTATGATGTTGACCTGATGGATCCAGACGGAAATCCGGTACCGGACGGCGAGCCGGGCGAGATCGTTATAAGGACCGACAAGGGGATCCCGAACGGCCTCTTCCAGGGATATTATAAAGACGAAGAATCAACCAGAAAGGTATGGCATGACGGTTATTACCATACAGGCGACCAGGCATGGCGTGATGAGGACGGCTTCCTGTGGTATATCGGACGTGTGGATGACGTCATCAAATCCTCCGGATACCGTATCGGACCGTTCGAGATCGAGAGCGTCATCATGGAACTTCCGTATGTACTTGAGTGCGGTGTCAGCGCACAGCCGGATCCGGTAAGAGGACAGATCGTGAAGGCGAGCATTGTCCTTACCAAGGGAACCAAGCCATCGCATGACCTTGCGAAAGAAATACAGAACTATGTAAAACGGCATACAGCGCCATATAAATATCCAAGGCTTGTTGTGTTCCGTGATGAACTGCCGAAGACCATCAGCGGTAAGATTCAGAGAAATCTGCTGTAAACGATTATCGTGACTTACGGCCCGGCCGCAAGCGGCCGGGTCTGAGCCCTTCATTCGGAATCTCGCCCTTGCGGGCTTCATCGCCGCTTCGCGGCTGGATTCCTCATAAAGGGCTCAGACCCTGTAAGGAAATCTACAATGCTCTGCTCATGCAAGCATGGCAGAGCATTGTAGATTTCCTTACGGCCGTAAATAAAAAATATATTGACGGATTTTGAGACTGGTGATATTATAGCTTACTAAAGGCGATGACGAAGTCGGCCCGGGACAGAATCTTTCAGAGAGCCGCTGTGTGGTGTGAAGCGGCAGAGGAGTTCCACAAGGCCCGTCCCTTCCGAGCCGGAAGCGAGAACAGACAGGCAATACAGGCAAATTCAGAGATTACCTGCCCCAGTAGATGCTTCCCGTCCGCGCCGCGTGAGGAGCGCAGGGATTCATGGGATTCCCGATGAGTGGTCGTTTATTTAAGCGGCAATTTGAGTGGTACCGCGGGTGTATATTCACGCACTCGTCTCAAAGGAAATTGAGACGGGTGCGTTTTTCTGTATAAGAAGACTTCTGCACCTGTCCCAGGAACCTTAACAAGAAACTGAGTACTTTGTGGCAGTTTCAAAGATCACAAAGAAAGCCGAGGACAGCAAATGGAACAGGAACTGGATTATAAGATTCAGGAGATCGCCGGACGAATACGGGTTCTCCGCGAGCTTGAAAACAAAACACCGGAAGAGATGGCGCAGGCGACGGATCTGTCGGTTCAGGAGTATCTGGAGGGCGAATCCGGAATGCAGGACCTGAACTTCACCTTCATCTATCGCTGCTCACTTGCCCTGAAGGTTTCCGTTACGGACATCCTTGAAGGCTACAGCCCGAATCTTCGCTCCTATACACTGACCCGTTCGGGCGGAGGGCAGAAGATATCGCGTGCCCATGGCATGACCTATTACAACCTTGCCTATGCATTCCAGAACAGGATAGCCGAGCCCCTTTACGTGCGCAGCGTGTTTGATGAAGCGGCACAGGATAAGCCGATTGACCTGACAAAGCATGACGGTCAGGAATGCGACATTGTTGTTGAAGGAAGCCTGAAGGTACAGATAGGCGAGCACAGCGAGATACTCGGACCCGGGGACAGCATTTATTACGACAGCAGTACGCCCCACGGCATGATCGCTGTAGGCGGACAGGACTGCATCTTCTATGCTATCGTCCTTAACCCGGCCGGAGAGCCGATACCGGAGCTTACACAGCAGCCGATAATCGAGGAAGAAACGGTAATAAGCACCGTAGATGACAGCGAGCGCATCTGGCACGACTTTATCGATGTCAAAGAGAATGAAAAGGGCACTCCTGTTTCCATCACGTTCAAAAACGCGAACCGTTTCAACTTCGCCTTTGACCTGGTCGATGCTCTTGCAGCCCGCGACCCTGAGAAGCTTGCAATGCTGCATATCTCAAAGGACGGCACTGAGCGAAGGATAACGTTTGAAAACGTCCGAAAAGAGTCGGCCCGCTGCGCGAATTATTTCAAATCGCTGGGCATCAAGAAGGGCGACCGAGTAATGCTCATCCTGAAGAGGCATTACCAGTTCTGGTATGCGCTTGTTGGCCTTAACAAGCTTGGCGCCATTGCAATACCGGCAACCAACCAGCTGCTTGACCATGACCTGGAATACAGGTTCCGCACTGCAGGCATCACCTCCATCATCTGTACGGCAGACGGTGATACCGCCCATCAGGTGGAGATCGCCCAGGAAAAATGCGGCATGCTCCAGAACATGCTGATAGTTAATGGTCAGAGAGAAGGATGGCGTTCCTTTGATGAGGAATATCCGCTCTACAGCTCAAGGTTCCGCCGTACAGGCATATCACCGTGCGGTGATGACATGATGCTTATGTACTTTACTTCGGGCACATCCGGATATCCCAAGATCGCTGCCCATACATATAAATATCCGCTCGGACATTTCCACACTGCAAAATACTGGCAGACCGTGGATCCGGACGGACTTCACCTTACAATTTCCGACACCGGATGGGCAAAGGCCACCTGGGGCAAGATCTACGGACAGTGGCTCTGCGAGGGAGCAATATTCGTATATGACTTTGACAGGTTCGATGCTTCAAAGATCCTTCCGATGTTCGCAAAATATCATATTACGACCTTCTGCGCGCCTCCGACGATGCTGCGCATGATGATCAAGCAGGATATCAGCAAGTACGATTTCTCGTCCGTAAAACATATGACGACGGCCGGCGAAGCATTGAATCCTGAAGTTTACAGGCAGTTCGAGAAGGCGACCGGACTCCGCATCATGGAAGGCTTCGGCCAGTCGGAATCCGCTCTTATCATCGGCAACCTTGTAGGCGCCCCGCATAAGATCGGTTCGATGGGCAAGCCGGTTCCGACCTATGATGTACAGCTTTTAGGCGAGGACGGCAAGCCTGTTCCGTCCGGTGAGGAAGGCGAAATCTGCATCAATATAAAGAACGGCATACCCTGCGGTGTCGCGACCTGCTATTATATGAACGAGGAAGAGACCCGCGATACCTGGAAGAACGGCTGGTATCATACCGGTGACCTTGCCTGGAGGGATGAGGACGGCTTCTACTGGTATGTTGGCAGGAAGGACGATGTCATCAAGTCTTCCGGATACCGTATCGGACCGTTCGAGATCGAGAGCGTCCTTATGGAGCTGCCGTATGTGCTTGAATGCGGCGTAAGCGCTGCGCCGGATCCGGTGAGAGGCTTTGTTGTAAAAGCCAGCATCGTGCTTGTTCCCGGATATGAAGGAACGGATGAACTTGTGAAGGAGATCCAGAATTACGTCAAGGAACACACGGCACCATACAAATATCCAAGAATCGTAGTCTTTAAGGATGAACTTCCTAAGACTGTAAGCGGAAAGATCATCAGACATGAATTATAAAAGAATCACACTTCTTTGCGGCCACTACGGAAGCGGCAAGACAAACCTGGCGGTAAATATGGCTATAAATATTGCGAAAGACCATGAGAAGGTCGTTATCGCTGACCTTGACATCGTAAATCCCTATTTCAGGACCGTGGACAGCGCGGATGACTTAAGGGAAGCCGGGGTAAAGCTTGTGGTATCCTCATACGCCAACTCAAATGTGGATATCCCGGCGCTTCCGCAGGAAATGTACTCTCTGGTAGATGACAGAAGCCTTACATGCATTGTTGATGTGGGAGGGGACGACCGCGGAGCCTACGCCCTTGGGAGAATATCCGGGGCTATCCGCGAGGAGAACGACTATGACATGTTCCTCGTGGTTAACCGTTACCGCCCGCTCACACCGGACGCGCAGTCAACGCTTGAGATCATGCACGAAATAGAAACGGCGGCCTCGCTGCCTTTCACCGGAATAATCAACAATTCAAACCTTGCAGCGGAGACGGATGCGGAAACGGTACTGTCTTCCATGGCTTATGCATCTTTAGTATCAAGACTTTCAGGACTTCCGCTTGTCATGACAAGCGTGGAAGAGAAAGTGGCACGCCTTCTGGAGGGAAAGATAGACGATCTGTTTCCTATGCACCTGCAGAAGCGGCCTGTATAATACACCTGCAGCTGACCAGCCGCCTGCGGCTGGGCCGTGAATGGTAACCCCAAATAAAAAAGGAGGATATTATGGCAAAACTGACATTCAAAACTGATGAATGCAAGGGATGCGGACTCTGCATAGAAGCATGTCCCAAAGGAATCCTTCGCCTTTCGAAGGATACCATCAACAAAAAGGGCCATCACCCCGCTGAATGCGCTGATCCCGAGGCGTGCATCGCCTGCAGGTCGTGCGCGACGATGTGTCCGGACTGTATCATTAAGATAGAAAAGTGAGGTGAAATGCTGTGGCAGAAAAAGTATTGATGAAGGGAAACGAAGCTATCGCGGAGGCTGCTATCATTGCGGGCTGCCGTCATTATTTCGGATATCCGATCACTCCCCAGACTGAGATCGCCGCGTATATGGCAAAGAGAATGCCGAAGATAGGCGGTACCTTCCTTCAGGCTGAGAGTGAGATAGCTGCTATAAATATGGTTTACGGAGTTTCGGCTGCTGGAAAACGTGTCATGACTTCATCCTCCAGCCCGGGAATCTCACTGAAGAGTGAAGGTATCTCATACCTTGCAGGCGCCGACCTGCCCTCAGTTGTAGTCAACTGCCAGAGAGGCGGCCCGGGACTTGGCGGCATCCAGCCGAGCCAGTCGGATTATTTCCAGGCGACAAGAGGCGGCGGACACGGCGATTATCACATGATAGTCCTTGCACCCGCTTCAGTGCAGGAGATGGCACAGCTTACTATCCGCGGCTTTGAGCTTGCCGATGAGTACAGGATGACATCAATGATCCTGGCCGACGGAACCATCGGACAGATGATGGAGCCGGTCTCCTTCGACTTCGAGATCAAGGAAGCTCCGGAGAAACCGTGGGCTACCACCGGTACACAGATGAAGAGAGAGCACAATGTAGTCAATTCCCTTTATCTTGTTCCGGATGTCCTGGAAGCCAAGAATTTTGAACGCTATGAGAAATACGCGATGATCTGTGAAAAGGAAGCTCTTGCAGAGGAATACATGCTTGAGGATGCCGAGATAGTCGTTGCAGCCTTCGGTATTGCGGCCCGTGTAGCGAAGAACGCTGTTAATGCCGCAAGGGCAGAAGGCATCAAGGCAGGACTTATCAGGCCGATAACCCTCTGGCCGTTCCCGGAGAAGACCTTCAAAAAGGCACTTGGCACCGCAAAACAGTTCATCAGTGTTGAACTGTCAATGGGACAGATGATAGAGGATGTAAGGCTGGCCACCGGATGCGCAGTTCCTGTAACTCTCTGCAAAAGAGCAGGCGGTATGATCCCGTCTCCGGAACAGGTTTACAATTCCATCAGGGAAGCAGCCGGAAAGGCAGGTGAATGATATGGTAGTTTTTGATAAACCCCATGCACTTACAGATGTTCCGCTTCATTATTGCCCGGGATGTACACACGGTATAGTGCATCGCCTTGTGGCGGAAGCTATCGATGAACTTGGAATAGAAGGAAGAACAGTAGGCGTTGCTCCGGTAGGATGCGCTGTTATGGCTTATGATTATTTCCGCTGTGACATGATCGAGGCAGCCCACGGACGCGCGCCGGCAGTTGCTACAGGCGTAAAAAGATCTGATCCCGAAGGCCTTATCGTTTTCACGTATCAGGGAGACGGCGACCTTGCATCTATCGGTACTGCCGAGACAGTACACGCTGCTGCCAGAAACGAGAATATCACCGTAGTCTTCATCAACAATGCAATTTACGGAATGACCGGCGGACAGATGGCTCCAACCTCCCTTCCGGGACAGGTTACACAGACATCTCCATATGGACGTGATGTCACCCAGTGCGGTTATCCTGTAAAGATCTGCGAGATGCTTTCAATGCTTGACGGACCGGAATACCTTGAGCGTGTTGCGGTAAACAATGTCAAAAATGTAAATAAAGCAAAGAAAGCTATAAAGAAAGCATTCCAGAACCAGGTTGACGGAAAGGGCTTTTCACTCGTCGAGGTCATCTCGGCCTGTCCGACCAACTGGGGAATGACTCCTTCACAGGCTCTTAAATGGATCGACGACAACATGATCCCGTATTATCCGCTTGGTGTTTACAAGGACAGAAGCGCAGGGATCATCCCCGGAGCAAAGGAGGCAGCCAAATGACCAGAGAATTACTTTTTGCAGGATTCGGCGGACAGGGACTTCTGTTCTCCGGAAAGGTGATCGCATACAAAGGACTGATCGAAGATAAGAACGTAAGCTGGCTTCCGTCCTACGGCCCGGAGATGCGCGGCGGCACTGCAAACTGCAGCGTTATCTTAAGCGATGACCCGGTTGGCGCTCCGATCATCTCCAACCCGGATGTGCTGGTTGCCATGAACCTTCCGTCACTCGACAAATACGAGCCGATGGTAAAGCCGGGCGGCAGCATTTTTGTCGACAGCAGCCTTATCGAAAGAAAAGTCACCCGTGACGATGTGAACGTATATTATGTTCCCGCCACAAAGCTGGCAGGCGACAACGGTGTTCCGACACTTGCGAACATGATACTTGTAGGCAAGCTGCTGCAGGTATTCGGAGAATATGATGAGGAGCTTGTCAAAAAAGCTCTTGGCAAATGCATCTCGGCAAGACATGCAGACCTTCTTGATCTTAACCTTAAATGCATGGAGATCGGAAGAGATTACGAATAATAGTGAGGAGGGGGCAGATACCCCCTCCTTTTGGAGGTTTTAATGAGAGAAAGCGGAATTTTGTTCCCGGTCTTTTCACTGCCGTCACGGTTCGGGATCGGGTGCGTTTCAAAAGAAGCATATGATTTTGTAGATTTCCTTGAAAAATCCGGACAGGGATTCTGGCAGGTACTGCCGGTCGGCCCGACCGGATTCGGCGATTCACCTTACCAGCCATTTTCCGCCTTTGCCGGAAATCCTTATTTTATCGGGCTTGAAAAACTCATCGAGGAAGGACTTCTCACCTGGGATGAGTGTAATTCGACTGATTTTGGAAACAACGAGGAGAAGGTTGATTACGGCGCTCTTTATCAGGGACGCTTCACCCTGCTTCGCAAGGCATATGAGAGGTTTACCGAAAAAGGGCTTGATAAAGAGAAGGACTATCTTGAGTTTGTAAAAGAAGAGAAGGACTGGCTGCAGGATTATGCGCTCATTATGGCAATCAAAACCGAGGAGCAGGGAAAGAACTGGCAGGACTGGGACCTTCCGTACCGTACCAGGAAGCCGGCGGCCATCAAAAAAGCCCTGACTGAACTTGCGGACGAGATTGGCTTCTTCATGTTCCAGCAGTATGAGTTTGACCGGCAGTGGAAAAAGCTGCATGAGTACGCTGCTTCTAAAAATGTGAAGATAATCGGCGACATCCCGTTCTATGTGGCCATGGACAGCGCTGATGTATGGGCTCATCCTGAGGTGTTCCGCATGAATGATGACCTTACTCCTGAACTGGTTGCAGGCTGTCCGCCCGATGCCTTCAGCGCCACCGGACAGCTGTGGGGCAACCCCGTATATGACTGGGACAGCATGAAGAAGGCAGGATATCCCTGGTGGGTGCTTCGCATGAAGAGAAGCTACGAGCTGTATGATGTAGTGAGGATAGATCATTTCCACGGCTTTTGCGATTATTACGCAGTGCCGGCGGAGGATGAGACGGCCGAAAACGGAGAGCTCCTTAAAGGACCGGGAATGGACCTGTTTACGGTACTCAAAAAGAAAGTGCCGGAGATGAAGGGAGACGGGCTCTGCGTAATCGCCGAGGATCTTGGAAATGTGACAAAGGAAAACAAAAAGCTGCTTGATGATTCCGGTTTCCCGGGAATGAAGGTGCTGCAGTTTGCATTTACCAGCTGGGACAGTGTTTATATGACACACAGACATGAGAAGAACAGTGTTGTATACACAGGCACACATGACAATCCGCCTACAAGGGCATGGCTTGACATGATAAATGACGGTGAGAGGGATTACTTAAGAAGATACCTGAATTCCATGAATACGGATTACGGCGCACTGGTCTGGGATTTTATCAGGGAAGCTTATCGTTCCGTATCTGATCTGTGCATTATCCCGCTTCAGGATTATCTTGTTAAAGGTAATGAGTCGCGCATCAATACTCCGGGAACCGCCGGTGAGAACTGGCAGTGGCGGCTGCGGCCCAACTTCCTGTCGGACGATCTTGCATACAGCATAAGGCAGCTGGCGGAAACATACAGCCGCATTCCTCAGAAGAATGAGGGGATGTGAAAAACCTTACTTTTTTCGCCACCCCTAACCCCTTTGCTTTTGGGTTTTCGGGTTACCGGGACATAATGGTACCGAAAAGGCGTGGGGGGAAAACACTCTCAGAGTTGCGAAGTCCGACGTTTTCCCCCCACACCCCCCTTTCCCCGGACACGCCTTTTTTAGTAAACATATCAATACACAGGGTTGTAAAAAAGTGGGACTTTTTTGCAATCCTTAGGCGGAGACTACGACTTACGGATTTGAAGGTGTTGTATGGCAGCGATGATTAGAAAAAATAAGGAAGAGGGCGGCAGGAAATTTCATTCTTTGCAGCAGCAGATCACACTCATCTTTATCATTGTCCTGATGGTTTCTATCGGGGTGATTACGCTGCTGAACGGGTTTTTTCTTGAGAAGTATTATATTTCGGTGAAGACGAAAGTGCTTCTGTCGGCCAGGGACTCTATTGCTTTACTTGACCTTGACAGCCTGCTGTCGGGGGATTACGATGATACCTATGAATTCTATATAGGTGAAAACGACGATGATGACCTGGAGAGTGGGAGTTTCGGTGAGTTGTATTCTGATGAGAATGAGTATTCCGGGGATTCCTCGGCGCTCAACGAATTGGGGAGATACAGTTCACGGAATAATCTTTCCTGGGTTATCATCAACAGTGAGAACAGCGGCTGGTATGCCTGGGGCGAGAACGATAAGATGCTGCGTGGAAAGCTGTTCGGATATCTGTACAAGCTTGACAGCAGCAGGCACAGGGTCATAATGAAGAATGACACCTGTGTTGTACAGCAGGTAAGCGACAAATTTGCGGGGATGGATTATGTCGAGTGCTGGGGAAATCTTACGGGAGATATTTATTTCCTGATCCGCACTCCTCTTGAGAGCATTACGGAGAGCGCTGAGATATCCAACCGTTTTTACCTTTTTGTAGGACTTTTTGTCACGATCGTGAGCGCGATTATCCTCACCCTTTTGATACGAAGGCTAACCAGACCTATCAAGGAGCTCACAACGCTCTCAAGGCACATGGCAAACCTGAATTTTGAGGAGAGATACCAGAGCAATGCGGGCAATGAGATCGACGTTCTGGGAGACAGCTTCAACAAGATGTCTGACCAGTTGGAAAAGACGATCTCGGAACTCAAAACCGCAAACCTTTCGCTTCAGAAGGATATTGAAAACAAGATAGCCATTGACGAGAAGCGTAAGGAATTCCTCGACAATGTGTCCCACGAGCTGAAGACGCCTATAGCGCTCATCCAGGGCTATGCGGAAGGACTAAAGGACAACATTTCTGACGATCCGGAAAGCCGTGAATTCTACTGTGACGTCATAATGGATGAAGCACAGAAGATGAATAAACTCGTAAAAAGCCTGCTTACCCTCAACCAACTGGAGTCCGGCAAGGATCCGGTGGTCATGGAAAGGTTCGACATTGTTCCGGTCATCCGCGGGGTTCTTCAGAACATGGACATTATGCTGCAGCAGAGCGGTGCTGAGGTCATATTTGAAGCGGATCATCCCGTCTATGTCTGGGCTGATGAATTCAAGGTGGAAGAGGTCATAACAAACTATACCAGCAACGCCATCCATCATCTGGGCGGAGAAGGACGTATTGTAATAGAGCTTAAAGAGGAGGACGGCAAAGCCCGGGTTTCTGTTTTCAACACCGGAAACCCGATTCCCGAGGATGACCTGCCTAATCTGTGGCAGAAGTTCTACAAGGTCGATAAGGCCAGGACCAGAGAATACGGCGGCAGCGGCATAGGCCTTTCGATCGTTAAGGCGATAATGGAAGCCATGAACCAGCAATATGGCGTGAAAAACCATGAGGATGGTGTGGAATTCTGGTTTACACTGGATCTGCACTGAGCAATACGTGATCCTGGTTTACACTGGATTGCACTGAGCGGTGCATGAGTTCCGATCCGGACCTGATATGCACTGAGACTTGATGTAAGACTTGAATACAGAGGAATTTATATGATAGCGATCATTGATTATGATGCCGGCAACATAAGGAGTGTTGAGAAGGCGCTTCAGAAGCTTGGGTACGAAACATGCCTTACCAGGGAAAAAGAGATAATCCTTTCGGCTGACCATGTGATACTTCCCGGCGTCGGAAATTTCGGAGACGCGATGGAGAGGCTGAACTCTTACGGGCTTATCGATACTATCCGCAGCACTGTATCACGCGATATCCCGTTTCTTGGGATCTGCCTGGGCCTGCAGCTTCTTTTTGAAGAGAGCGATGAGGCTCCGGGCGTACCGGGACTTGGAATACTTAAGGGAAGGATAAAAAAGATCCCTGACACCCCGGGGCTTAAGATACCTCATATGGGCTGGAATTCACTGAAGCTTGAGAATGATGGCCGTCTTTTCAGGGGCATCGAGGATGAGGCTTTTGTATATTTCGTCCATTCCTATTATCTGGAAGCGGCAGACAGGGGCATTGTAAGGGCAACTGCTGAATACAGCGTGACTATCGATGCGTCTGTTGAGCAGGGGAATGTGTTTGCATGCCAGTTCCATCCGGAGAAGAGCGGCAGCTGCGGCCTTAAGATGCTTTCAAATTTCGTTTCTGTACGGAAGGAGGGCTGCTGATGCTGACAAAAAGGATAATCCCGTGCCTTGATGTGAATAAAGGCCGTGTTGTAAAGGGAGTCAATTTTGTAAACTTAAGGGATGCAGGAGATCCGGTGGAGATCGCCGAGGCTTACGATGCGGCAGGCGCGGATGAGCTTGTATTCCTGGATATCACTGCTTCAAACGAAGAGCGTGACACGGTAGTTGATATGGTCAGGGCTGTCGCATCAAAGGTGTTTATCCCGTTCACTGTAGGCGGCGGCATTCGCACAGTAGATGATTTCCGCAGGCTGCTCCGTGAAGGCGCAGATAAGATATCGGTTAATTCTGCTGCAATAGACAGACCTGCCCTGATAAGTGAAGCGGCTCTCAAATTCGGAAGCCAGTGCGTGGTTCTTGCCGTAGACGCAAAAAGGCGCAGCGATGGTTCGGGCTGGAATGTTTACAAGCATGGAGGGCGTCTTGATACAGGCATAGACGCGCTCTGGTGGGTTAAAGAGGCTGTAAGGCTCGGAGCCGGAGAGATACTGCTTACCAGCATGGACTGCGACGGTACCAAAGCCGGCTATGACATCGAGCTTACAAAAGCCGTCTCTGACGCGGTTCCTGTGCCTGTTATCGCCTCCGGCGGAGCGGGAGAACTCGTTCATTTTAAGGAAGCGCTCACAGATGGCGGAGCTGACGCAGCGCTCGCGGCATCACTTTTTCATTACAAAGAACTTGAAATCCGTGAAGTAAAGGAGTATCTTCACAGTCAGGGGATTCCTGTTAGAAGGATCTGAGCAACTGTTCACGGCCGTAAAGGCGAGCTTCCGAATGGATGGCCCGGAACCTGCTGCAGGCGGCCGGGCTGTGAATAATAACGTATCTGAAGGTCGACAGGGGGGATATCTATGCCGGCAATATCCGGAGAATGGCTGGAGGCTCTGAAAGACGAGTTTCATAAACCTTACTATGCCGGGCTTTATAAAAAGATCAATGAGGAATATCGCACTGTGAGGGTCTTCCCTCCTCCGAATGATATTTTCAACGCGTTTCATCTGACGCCGCTTGACAAAGTCAAGGTAGTTATCCTTGGGCAGGACCCTTACCACAACGAAGGGCAGGCCCACGGGCTCTGCTTCTCCGTGAAGCACGGTGTCGATATTCCGCCGTCACTTGTCAATATTTATAAAGAGCTTCATGACGACTGCGGCTGCTATATACCGGACAACGGTTATCTTGTAAAATGGGCGGAGCAGGGCGTACTGATGCTCAACACGGTGCTTACGGTGAGGGCGCACCAGCCCATGTCGCACCGTGGAATAGGATGGGAACAGTTTACCGACGCGGCGATAAAGGTCCTCAATGAATCGGACAGGCCCATCGTTTTTTTGCTGTGGGGACGTCCTGCCCAGAGCAAGATGGCGATGCTTGACAATCCTGCCCATCTGGTGCTGACCGCAGCCCATCCAAGTCCGCTTTCGGCCAGCCGGGGTTTTTTCGGATGCCGGCATTTCAGCAGGACCAACGAGTTCCTGGAAGAACACGCTCTGGCACCGATCGACTGGCAGATCGAGAATATCAGACAGGAGAGCCTTTGAAATGGCGAAAGACAACAGCAATACCCTGATGAAAAACGCATCTTTCCTGATGATCGCGGCCCTTGTTTCGAAGATCATCGGGATGCTGTACAAAAGCCCGCTTTCTGCCACGCTTGGCAGCCAGAGCTTTGCCCTGTTCCAGTATGCGCAGAACGCTTATTTCATCCTTCTGATGATCGCATCCTTCAGCATTCCTCAGGCAGTGTCAAAGATAATGGCTGAAAAGCTTGCCTTTAAGAGATATCGTGACGCCCAGAAGGTTTTCCGCTGTTCTCTTATCTATGCTGTCGTTGCAGGAGGCGCAGTAGCGCTTTTCTGTGTTTTCGGCGCTTCGATACTGGTGCCTGAAAAGATGGCGGGTGCAAGGCTGGCTCTTCAGATGCTTGCTCCGACCATATTCCTGTCGGGAATACTCGGTGTTTTCAGAGGATATTTTCAGGCCTACCGGAATATGATGCCGACTTCGCTGTCGCAGATAATAGAACAGATATTTGTGGCAGTATTTGCCCTCCTGATGTCTTCAACAATGATACGGATGCATGCGGGCCAGGGCGAAGCGGAGATCCAGAGATGGGGCGCGGCCGGGGCGACAATGGGCACCGGGGCCGGAGTTGCAGCGGCGCTTCTGTTTATGCTGCTGGTATACTTCATCAACCGGAAGATCATCAAAAAGAGGATAATGAGGGACAGGGTCTCTGTCGATGAGCCGACTGCCGAGGTCATTAAGACGATCATCCTGATCATCATGCCCATCATCTTCAGCGCCTTCATATACAATGTGAACAGCTATATTAACAGCTATATGTACACATATATTCTGGGGCGCAGGGGGATGGACCAGTCGGTGCTTCAGACAATGTACGCCGAGTTCGGTTATTTCGGCACCCTTATCAATATACCTCTGACGCTGGCAGCGACAGCGCCTACATCTATGCTGCCCGAGGTTTCGGCCCACTATGCAAAGGGAGACATTGACCTTGCCTGCGTAAAGATCGACCGTGCGACCTGGATAAGCATGATAATCTCGATTCCTTCGGCCATAGGCCTGGCTGTGCTGTCACAGCCGGTCACAAGGCTGATATTCCGCGGGACTAACGGAGTTGCCGGAAATCTGCTGATACTGGGCGGCATTACGGTCATACTTAACGGCAATTCGAACATCACAAACGGTGTGCTGCAGGCGATAGGAAAACCGGGCATCCCAATGAGGCATGCGGCGATATCGCTTGTCGCTGATATTATCGCCATGGTACTGCTTCTTCAGTTTACCGATCTTGGCGTTTACAGCATCGTTATCGCCATGATAATATATGCAGTGGTCATGTGTGTCGTGAACTCATTATCAGTGCGCAAATACCTCGGCTACCGGAATCCATGGAAGAAGGCTTACCTGATTCCGCTGGCCGCGTCAGTCCCGATGGGAGCGGCTGCATTCGGAGTATACAAAGGAGTGCATGTCCTGGTAAACTCGAATATTGTGAGCCTGGGTGTGGCGGTTATCGTTGCCGTTATAGTATACTTCGGGGTATATCTTGTTATCAGCAGGCCGTCCACGGACGAGATAATGCTTATACCGGGCGGACGATATCTGGCAAAGATATACACAAAGCTTTTCGGGCATATTAAATGATAAGGCACTGTACATGAATAACTTCCGAAAGATGCGCAGGATAAATTTCGCCCTGCAAGGCGGAGGAAGGAGGCGTAGCGGGCTACGGCGACTGACGACAACGCAGTCAGGTCGGAATTTAGACAAGCAGATTTCGGAAGTTATTTGTGGACAGTGCCTAATAAGCAAACATGGTATACGTGATGCTTAATAATAAAAAATTGGAGGAAAGAAACAGATGACTTTATGGGAAGAACTTAAGGAGCGCGGACTTATTGCCCAGTGCACGAATGAGGAAGAAGTCAGCAAGATGGTCAATGAAGGCCGGGCCACTTTTTATATCGGCTTTGACCCGACGGCGGACAGCCTGCATGTGGGCCATTTTATGGCACTGTGCCTTATGAAAAGGCTCCAGATGGCCGGAAACAGGCCTATAGCGCTGCTTGGGGGCGGCACCGGCATGATAGGCGACCCCTCCGGTAAGACCGACATGCGCAAAATGCTGACAAAAGAGGATATAGACCATAATATCGCCTGCTTCAAAAAGCAGATGAGCCGTTTCATCGATTTTTCGGACGGAAAAGCCATCATGGTCAACAATGCCGACTGGCTTATGGACCTCAACTATATAGAGCTTCTGCGTGAGGTTGGCCCTCATTTCAGCGTAAACCGCATGCTTGCGGCCGAATGCTACAAGCTCAGGATGGCGAACGGACTTTCATTCCTTGAATTCAACTACATGATCATGCAGAGCTATGATTTTTACAGATTATACCAGGATTACGGCTGCAATATGCAGTTCGGCGGCGACGACCAGTGGAGCAACATGCTGGCAGGGACCGAGCTGATACGCCGTAAGCTTGGCAAGGATGATGCCAACGCCATGACCATCACTCTGCTGCTTAATTCCGAAGGCAAGAAGATGGGCAAGACGGTTTCGGGAGCTGTATGGCTTGACCCTGAAAAGACCAGTCCGTATGACTTCTATCAGTACTGGCGCAACGTTGACGATGCCGATGTTATCAAGTGTATCCGTCTCCTCACCTTCCTTCCGATGGAGCAGATAAGAGAGATGTCCACCTGGGAAGGCAGCCAGCTCAACAAGGCAAAAGAGATCCTGGCTTATGAGCTTACCACGCTTGTACACGGCGAAGAGGAAGCAAAGAAGGCACAGGACGCGGCCAAAGCGCTGTTCGGCGGCGGAAGCAATTCCGATAACATGCCGTCTACCGAGCTTGAGGACGGGGACTTTGATGAGAATGATGAGATCGACCTGATATCACTTCTTGTAAAGTCAGGGCTTGTACCGTCAAGAAGCGAAGGCAGACGCGCCATCTTGCAGGGTGGGGCATCAATAGACGGCGAGAGAATCACTGATATTGCACATAAAGTAAGTAAATCCGTGATTCCGGCCGCAGGGCTTGTTCTTAAGAGGGGCAAAAAGAAATTCCACAAAATTATCGTATCCGGGAGGTCATAAAGATGCAGAAATACGGAGTAAACGAGCTTCGCAAAATGTTCCTTGATTTCATGGAGAGCAAGGGACATCTGATCATGAACAGCTTTTCACTGGTACCGCAGGGGGACAAGAGCCTTCTGCTTATCAATGCGGGCATGGCTCCATTGAAGCCATATTTTACCGGCGCCGAGATCCCGCCGCGTAAAAGAGTCGCGACCTGCCAGAAATGTATCCGTACAGGCGATATCGAGAATGTAGGTAAAACTGCACGTCACGGCACTTTCTTCGAGATGCTGGGAAACTTCTCCTTCGGAGATTATTTCAAAAAAGAAGCGCTGGCCTGGAGCTGGGAATTCCTTACCGAGGTTGTGGGGCTTGATCCGGACCGTCTTTATCCTTCAGTATATCTTGACGATGATGAAGCTTTTGAGATCTGGAACAAACAGATAGGAATACCTGAGGACAGGATATTCCGCTTTGGAAAAGAGGACAACTTCTGGGAGCACGGCGCAGGCCCATGCGGCCCCTGCTCGGAGATATATTATGACCGTGGTGAGAAATACGGCTGCGGCAAACCGGGCTGTACGGTTGGCTGCGACTGTGACCGCTACATCGAAGTGTGGAACGATGTTTTCACACAGTTCGAGAATGACGGCAACGGGAATTATACCGAGCTTTCACAGAAGAACATCGATACCGGTATGGGACTTGAGCGTCTGGCTGTTGTTGTCCAGGATGTGGATTCCATCTTTGATGTTGATACTATATGTTCACTCCGCAACCGTGTCTGCACAATTGCCGGCAAAGAGTACGAAAAGAATTATAACGATGATGTCTCTATCCGCCTGATAACCGACCATATCCGTTCAGCGACATTTCTGATCTCGGACGGTGTAATGCCTACCAACGAAGGACGCGGATATGTGCTCCGCCGTCTCATCCGCCGCGCTGCCCGTCACGGCAGGCTGCTCGGCATAAAGGGTACATTCCTTGCCGATCTTTCACGTGAAGTGATCGAGGGCTCAAAGGACGGCTATCCGGAGCTTGAAGAAAAGCGCGAGTTCATCTTCAAGGTTCTGACAAACGAGGAGAACCAGTTCAACAAAACCATCGACCAGGGCCTCCGCATCCTTTCGGAGATGGAAGATGATATGGAAAAAGCCGGAGATAAGAACCTTTCCGGTGAGAACGCATTCAAGCTTTATGACACATACGGCTTCCCGCTTGATCTTACCAAGGAGATCCTTGAAGAAAAAGGCTGTACGGTCGATGAGGACGGATTCCATAAATGCATGGAAGAGCAGAGGACCAAAGCCCGCGAAGCAAGAGAGACTACAAACTATATGGGCGCTGACGCCACAGTTTATGATGAGATCGATGTGAACATCACATCTGAGTTCGTAGGCTACAACAGACTTGAGACCATCTCGCGCGTTACCGTAATGACTACCGAAAAGGAGATTGTTGAATCCCTGATGGAAGGTCAGAAGGGCACGATATTTACGGAGGAGACTCCGTTCTATGCCACAATGGGCGGTCAGGTCGGCGACACCGGGACTATTGAGACAACCGACGGAAAGTTTGAGGTTGAAGAGACCATCAAGCTTCGCGGCGGCAAGTATGGTCATGTAGGCCACATGGTATCCGGAATGATATCAAACGGCGAAGATGTACTTCTGAAGGTAAATGTACCGGCACGTGAGGACACCGAGAAGAACCACAGCGCAACGCACCTTCTTCAGAAAGCGCTCCGCACGGTGCTCGGATCTCATGTCGAGCAGAAAGGATCGCTTGTGACTCCGGACCGTCTGCGTTTTGACTTTGCGCATTTCCAGGCTATGACAGACGAGGAGATCGCTGAGGTTGAGAAGATCGTCAATCAGGAGATCGAGGAGGATCTGCCGGTCCTCACAGCCATCATGAGCCTTGACGAGGCTAAGAAGACCGGAGCCATGGCTCTGTTCGGCGAGAAGTACGGCGACGAGGTTCGTGTTGTAAGTATGGGAGACTTCTCAGTCGAGCTGTGCGGCGGAACTCATGTCACAAACACAGGAAAGATCACGCTGTTCAAGATAGTTTCTGAATCAGGCATCGCATCCGGCGTGCGCCGTATTGAGGCACTTACCGGCAAAGGAGTCATCGAGTATTACAAAGAAGAGGAGAAGCTCCTTCATCAGGCAGCGGCTCTTCTCAAGAGTTCACCGTCAGAGCTGACTGCAAAGATCAGCCATCTGCAGAGCGAGCTTAAGGCTCTTTCAAGCGAGAATGAGCATCTTAAGAGCTCCCTTGCCCAGAAGGCCCTTGGCGACGTGACAGATGAGATCAAAGTAGTAAACGGTGTCAAGCTTCTTGCCAAGAAGGTAGAAGGCGTCGACATGAACAAGCTCCGTGATCTTGGCGACCAGCTTAAAGAAAAGCTCGGTGAAGGCGTTGTCCTCCTGGCAGCCGTAAACGGAGATAAGGTCAACCTGCTGGCCATGGCAACAGATGCAGCCCAGAAGGCCGGCGCCCATGCAGGCAATCTTGTAAAGGCTGCTGCAGCCATCGTAGGCGGTGGCGGCGGCGGACGCCCCGGAATGGCACAGGCCGGAGGCAAGAATCCCGCAAAGGCAGACGAAGCAGTGGAAGCCGCTGAATCAATCCTGGCTTCACAGATAAAAAACTGATAAACTGCATTTGTTCATAACATGACCGGGTTCCTGCGTGAGGTATCCGGGCGTGAATGGCGGCAAAGCAGCCGGGTCTTAAAAGTTACATAAAGATTTTAAAAAAATCGTTGACGAAATCACACAGTATGTTATATAATACACAACGTGCTATAAAAATACCCAGACAGTTGTATTTACGCACAAAATTTACAACTGGAGGGAGGTTAGGTGTGAGTCTATGTCAAACGTTATCGTAAAAGAGAACGAGACTTTAGACAGCGCTCTCAGAAGATTCAAGAGAAGCTGTGCTAAAGCCGGCATTCAGCAGGAGATTCGTAAAAGAGAACATTACGAAAAACCGAGCGTTCGTCGCAAAAAGAAATCTGAAGCCGCGAGAAAACGTAAATATAATTAATGTGCGCAGTGAATCCCTGACTATTTTAGTCAGGGATTTCGTGTATTAAAGACTGTCATATTTTCAGAGAAGCAACGGAGGAGCTGATGCAATGGAAGCAGAAAGCAGCAAGGAAAGAAAAAAGAATATAGTTATAGCCTTTTTCAGCAGGATCGTGAAGCTTCTGTTCAACAAGATCTTTTACGTTGCGCTTTCTATGATTGCCCAGCTTGCCTGGTTAGTCCAGCTGTTCATCGTGCTGATGGCATATTCCCCGTTTATCACCGTAGCGATCCAGGTGCTTGCCATCCTTGTAGTGTTCTGGATCTCAAACCGCTATATGAACCCGTCCTACAAGCTTGCCTGGTGTATCACCATACTTGCGGTGCCGGTGTTCGGGCTCACCCTCTACCTGCTGCTTGGCCAGTCCAGGTTCAGGCGGAAGATGGCGGGAAGGCTTTTAAACGTCTGCAGGGACGGCGTTGATGCCCTGCCGGAGGACGGGGTGATCCGCCGGGAGCTGTACAATACCGATGCCGGTGTGTCAAATCAGTCGGAATACATTACCAGAAACTCCGGTTATCCTGTATACAGGGGAACAAGTGCTGAGTACTTCCAGGTAGGGGATGAGATGTTCCCTGTGCTGGTACGTGAGCTTGAAAAAGCGGAAAAATATATATTTATTGAATATTTCATCATAAACGACGGAATCATGTGGAAGACCATACTGAACATCCTTATAAAGAAGGCTCATGAAGGGGTCGATGTACGGATCATCTATGACGGCTTCGGCTGCCTGTCCACACTGCCCTCGGGTTATTACAAAAAGCTGAGAGAAATGGGGATCAAGTGCATGGTTTTCAATCCTTTCCGTCCCATAGTTAATATCGTGGCCAACAACCGTGACCACCGCAAGATATGTGTCATTGACGGTTTTACCGGATTTACCGGAGGCATTAATCTTTCTGACGAGTATATCAACCGGAAGAACCGCTTCGGGCACTGGAAGGACACCGCGGTGATGCTGAAGGGTGACGCCGTGTGGAGCATGACCGTCATGTTCCTCCGCATGTGGTATGTGGTAAACAACGAGAGCGGGCCCATCAATTACGAGGATTACAGGCCCGACATGACCCGCTTTGAACCCGTCAGGTCTTCCGGCTTTGTGCAGCCGTTCACAGATTCTCCACTTGATAATGAGACGGTTTCGGAGTATATTTATCTGAATATCATCAATCAGGCCAAAAAGTATGTCTATATCTGTACCCCCTACCTTATAATTGACAATGAAATGGTAACGGCGCTGTCCATTGCGGCAAAAAGAGGGGTGGATGTTAGGATAATGACTCCTGGTACTCCAGACAAGAAGATCGTTTTTCTGGTCACACAGTCATATTATGAGCAGCTTCTTGCCGCGGGCGTAAAGATATATGAATACCAGCCCGGTTTTCTTCATGCAAAGTCATTCGTATGTGACGATGAGATATGTGTTGTGGGTACTATCAACCTCGACTACCGCAGCCTTTACCTGCATTTTGAAAACGGGGTATGGATGTACAAAAGTTCAGTGGTCCGCGAGATTAAAGATGACTTTTTAAAAACCACCGACATGTGCGAAAAGGAATCTCTTGAATTCTGCAGGGAACGCAAGTGGCCTGTCAAAGTAATGCAGGGACTTTTGCGCCTGGTAGCGCCCATGCTGTGATTTTTTAGCATAGATATGCTTTTCAGGCATATACAGGACCGGTTTATTTGAGGATGATCTTCGCTTCCGGTGTGCAGCCCTGCGAGGGCATGGCATGCCTGCAACTCTGAGAGAGCATGGTATGACTGCAACTCTGAGAGTGCGTGGTATGCCTGCAGCCCTGCGAGGGCATGTCATACCGCACCTGCATACTGGAAATCCGGGAGGAAGGACACATGCATAACAACGATTTCAGGATCAGACGGTACCGTATACCGACGGCAAAGCTTGACCATGAGGTAAGGATCTGTTTCCTTACGGACTGGCATGCTTCGAAAAAAAGCCTTACGGGTTCTTTCCTCATCAATATCCTTCGCCAGGAAAATCCGGACCTGATACTGGTGGGCGGGGATATGGCAACCGCCGCCAGTTTTGAAAGCCTTAAGACTGCCGACAGATTTATGCGGGAAGCCGGCCGGAGATGGCAGGTATACTATGCAAGAGGGAACCATGAAACAAGGCTGTACCAGAGTGATCTTTCACATAAGAGATACATGGAATATATACACAGGCTGAAAAAAGCCGGTGTATGTTTCCTTGACAACACACATGAAACCTTTGAAACCGGCGGAAACAAGATCGAGATATACGGCTTCTCCCTGCCTATGGGATACTACCGGAAGCCCTTTCCGCCTTCGCTTTCATATGCAAGATTTGAAAGAACTGTCGGCAAGGTCCCGGATGACCGTCTATGCATACTCCTTGCACATACGCCGCTGTATGCTGAGCAGTATTTTGCCTGGGGAGCCGACCTGATTCTGTGCGGGCACTATCATGGCGGCGTTGTAAGGTTTGATGAGCACCACGGGGCAGTAAGCCCGCAGCTTGTCCTTTTCCCTCGTTACTGCTGTGGGGAATTCAAAAAGGGCGGCAGTACTCTGATAACGGGAGCAGGTCTTGGCGAGCATGGTTTCCTGCCCGGCTTTCCGCACCCGCATCTGCCGCTGAGATACAACAATCCCCGGGAATTTGTGACCATAGATCTGATACCCTCCGGGGAGCAGGAGACTCTAAATGGCGCTTGACGTAAAACTAAGTGATTTTGAGGGCCCTCTTGACCTTCTCCTTCACCTTATAGAGAAAAACAAAGTAGATATATTCGATATTCCGATTGCGGAGATCACTGACCAGTACATGGAATTCATACGGCAGGCTGAGCAGGAGGACTTAGGGATAATGAGTGAGTTCCTGGTCATGGCGGCCACGCTTCTTGATATAAAATGCCGTATGCTCCTGCCATCTGAAAAGGGGGAGGAGGAAGAGGAGGATCCCCGGGACGAACTGGTACAGAAGCTGCTTGAGTACAAGATGTACAAGTCGCTTTCATATGACCTTAAAGACAGGATGGACAATGCTTCAGGCCATTATTTCAAAAAGCAGCAGCTGCCGTCCGAGGTGCTTATGTACCGTGAACCCGTTGACCCGACAGAACTGCTTGGCGATATGACACTTGAAAAGCTGAACGCGCTGTTCCGCTCGGTAATGCTGCGGCAGGAAACGCGCATTGACCCGATAAGGAGCCGTTTCGGGAAGATCGAAAAGGAAGAGATCTCCCTTTCGGACAAGCTGCTTGAGATGAAGGAATTTGCAAAGGAGAACAGACGCTTTTCCTTCAAAAGCCTGCTTAACCGTAAATCTTCGCGAACCCAGCTGGTCGTTACATTTCTTTCTATCCTTGAGCTTATGAAGATGGGTCACATTAAAGCAGCCCAGGAGACTGTGTTCGGAGATATTGAGATAGAAGTCGTGGATGACCCGGATACCTGGAAGAACCTCACGGAGTTCGCGGATGAGGAATAGCCTGTCAGACGTATGTCTGTAAGGTAGAAATTGCAGCCGGAAAACCGCCTGTTATAGATGAGAAGCAAAGATCATAAGGATCAAAATAAAGCCTCCGCTGAACCCGCAGAGAAGAAACAATCTCGCGGAGTACGTGAAGGAATAACAGCAACAGATAATGACTCTATGAAGGAGCAGTGTTTTAAATGATATCAAATCCGAAAGCTGCAATCGAGGCCGTTCTTTTTGCAATGGGAAATTCGGTGGAATTCGGAACCCTGGCAAAAGCACTGGAAACCGAAGTATCCGAGGTGCGCTCCCTGGTGCAGGAGATGGCTGACGATTACAGCTCTTCAGAAAGAGGAATAGAGATAATAATACTTGAGGATGCCTGTCAGCTCTGCACTAAAAAGGATTATTATGAGCAGCTGATACGTATTGCGATGCATCCCAAAAAGATCACGCTGACTGATGTAATGCTGGAAACCCTGTCCATTATCGCTTACAAACAGCCGGTTACAAAAGCGGAGATAGAAAAGATCCGCGGCGTAAAATGCGATCATGCAGTCAACAAACTGATTGAGTATGATCTGGTAAAGGAGCTTGGACGGCTGGATGCGCCCGGAAGGCCGATACTGTTCGGAACTACCGAAGAGTTCCTGAGGTCGCTGGGTGTTGAGAATACGGATGATCTTCCATCCATAGATCCTGTAAAGCTTGCGGATTTCAAGGCCGAAGCAGAAGAGGAGATCCAGGTCAGGGTTGATGTTTAAGAACAGCTGTCCGGAACGGTTTCCGGACAGATACGTTAAGGATAAGGGGCTGCACAGGCGGTTTTTTATCTGCTTTACAAGCATCGCCTGAGCCTCATCCATAAGATGCATGGGCAGAAGGAGGGTAAATAATGCCTACAACCTATACACATGATTATTTCGGGAAGAGAGTGTATCATCATCTTCCCCCGGAAGTAAAACAGATTGTCAGGGAGAGCGGGGATCTTTACAGAATAGGTCTTCATGGCCCGGATATTCTGTTTTATTTTATGCTGTCCAAAAACCCTGTAACAAGCCACGGCGTAAAAATGCACAATGAAAGGGCGGATGCGTTCTTCGAACGGAACATTGATCTGATACGGAAGAACCATGACCGTGAGCTTCTGGCCTATCTGCTGGGGTTTGCGTGTCACTACATGCTGGATTCGGCATCGCATCCTTACATTAATGAGCTGGCCGGACGGAATGTGATATCTCATACACTGCTCGAAAAGGAGCTTGACCGTTACCTGATGGAAGCAACCGGAAAGGACCCGCACAGCTACCGTCCCTCCGATGCCGTACATCCCCGCGTGGAATACGCGCGTGTTATCCACAGGGCAATACCTGCCATAAGCACCCGCAACATCTACCTTACCATGAAGTGGATGAAGTTCATAACAAATCACATGATCTGCCGGAAAGGCGGTAAAAAGAGGGAGATCTATTACAGCATTGCCAGGATGGCGGGAAAGAAGAACGCGGACAGGCTGGCGGATTACTTTATGCGTCAGACAGCCGCAAAGGAGGCCGAGATACCGGTCAGAAGGCTTGTCCATATTTTTAACGAAACCGTGCCTGAAGCCGCCTACGAACTCAACATTCTCTACCAGATGGCAGTGTCTGATGAAGAGACAAGATTAAGGCTTTCAGAGCGATGGCACATGGACTACAGAGGGCTTAAGGATTAGAAAAAAGCCTTGATTTTTTTTGAACTGAATATATAATATAAAGTGGCTGTTTTTTGTTTTTAATTTTATCATTTTACAAATGGAGGGCATACAATAATGAGTAATGCAGCACAAAGCAAAGCGGCAGCAAGAATTGAAGCCTTGCTGGACGCGAACAGTTTTGTTGAGATCGGCCGGGCCGTTACAGCCAGATCGACGGATTTCAACATGGCTGAGAACAAAGCACCTTCCGATGGCGTTATTACCGGCTATGGTCTTATAGACGGAAATCCGGTGTATGTATACAGCCAGGATGCCTCCGTTCTCGGCGGCACCGTTGGAGAGATGCATGCCAGAAAGATCACCAGGCTTTATGACCTGGCAAGGAAGACAGGCGCTCCGGTTGTAGGCCTTTTAGACTGTGCGGGTATCCGCCTTCAGGAATCAACAGACGCACTTGAAGCTTTTGGCGAGATCTACATGAAATCAACACTTTCATCCGGGATTATTCCGCAGATTACCGGTATCTTCGGAACCTGCGGCGGCGGTATGGCACTCCTGGCAGCCATGAGTGACTTTACCTTCATGGATGAAAAGAACGGCAAACTGTTTGTAAACAGCCCGAACGCACTTGAGGGAAACCATGTTTCCAAACGCGACACCTCATCAGCCGAATTCCAGAGCGCTGAGACCGGCATTGTAGACGGATGCGGCAGCGAGGACGAAGTTATAGCAAAGATCCGTACACTTGTCTCTCTGCTTCCTTCCAACTGTGAGGACGAAGCTTTCGCAGACTGTGATGATGATCTCAACCGTGTCTGCAGCGACCTTGAAGCATGCATATCTGACGGAGCTCTTGCTCTTTCACGCATAGCTGACGGTGAGGATTTCTTCGAGACAACTCCGGCTTACGGACGCGACATGGTAACAGGCTTTATGCGTCTTAACGGCGCAGTCGTGGGAGCTGTCGCAAACAGGACTGTAGTCTTTGACGACGAAGGCAAGGAAGCGGAAACCTTTGACGGTACAATATCGGCAAACGGCGCAAAGAAGGCAGCTGCTTTCGTCACCTTCTGCGATGCTTTCGGCATTCCGGTACTTACACTTACTGATGCATCAGGCTTCAAGGCTACACTTTGCAGTGAAAGACACATTGCTCAGGCAGCGGCAAAGCTTGTTCAGGCATTTGCTAACGCGACCGTACCGAAGGTCAACGTTATCACGGGCAAGGCTTACGGCAGTGCATACACTGTGATGAACAGCAAGGCTATTGGAGCTGACGCGGTATTTGCATGGGAGAGCGCCGAGGTCGGAATGATGGATGCAGCTATGGCGGCCAAGATCATGTACGCTGATAAGAGCGCATCAGAACAGCAGGAGAAAGCGGCGGAATACAGGGCTCTTCAGTCCGGGATCGCTTCAGCAGCGGCCAGAGGCTATGTGGATACCATTATCGCCCCGTCTGACACACGTAAGTATGTGATCAATGCTTTCGAGATGCTCTACACCAAGAGTGAAGACCGCCCGGCAAAAAAACATTGTTCCGTATAAGCGAGGTGTGTATATGAGACGCAAATATTTAAACATTACAGCCTTCGGCACAGCGCTTGTCCTCTCGGCAGCTCTTATGGTGACCGGTCCGGCGGTGATGGCCGAGGAAAATGCGGTGATCACAGAAGACGCCGAAGGAAGTGCCGGGGATGAAGTTGAAACGATTGAACCGGACGAGGAGTTTGATGAGAGCGAAGCAGTACCTGCGGCTGATGAGGTCTCCGATGAGGATCTTGAAGCCGGTAATACGGCTGCTGCCGAGGGAGAGGAACTGAGTGAGCTTGAGTATCTTCAGCAGTTCCTGGAGTCATCGATAGACACTGATTTAACCAATGTTCTTATTACGATGAGTGATGAGGATATAGAAGGCTACATCGCAAATGCGGAAGGCTTTTCCAAACAGGCACCTGAAGCATGGAAGGGCGTCAGGGATGAGCTTGGAGCGCGCACAAGCGATGAAGTCAAAGTAAAAGTTGAAGAAGACGGCGACAATTTTATAGCTACACAGAATGTTGTATTCGAAAAAGCGGACGCGGATTTTGTCTATACATTCGACAAGAACCTTACTCCGTCGAATCTTGTCATAAACGTCAATTACCCGAAATCGGTCCTTCTTGGCAGAGCCGGCCTTAATACTCTTATGGGCCTTGGAACAGTATTCTTAATGCTTGTTTTCCTCTGCTTCATCATCTCGCTGTTCAAGTATATTCCGAACGGCAGCAAAAAGAAGAAGGCCGAAGAGGCACCCGCGCCGGTACCCGTACGTGCATCCGCGCCGGAGCCGGAATATGTGGATGAGACTGATGACCTTGAGCTGGCAGCCGTTATAGCAGCGGCCATTGCTGCAGCCGAAGGCACCGCTCCGGATGGATTTGTTGTTCGCTCCATAAGAAGAGCAGGCCGTTCCAGAAGATAATATCTGTTGCATATGCAAAGGTTATGAGGCTGTATAATAAGCTCAATAACCGGACTTGCCTGGCGGCAAAGCCGCATACCCGGCATCAGCGGGTTTTGAGACGCACTTTGAAGGCTTCTCGAAAGGCATATAATTATATATCAGGAGGATTCTTAAAATGAAAAGCTATACAATTACCGTTAATGGAACCGCTTATGATGTAACAGTTGAGGAAGTGGCAAACGGACAGGCTCCGGCAGCTGCAGCGGCTCCTAAGGCTGCACCAAAAGCAGCTCCAAAGGCTGCTCCGAAAGCTGCAGCAGCTGCAGGCGGCGGCTCGATCAAGGTCAACGCATCTGTTCCGGGCAAGGTCGTTAAGGTTTCCGCATCTATCGGACAGTCCCTTAAGGCCGGCGATACGGTAGTAGTTCTTGAATCCATGAAGATGGAGATCCCGGTCGTTGCTCCGCAGGACGGTACAGTGGCAAGCATCGATGTGAACGAGGGTGCTTCAGTAGAGAGCGGCGATACTCTTGCTACCATGAACTAAGACGGGAGGTAATCAGATGTCTTATGTAACAGATACACTGTCCAACCTGCTTCATCAGACAGCTTTCTTCAACCTCACCTGGGGCAATTATCTGATGATCGCAGTGGCATGCGTGTTCCTGTATCTGGCAATACGCCATGATTTCGAGCCGCTGCTTCTGGTACCGATCGCATTTGGCATGCTTCTCGTGAATATTTATCCGGATATCATGGCTCATCCGGAAGAGATGTCTAACGGTGTTGGCGGTCTTCTTCATTATTTCTATATTCTGGATGAATATAGTATACTGCCGTCTCTGATCTTTATGGGAGTCGGCGCGATGACAGACTTCGGTCCTCTCATCGCAAATCCGATCAGCTTCCTTCTGGGAGCTGCGGCGCAGCTGGGAATCTATGTTGCGTATTTCCTGGCTATTTTCCTCGGATTCAACGGCAAGGCTGCGGCAGCCATCTCAATCATCGGCGGCGCAGACGGCCCGACATCCATTTTCCTCGCAGGCAAGCTGGGTCAGACTACCCTTATGGGACCGATCGCCGTGGCAGCATATTCATATATGTCACTGGTTCCGATCATCCAGCCGCCTATCATGAAAGCCTTTACTTCCGAGAAGGAGAGAAAGATCAAGATGGATCAGCTCCGCCCGGTATCAAAGCTTGAAAAAATCCTTTTCCCGATCATCATCACCATCGTTGTGTGTATGATCCTTCCGACAACCGCTCCGCTCGTCGGTATGCTTATGCTCGGAAACCTTTTCCGTGAGTCAGGTGTTGTAAAACAGCTTATGGAAACAGCCAGCAACGCAATGATGTACATCGTTGTTATCCTGCTCGGTACTTCAGTCGGCGCATCCACCAGCGCTGAGGCATTCCTCAACGTCGCTACACTCAAGATAGTCGTTCTCGGACTTGCAGCTTTTGCGTTTGGTACTTTTGGCGGTGTAATGCTCGGCAAACTTATGTGCAAGCTATCAGGCGGAAAGATCAATCCGCTTATCGGTTCAGCCGGTGTTTCGGCAGTTCCTATGGCTGCACGTGTTTCGCAGAAGGTCGGTGCTGAGGCTGATCCCACCAACTTCCTTCTGATGCACGCGATGGGGCCGAACGTTGCAGGTGTTATCGGTACTGCCGTTGCAGCAGGTACCTTCATGGCAATTTTCGGGGTTTAATGTTTGCAGTTCACAGCCCCGGCCGCCTGCGGCCGGGACGTGAACAGTAACGTTCAATGAAAAAATCAGGCGAATACCCTGCTTAAGCTGGAAAAAGTGAGTTTTAAAACACACAGTCCTTCTGCAGGGGACGCTGGCCGGACTTTATATTTTAATGCGAACAGAAACGCAACTTCTTAAAAGGAGATTTTCACTATGGCACAGATTGAGAAAAAACCCGTAAAGATCGTCGAGACGATTCTGCGTGATGCTCATCAGTCCCTTATCGCGACCCGTATGAGCACCGAGACGATGCTCCCGATCGTTGACAAGCTCGACAAGGTCGGCTATCACGCAGTGGAGTGCTGGGGCGGCGCTACCTTTGATGCTTCACTTCGTTTCCTGCATGAGGATCCGTGGGAGAGACTCAGGAAGCTTCGCGACGGCTTCAAGAATACAAAGCTGCAGATGCTCTTCCGCGGGCAGAACATTCTCGGCTATCGTCCGTATGCTGACGATGTTGTTGAGTACTTTGTCCAGAAATCAGTTGCTAACGGAATTGATATCATCCGTATATTCGACTGCCTGAATGACCTTCGTAACCTTCAGACTGCTGTCAATGCAGCCAACAAGGAAAAAGCTCATGCACAGGTAGCTCTTTCCTACACACTTGGCGATGCCTATACACTTGATTACTGGAAAGAGACAGCAAAGCGTATCGAGGAAATGGGAGCCAATTCCATCTGCATCAAGGATATGGCAGGCCTTCTTCTTCCGTATACCGCTACCGAGCTTGTAAGCGCTCTTAAAGAGACTGTCAGCATTCCGATCGACCTTCATACACATTACACCTCAGGTGTTGCATCCATGACTTACCTTAAGGCTGTCGAGGCTGGCGTTGATATCATCGACTGCGCTATGTCTCCGTTTGCTCTTGGTACTTCACAGCCTGCAACCGAGGTTATGGTAGAGACCTTCAAGGGTACACCGTATGATACAGGCTTTGACCAGAAGCTTCTGGCCGAGATCGCCGACTACTTCCGTCCGTTCCGTGACGAGTGCCTGGAGAGCGGCCTTCTCAACCCGAAGAACATGGGCGTCAACATCAAGACTCTGCTTTATCAGGTTCCGGGCGGTATGCTTTCGAACCTTACTTCACAGCTTAAAGAGCAGCATGCTGAAGACAAGTTCTATGATGTTCTTGAAGAGGTTCCGCGCGTACGTAAGGATATGGGCGAGCCGCCGCTTGTTACTCCGTCATCACAGATCGTCGGAACACAGGCCGTGTTCAACGTAATCATGGGCGAGAGATACAAGATGGTCACCAAGGAGACCAAGGATATCCTGACCGGAAAATACGGTGCTACAGTCAAGCCGTTTAATCCTGAAATACAGAAAAAGTGCATTGGTGACGCAGAAGTTATCACCTGCCGTCCGGCCGACCTTATCGAGAACGAGCTCGACAAGCTTGAGAGCGAGATGGCTGCCTACAAGCAGCAGGACGAGGACGTTCTGTCCTACGCACTGTTCCCGCAGGTAGCAACCGACTTCTTCAAGTATCGTGACGCACAGAAGACAGGGGTAGATGATACAGTCTCAGACAAAAAAAATGGGGCTTATCCTGTTTGATCAAACAGGGTGACGAAAAACCCTTTTTCTCATCGGGAGTTAGTGTTCCCGGAAGGTGTGGGGGGGAAACGCTCTCAGAGTTGCGAAGCCCGACGTTTTCCCCCCACACCCCCCTTTCCCCGGGCACGCTCTTTTTTGAGTAAACTACATGGATGCTTTTACTTTCATTCACTGTATTGATTTTTCTTTATAATGTGAATGACAAAGTATTGCTTTTTGTTTACTTTAGGTTTTATTTGTTTTTGTATTAATTGAGAAACATGGGCTGTGACAAAAATGACTTTTCACGGCCCCTTTATTATTATTAAACGACATAAATAAGAACGTAAGACAGGGGACGGTTCTCTGTCTTATTCTGTATAGTACTGTAGTATAGAGAACTGGCATTAGCAGGGTTATTATTTCATTATATTCTAGTGCATAATACTGTTGTAAAGAGAATTGGTATGAGTAGAGTTATTGTTGTTGGGGGTGGTGCTTCGGGGATGATGGCTGGGGCGCTGCTGGGAAATTGGGGGCATGAGGTTCATGTCTTTGAACATAATGAGAAGCTTGGGAAGAAGCTTTTTATTACCGGTAAGGGCAGGTGCAATCTCACTAATAATTGTGAGCCGCAGGAGCTGCTTTCGCATGTTGTTACTAATCCGAAGTTTTTGTACAGTGCTTTTTATTCCTTTACTTCAAGGGATGTTATGGAGTTCTTTGAAAAAGAGGGACTGGCGCTTAAGACGGAGAGAGGAAACCGGGTCTTTCCGGTTTCTGACAGATCGTCGGATGTGATTCGTACATTGGAAAAGGCTATGAGACGCGGAGGGGTTACTGTACATCTGAATACAGGGGTTTCAGGAATTATTACAGGCTTTTCTGAGGAAATCACAGATGACGGCGAAGGTTCGGCTGAGAGTTCGGTCGGAGGTTTGACTGATGGTTCGGTCGGAGGTTCGGCTGAGAGTTTGGCCAGAGGTTCGGCTGAGAGTTTGGTCGAAGGTTCGGCTGGGAAACTGGTATCAGAGGATTCTAATGATAAGATAAGAGCCATGGGGGTAAAAACCTATGCGGGGGACACTTATTATGCTGATGCTGTCATTGTAGCTGCCGGGGGTCTCTCTTATCCTTCGACCGGTTCAACCGGGGACGGTTATACGCTTGCTTTGGATACGGGACACCGGGTTACAGACACTGAGCCTTCGCTTGTTCCGCTTCTGACAGCGGAGGAATATATTCCCGAAATGCAGGGACTCTCGCTTAAAAATACCGGGCTCTCTATTAAGTCGGGTAAGAAAAAGATCTATGATGATTTTGGAGAGATGATGTTTACCCATAAAGGTGTTACGGGACCTATGATACTTTCGGCAAGCGCTGTGATCGGGAAATATCTGAAAAAAGGACCTCTGAATGCTTATCTGGATCTTAAGCCTGCCCTCACACCCGAAAAACTGGACGAAAGGATACTGAGGGAATTCGGAAGCTTCCCCAACCGGCAGTTCAGGAACGTGATAGGAAGTCTGTTTCCTTCCCTTCTTACTCCGGTGATAATACGCCTGTCAGAGATTGCACCTGAGAAGCGCATCCACGAGATTACCAGGGAGGAGAGGACACGTCTTGTACAGCTTATCAAAGCTTTTCCGTTTACGATAACCGGAAAAGGTGAATACAGGGAAGCGGTTATTACAAAGGGTGGAGTTTCTGTGAAGGATATTGATCCGGGTACGATGGAGTCAAAGCACGTCAAAGACCTGTATTTCATAGGTGAGGTGCTTGACGTTGACGCAATGACCGGCGGCTTTAATCTGCAGATAGCCTGGTCGACCGCTTATCTTGCGGCGAAAGCTATAGAATAAGCAGGAAACGGTTCCATATCATTTAGATAGTACCGAAGTTTGGAATCTGTGGTACTGTGGCTCCGGTTAATTATTGGCTATCCTTCCTACGGCTGTTTGTTGGCAATTTTACAGATACTTATTAAAAATACTTATGAAATGACATTGGAACGATTCTCTGTATTACATTCATGATATGATAAAGGAGAAAGATAGATAATGAGTTTTAATATAGCTATAGACGGCCCTGCGGGGGCAGGTAAGAGTACCATTGCCCGGAAGGCAGCGGAGATGCTGGGGTTTATTTATGTTGATACCGGGGCGATGTACAGGGCAATTGCATACTATCTGCTGAAAGAGGGCATTGATCCGGATAATACGGAAGCGATAGCGGCAGCCTGTACCGGTGCAGATATTGAGATACGTTATGAAGACGGCGAGCAGATAGTGCTTCTTAACGGTGAGAATGTTAATTCTTACATCCGTACTGAAGAGGTAAGCATAATGGCTTCCAGAAGTTCTGCGGTTCCGGAGGTAAGGCAGCATCTTCTTGAGCTGCAGCGGAGCCTTGCCAGGACACATGATACTGTGATGGACGGACGTGACATCGGGACAACCGTTCTGCCGGATGCATCCTTAAAGATCTACCTTACGGCAAGTGATGAAGTAAGGGCAGACAGACGATATGCCGAGCTTAAAGAGAAGGGTGAACAGGTGAGTTACGAGGATGTCCTGAAGGATATAAGGGAGCGGGATGAGCGGGATATGAACCGGAGTGTTTCTCCGCTCCGCCGCGCAGATGACGCACATCTCATCGACAGCTCGTACATGACTCCGGAAGAAGTGCTTTTGGAGATTATGTCACTTATAAGTTCGACAGGAACTGAATAAAGTCAGGTCCGGCAGGAAATGAACCAGGGCGGGTTTGACGATTACCGGACAGAAAGACATATCCGGCAGGTATTTAGATATATCTGCCGGGAAATCGTTTATGAAAAAAATAGTACCGGAAGGTGTTGAGATATATCTGCCGGGAAAAGGAATCTGAAAACGTAGTACCGGCAGGTGATTGATATGAATATTACAACCGCAAAAACAGCAGGATTCTGCTTCGGAGTCCAGAGGGCGATAGACAAGGTGTACGATCTTCTGCGTGAAGGAAATGAGCGTATTTTTACTCTTGGACCGCTCATTCATAATGAGGAAGTAGTGCGTGACCTTGAAGAGAAAGGAGTACACATAGTCGACGCCGATTCAATTGGTGCACTCGATAACGCTACAGTTGTCATCAGGTCACACGGAGCAGGCGAGGATATATACAGGCTTTTTGAAGAAAAGGGGCTTAAAACCGTGGATGCAACCTGTCCTTTTGTCCTTAAGATTCACCGGATAGTGAAGGAAAGAAGCGAAAAAGGCGACTATATAGTGATTATAGGTGACTCGTCCCATCCGGAGGTTCAGGGGATATGCGGATGGTGCAGAGACGACTATGCTGTAATTAAAAATGCGGCAGAAGCTGAAGCATTTGAAGCGCCCGAATCGAGGAAATTGTGTGTGGTTTCACAAACAACATTTAATTTAAACAAATTTCAAGAACTAGTTGAAATCATTAAAAAAAAGAGTTATAATAATCACGTTTTAGGCACACCGACAATTTTAAACACGATCTGCAGTGCAACTGAGGAGCGGCAGCGTGAGGCACGCGAGATCGCTGCCCGTTCAGATGTCATGCTGGTTATTGGCGGACGCAGCAGTTCCAACACGCAGAAACTGTTTGAGATCTGTTCGGAAGTGTGCGGCAATACTTACTATATACAAACACCTGTTGACTTGGATTCTGAAATGTTCCAACGCAGTAGTTATGTAGGTATTACAGCAGGGGCTTCAACCCCCAAGAAAATTATTGAGGAGGTTCGCGAACATGTCAGAACAGAGTTTTGAAGAGATGCTGGAAGAAAACGTTAAAACCATCAGGAACGGCGAGATCGTTAAGGGTGAGGTTATCGACGTAAAGGATGACGAGATCATCCTCAACATCGGCTACAAAGCTGACGGAATTATCAGCAAAAGCGAGTATTCCGATGATTCAAGCCTTGTACTTACCGATGCAGTTCATGTCGGTGACGAGCTTGAAGCCAAGGTTCTCAAAGTTAACGATGGAGAAGGCCAGGTAATCCTGACATACAAACGTCTTGCTGCAGAGAAGGGCAACAAACGTCTTGAGGAAGCTTTCGAATCACAGGAAGTTCTTAAGGCTCCTGTAACACAGGTACTTGAGGGCGGTCTTTGTGTTAACGTTGAGGCAACCAGAGTGTTTATTCCGGCAAGCCTTGTTTCAGATACTTACGAGAAGGATCTCTCTAAGTATAAGGATCAGGAGATAGAATTCATCATTACCGAGTTCAACCCCAGAAGGCGCAGGATCATCGGCAACCGCAAGCAGCTTCTTCTTGCAGAGAAGGCCGAGAAGCAGAAAGCTCTTATGGAGCGCATCAATATTGGTGATACCGTTGTTGGTAAAGTCAAGAATGTAACCGATTTCGGTGCATTTATCGATCTTGACGGTGCAGACGGTCTGCTTCATATTTCAGAGATGTCCTGGGGCCGGGTTGAGAATCCACGCAAGGTGTTTAATGTAGGCGATGAAGTTAAAGTCCTTATCAAAGACATCAACGGTGAGAAGATCGCTCTTTCCAAGAAGTTCCCGGAGGAGAATCCGTGGCTTGACGCTGCCGAGAAATTTGCTGTTGGAAATATCGTTACCGGCAGGGTTGCACGTATGACAGACTTCGGCGCATTCGTAGAGCTGGCTCCCGGAGTTGATGCACTGCTTCATGTTTCCCAGATTTCCAGAGAGCATGTTGCAAAACCGTCAGATGTTCTTTCCATCGGCCAGGAGATCGAAGCAAAGGTCGTTGACTTCAACGGCAGCGACAGAAAGATCAGCCTGAGCATGAAGGTTCTTGAGAATAATAATCCTGCACCGGCTCCTGCAGATGAAGCACCGGCAGAAGACGATGAGGAATTCTGATTTCTATAAATAAAGAAATTGAAGCTCGTGTATTTAATTGACGCAGCTTAGGAATTTAATAATTAAGGAAGATACGGCATAGTCGTGAAACGCGGCTATGCCGTTTTTTGTTCCTTCAGTGACAGTGGCAAGGAGAACTGCCAATGCAGTTCCAAAATGCGTATGAAACAAATTACCAGAAAAAGTAAAGGGAGTGAGCCTTTAAGAAAAAGTGAGGCGTAAGATGCCAGGCCTTTTTGATGAGTTGGTATTTTATATTAAAGAGTATTGCCCGGGAAATCAAAATATGTTATTATATTACTAAAGGGATATTATGCCCTTCAAAATGTTACAGAGTTGTTAAAACCCCAAAAGCAGGCCTTTTATCAGAATTGTCAGATAAATACCGTCAAAAACAGGCCTGAAACCCCTTGATTTTCAAGGCTTCTCAGAGGGAGGGGTGGAAATGACTTAGCCCGCTTGAGGGCATTGATACTCCAACATATAGGATTCCGTTCCACCACAGTACAGGGTGGAAATGACTTAGCCCGCTTGAGGGCATTGATACAATCGCCGGGTTTCATAGCGACCGACTACAAGGTGTGGAAATGACTTAGCCCGCTTGAGGGCATTGATACAGCCATAGGCTACATTAACCTTGTTAGCTAAACGGTAGAAATGGCTCCTCCCGCTTGAGCATGAGCTTAATATTTGTAAGACAATAAAAGGATCCTTGCATGTGGCTATCTCCACAGGCAGAGATCCTTTTTGTAAAAGGGAAAAACTCACGGAGATTTATGTTTTACACTATCTGTTCTTCTCTATTTTCTATAGAGACATTTCTGGATATGACTAAGAACACTAACTTTGATAGAGCATCTCATATAGGAGAGAAGAGCATCATAAATGGTAAGAACGATAATGCTTTATGACCTTAGAACCGGTGTATTTCTGTAAGCCCATTTAAGCATTATGCATGGGTATGTTCAAGATGATGAGAACATAGGTGGGGATGATACTTGTTAATAAAAGGCGGAGCTTTTGTCGATATTTCTCGAAATCTTTTTCTTGAGGCATTCCTCCCGGCTGCCGTATACTTGCATTAACACGAGCATAGATGAAAGGGAGGAAGAAAAATGTCAAAGATGAACCGGAAGTATAAGGATACTGTATTTTGTGATTTGTTTTACCTGGACAAAGATGCCAAGATCAATGATTTGAGCCTTTATAATGCACTTCATAATACAGATATTACAGATCCGGAAGAAGTAACGCTGATGAGGCTGGAAAACACAATGTTCATGAATTTTTATAATGACGTGGCGTTTTCCGTGAGGAACCAGAGAATTATCCTGAGTGAGCACCAGTCTACGATCAACTATAATGTCCCGCTCAGGGATCTGCTGTATATAGCACGGGAATATGAGCAGTTTTTCCCGACCAGTGTGAGATACAAAAGAAAAGCAGTGAAGATACCAACGCCGGAATTCATTACGTTTTACAATGGGCCAGATGATTTCCCGCTTGAAACAATCATGAAGCTTTCGGACTCTTTCATCGAGAATGATGAAAATTCGATGCTGGAGTTAAAGGTAAGAGTAATCAATATCAATCTCGACAAGAATCATGAAATTCTTAAGAAGCGTGAAGTTCTGAGGGGTTACAGCTGCCTTGTGGAAGAAACACGGAAATATGGGAATGATAAAGAGGCGCTCGAGAAAGCAGTGATGAATTGCATGGACAGGGGAATTCTGAGTGAATATCTGTCCCGGAAAGGAAAAGAGGCAGTGAATATGCTGATTGCAGAGTACAATTATGATGAGGATATCAGGGTACAAAGGGCTGAAGCAGTGGAAGAACTTGAAGAAGAGCTTATAAAAACAAAGCAGGAAGCATACAAGGCAAAGAGAGATGCAGATTCAGAAAAATCAGCAAGGTTCAGAATGGTCAAAAAGTTACATGAACGTGGAATCAGTGTTGATGAGATAGTGGAGATCAGTGGTTTTACTGCCGACCAGATCCAGGCAATATTGAAAAACAATAAGGAGTTAGAAGCAATATGACAGTCTGCTATTTTACGGCATCAGGTAATTGCCTCTACGCGGCAAGAAGGATTGGAGGAACGCTCCTTTCGATACCTCAGATGATGCGCCAGAAAAAAATAGAGATCGAGGACGATGCGGTGGGTATTGTCTGTCCGGTGTATGCAGTAGAGCTTCCGTTTATGATCGTGGATTTCATGAAGAAGGCAGAAATTAAGACAGATTATTTCTTTTTTATCCTTACCTGCGGCTACGAATTTGAGGTGTCCCTGGGGCATGCCGAAGTGGCGGCACGCGAGAGAGGATGGGACTTAAAATACGGAACCGGTACAAGACGAGGATGACCCGGTACGTACACAATTCACAAAACGAACCAGAAATATACATTTAAATGAGAATATTTCACATTTAAATCTTGATTTGTAGATATTTCTGTGTATAATAGCAATTGAGGGAGGGACATCTATGCTTATTCAATTCAATTTCAAAAATTATAAATCCTTCAGAGATGAATCCATTCTTGATCTCTCGGCTGCTAAAATGACAGAGTTTTCAGATCGGGTGGTTACAATCGGTAATGAAAGGATATTGCCGGTTGCAGCAATTTATGGCGCAAATGCCAGTGGGAAATCTAACGTCTACAGCGCATTCGAATATATGTCAAAATATGTTGTTCAGTCCTTCAAATATGGAGATGAGGAAGATTCTTTTCTTAATATAAGGCCGATGCCATTCCTTTTCTCTGATGAGACTGAAAATGCAGAAACCAGCTTTGAGGTGTATTTTACGATACCGGGAGATAAAGCCGAAAAGGTATACAATTATGGTTTCTGTGTTGATAACAGTGGTATTACTGAAGAATGGTTAAATTCGCGGGCACGGACGGCACGTAAGTTTTCTCAAGTATTTTATCGTGATGCGGAGACTCTTGACCTGAGTGGCCTGCCTAAGAGGAGCCGAAGCAATATCGAAGTGGCACTGGAAAAGCAGGTGCTGGTAATCTCCCTCGGGGCGAAATTGAAGGTGGCAAAATGTAAGCAGATCCGTGACTGGTTCCTGGGCAATGAATTTGACGATTTTGGTGATCCTGTTACCAGTTTCTTTGTGCATACAAGACTACCGAAAGGATTTGTCGATGATCCTGCTGTGCGGGCGAATGTTGTTAAATATTTCGCTTCTTTTGACGAAACGATCAGGGATTTTCGTGTGGAGAAGGTTCCTTCCGATGGAAACGAAGGAAGAGAAAATGTCTATAAAATAACCGCATTACACAAAAAAAATGGATCAGATCAATTTGCAGAGATTCCCCTGGAAGAAGAATCAGCCGGTACACTGAAGATGTTTGCCCTTTATCCTGAACTGCAGGATGTTCTCCAGAAAGGCGGGGTGTATTTTATTGATGAGTTAAATGCAAGGCTGCATCCTCTTCTTGTTCGGAATTTTATCCTGACATTTCTAAATCCGGAGATCAATACACAGCATGCACAGCTTGTATTTACCACACATGATACCTGGCAGCTTTCCAATCGCCTGCTCAGACGGGATGAGATTTGGTTCACCGAAAAGGATGCACGGGAAGTTTCAACCTTATATTCACTTGCCGACTTTGTTGATGAAGACGGTGCAAGAATCCGGAAAGACGAAAGCTATGAGAAAAATTACCTGATAGGAAAATACGGTGCGATTCCCACTTTAAAGAGCATTGATCTGTTTAAGGAGGGATGAACCTGGCCAGAAAAGACAGAACAGGTAATCAGGCAACAATGGAACAAAGAGCAGTCCGGCGTATCCCGGAAATGGGATATTATCTGGTGGTAACAGATACGGAGGCAACGAAACGCTGCTATTTTATGGGGCTGCATAAAAGTCTGCCTTCTGGAATACAACATAAACTTGTAATCAAAGTGGTGGAGACCAAAACTCAGAATATGATTCAGAAATGTCTGGAACTGACTGCTTATGAAGCACAATACAGAATTCCCTGGATCGTATTTGACCGTGATGAAGTGGTTGATTTCGATAAAATCATAAGAGACGCAAAGAAGGCAGGCATCCATGTCGGCTGGTCAAATCCATGTTTCGAAATATGGATGTATGCCTACTTTGGAAGTATGCCTGCAATTCACGAGTCCTGGACATGTTGCAGCAAATTTGGCGAAGTATATGAAAAGAGAACCAAAAAGAAATATTCTAAGGAAGATGAAGATATGTATCGACGTCTGATTGAGAATGGCGATGAAGAAAGTGCTTTGTCTATTGCACAGAGGAAATATGAGCAGTGCAGAAAGAACGGATACACAATTCCATCTCAGATGTGCCCATATACGACGGTATATGAATTGATCGGGGAAATAAGAAGCAAAGAAAGCAAGCAATAGTCAATTCTGTGATTGAAGAGTAAACATTGAGAAATATGGAAAAATGAAAGAGTTCATGTGTAGATAAAAACTGTTGTAAAATAGCGGCTGGGCCGTGAATAACTTCGTGGAAGAACTGGAAGATTTGTAAAGAATATATTGAGTTTGACAGATGCAGGAGGCAAAACATAAGATGGATAGACTTACATTAGAGGTAGCTAAAGAGATTAATGCACAGATGGTTACGGAAGAGCATCTTATATTGCATGCGGCCAATGTGTCTGCAGCGATGGGCGCGATGGCAGAGCATTTCGGGGCAGATAAGGAGCAGTGGGAAGCGGTAGGCTGGCTTCATGATTATGATTACGAGAAATATCCTGATGAGCATCTTGCGCATACCGAGGAGCCGCTTCGGGAATTGGGTGTTCCGGAAGAGGATATTCGCGCGATACTTTCTCACGGCTACGGGATATGCACAGACGTTGAGCCGTTGACGGATATGGAAAAGAGCTTATTTACCGTGGATGAACTGACAGGAATCGTACAGGCCGCTGCCAGGATGCGCCCGAATGGCATAACTGACATGGAAGTGAAGAGTTTCATGAAGAAGTGGAAGGATAAAAGATTTGCGGCAAAATGTGATCGTCCACTGATACTTAAGGGATGCGAGATGCTGGGCATGGACATTAAAGAAGTGTCTGCTATCGTTATAGAAGGAATGAAAGCTCATGCAGAGGAGCTCAGGCTGACAGGAAACGAAGAATAAACCGGGACTGTCCCTGAAACATCATTTAAACGATAGAGATACCCGAAACAGCCGTCCAGGTTTGACCGGGGCGGCTATTCTGTGTGTCCTTAGTATCATTTCGCTCATCGAAGCCAGGGCGGTAAATTTGAACCATCTTTATGGCGCGGTCTTTTGGGAATACTATAACCTAAGTATGATCGGGAGTACCTGCTTAAGATATTTCTCCTGTCGGGCGGCATCCTTCAGGAAACCATCCGACGGGTCAAACCAGGTATAGCAGGTTTCAGGACGTGCTCTTTTTCTCAGGCTTTTGTCCAGGAAACAGCTGAGGCTTCTGGTAATGGCGGTATCCTCGGAGGGTATATAATCGTAATTTCTGTAATCCGGGTAATAAAGACGCATTTTTCCGTCCTTAAGGGGTAAGACTGCAAATGCATTTTCACCACAGACTTTTAAATATAACTGATCACTCTTATAAGCAAAATCCACAGGAAACTGTATCACGGGACAGAACCGCAGCGCTATCCTGTCCGGGGTTATAGTAATGTGCTCTGAAACTGAGGTATAGTATTCTGTATCTACAGAAATCTGTTCTGTATCCTGATTTATCTGCCCGGAGTTTGCATTGATCTGTTCAGAGCCTGAAGTAATCTGTACAAAGTCTGAAATCACACGCTTTGAAGCGGCGGGTTCTGGTACATATATCATTCCATGGTACAGTTGAAGATACGCAGCCATTACCGTAATATTCACAAGCCCGGAAAGATCTTCATAATTATGCCCTATGAGCATTTTTTCCTTTATAGGATCATGATCTGCAAGGAAGGCTTTCCACAGCTTTATCCCATCTTTTCCGCCGGGAAAGCTTCGGCTTATGGATAAAAACTTTTCCAGTGTGATCTGCTTCATTGAAGGGAGAGACAGCAGCCTTTTGAGATTACTGAATTCACGAAACAGATCTGTTTCATTATCTGGAGCAGTATATGGGATTCGGTGTATTTCACATCTCTTAGAGATAAACGGCTTGTCAAAGGTGCTGCCATTGTACTGTATATAAATACTGTATTTTTCCGAGAGCTTAGTAAAAGCTTCAAGAATCAGCGGCTCGTCAGCCTCTTCTTCGCAGAAATATCCGGTGTATTCCCAGCTGACTCCGTTATATGCGGCAGTTCCGATAAGGTATACCATGTCCTGTAATGGCGAGAGCCCTGTAGTTTCAATGTCATAAAACAGAAGATCAGTTTTATCACATTTCCTGTCTTTTAAAAGGATATTTACATATTCTTCCGGAGCAAAACCGGTTTCCATTGGTCTCTTGATAGTCTTCATCTGTCAAACTCCCTGTAAGGATCATACATACAGTGTTGCTCCTGTTCACGGCCAGCCGCAGACGGCTGTGCCATGAATAGCGGTCAACATAATAATTATATCTTTTTTTTCGTTCCGTACTGTGTTATTATAACATAATGACAGAAATTATGAGGAGGTTTTTATGATAGCGTATATCAGAGGAACCGCGGAGGATATTACTGAGAGCAGTGTTATCCTTGACAATAACGGCATCGGATATGAGATTTACATGACGGGAAGGAATCTCGCGCAGATAACTGTGGGCAGTGAATATAAGATACATACATATTTTAATGTAAAAGAGGACGGAATGCAGCTTTATGGTTTTTTTACCAAAGACGACCTGCTGATGTTCCGCATGCTGCTCGGTGTTAACGGGATAGGGCCTAAAGGCGCGATTGGAGTCCTCAGCGGCCTTACAGCTGATGAACTGCGTTTTGCAGTACTTTCAGATGATGTCAAGACTGTATCAAAAGCGCCCGGCATAGGAAGAAAAACGGCTCAAAAACTTATTCTGGAGCTCAAGGACAAGCTTGACCTTGAAGAAATCATTGAGAGAAAAACAGGCATCTCTTCATCTTCAATGGCTTCGGCTTCAGGTGAGAAAAATGATTCCGCTGAAACCAATAAAGCACGTGAAGACGCGGTTGAGGCTCTTATTACACTCGGATATTCTCCGACTGAATCTCTTAAAGCTGTGCGAAAGGTTCCTGAAAACACGGAGCCGGATGTAGAAGCAGTTCTTAAAGCTGCGCTTAAATTCCTGTAAAAACTACAGAACGCCGCCAGAATCAGGTGAGCATCCCGGCGCAGATCATGCAGCCCGGACTTGTAAAAGCAAGGCTGTTTAATACAGCCGTGAGGTTATAATGGATAAAAGGATCATAACGACAGACGTTACGGAGGAGGATTTTTCGCTCGAGGGCAGCCTCCGCCCGCAGACACTCGATGAATATATAGGACAGGAAAAAACCAAGAACACTCTGCGTGTTTACATTGAGGCGGCAAAGCAGAGGCACGATGCACTGGATCATGTGCTTTTTTATGGGCCGCCCGGCCTTGGAAAGACAACACTTTCCGGAATAATCGCAAATGAGATGGGCACAAATCTCAAGGTAACATCCGGACCTGCTATCGAAAAGCCCGGAGATATGGCGGCAATCCTCAACAACCTGCAGGAAGGGGATATACTGTTTGTTGACGAGATACACCGTCTCAACCGTCAGGTCGAGGAGGTACTGTACCCTGCAATGGAGGACTTTGTCATTGATATTCTGATCGGCAAAGGAGCAACGGCCAGGTCGATAAGGCTCAATCTTCCGAAGTTTACCCTGGTAGGAGCCACTACAAGGGCGGGCCTTCTTTCTGCTCCGCTGCGAGACAGATTCGGAGTCATGCATCACCTTGAGTTTTATACGGTAAATGAACTCACTACCATTGTAATGCGTTCGGCAGAGGTGCTGAAGGTCGAGATAGACAGCATAGGCGCACGGGAGATCGCAAAAAGGTCGAGAGGGACGCCGAGGCTGGCCAACCGTCTTCTTAAAAGGGTGCGTGATTTTGCCCAGGTTAAGTATGACGGGGTGATAACCCATGAGGTTGCCTGTTTTGCCCTTGACCTCCTTGAGGTCGACCAGTACGGGCTTGACAAGATCGACAGGAGAATACTGCAGACTCTGATTGTCAATTTCCAGGGCGGTCCCGTTGGTGTTGAAACCCTTGCTGCAGCCATAGGAGAGGATTCGGGAACTCTTGAAGATGTATATGAACCTTATCTGCTGCAGAACGGATTTCTTAACCGTACACCAAGGGGCAGGACGGCTTCCGTCCTTGCATACAGACATCTGGGATATACTCTTCCGGAGGAAGAAACGGCAGATGAAGAATAATAACGAAGAATTTTTTCTTCAGAAAAAAACCTGTAGGTTTTAATATGATTTTGTGATATTATGTATAGTAACTTTTCTGAACAGCCCGAAGCACTTGCTGCTGAGGGAGTAAGAAAACACAAATGCAGCCGGCATCGGGCAGTTTTGCATGCGGAGCACCGCCCGATGTGTATCTGTTCAGAGCGGGTTCTGAACAGATACTTATGTTAATAATGAAGGGAGACCTGTTTTATGGCAGTCAAGAATACCGCACAGGTTATAATAGGCGGAAAGATCATAACCCTTGGTGGCTACGAGTCCGAGGAATATTTTCAGAAGGTTGCTGTTTATATCAACAACAAGATTTCTGAATTTGAGACCATGCAGGGATATTCCCGGCAGCCTATGGAGACAAAGCATATGCTGCTGGAACTCAATATAACGGATGACTATTTCAAGGCCAAAAAGCAGGCTGAAGTATTTGAGCAGGACCTTCAGCAGAAGGACCAGGAGATGTACGACCTGAAGCATGAACTGGTACAGCTGCGCATGCAGATCGAGGAAGCAAAAAAGCAGGTGAGGGAAGCAGCGGAGCAAAAGACAGAGATGGAAGGGAAAGTGGCGGAGTTGGAGAAGCAAATTAATGAGTTACTGGCCTGACCACAGGCAGGGTGGTTAGGAAGCAGCCCTAAAACCCTCACTTTTTCTAACGGAGGAAGGTTATTGGGGCCGTAAGATAAAGGTGTGGAGGAAACGCTCTCAGAGTTGCGAAGCCCGATGCTCTACACTCCGTTCCGGTACTGGATTTGTTTTTTTGGAGAAATTCACTTGAGACATGCTTATTATGATTTGTTATTAACTTCTTTGGGGCTGTGAAATAGTCTTTTCACGGCTCTTTTTGATTAAGAGGAGTATTATTACGATATAGATAATAGCTTGTTGGGTTAGGGGATTATTATGGAGAATTTGGATTGTTCACAGAATAATGGCTCTCAGTTTGCTGCTTCACAATCCGATGGGAAACGGGTTAATTGTGGTAAGACCGATGATAAGATTTATAGAAATAATAGACGTGTGGAGCTTTTGGCGCCGGCGGGGGATTATGATTGTCTTCGGGCGGTTTTTGGGGCGGGGGCTGATGCGGCTTATGCTGGAGGGAAGGTTTTCGGGGCCCGGGCTTATGCGGGAAATTTCGGGCAGGAGGAGCTTCTTTGTGCCATACGGGAGACGCATGTTCTGGGGAAGAGACTTTATCTGACGGTTAATACGCTGGTTAAGAACAGAGAGCTTTATGGGGAGCTTTATGATTACATTGGGCCGCTTTATGATGCGGGGCTTGATGCTGTGCTTGTGCAGGATTTTGGGGTGCTTTGTTTTTTGAGGAAGTATTTTCCTTCTTTGCCGCTTCATGCCAGCACTCAGATGGCTGTCACCGGAGAATATGGGATGCGGTTTTTGTCATCGCTTGGGGTCACGCGGATCGTTGCGGCACGGGAGCTTTCTATTGCGGAGCTTCGGAGGATGCATGAAGCTTCTGACCTGGAAATTGAAGCTTTTATTCATGGCGCACTTTGTTATTGCTACTCCGGCCGGTGCCTTATGAGCAGTATGATAGGTGGAAGGAGCGGCAACCGGGGACGATGTGCACAGCCGTGCAGGCTTCCATATGAGGTAAGGCCCTGCGGTTCCGGACAGCCTGAGGGGCGGTCCAAGGTCAAGGGCGGTACGGAGACTCCTCTCAGCATGAAGGACATGAATACCCTGGCCATACTTCCGGAGCTTGTAGGTGCGGGAATTTCTTCACTCAAGATAGAGGGAAGGATGAAATCAAAGGAGTATGCCTACGGAGTCACGGAAATCTACAGGAAATATCTGGACAGATGTCTTCTGGAGGGGCAGGATGCAGCGGCTTATACTGTGGAGGAAGAGGACAGGAAGCGGCTTATTGAGCTTTTCAGCAGAGGAGGTTCCTGCGAGGGGTATTATAAGAAATATCATGGCAGATCAATGATAGATCTACATAATACGAAGAAGACCGGGGATATTCAGGTAACCTGTACAGAACACAGGGAAGTTATAAATGGAAGGGCGAAGCTTGCTGCCGGTCAGCCTGTGAAGCTTACCCTCGAAGGGGGCGGAGAGAAGGCCGAGGCAGTCTCTGATCCGCCGCAGAAAGCGTCTTCCAGGCCCGTTTCTGAACAGGATATCCGTACAAGGCTCAGCCGGCTTGGCAATACTTCTTTTTCATTTGGCTCTCTTGATATCGAGATGGAGGACGGGCTGTTTGTGCCTGTCAGCCAGCTTAATGACCTGAGACGGGAAGCAGTTGACGCGCTTGCAGGAAAGATCGCCGGAAGATATGAGAGGACTGACAGGGCAGAGTACCGCCATGATGATACCCGCCGGAAAGTGTCCGGAACATCGGAGGTTAATCTTTCGGTTTCATGCGAAGACGCAGAGACTGCTGTTATGATGCTCAGGGAAAGAGATATTGTCAGGCTTTATGTGCCCCTGCGGATTGCTCCTGATGTTCTCAAAGCGAGAAGTGAACTTATCTCAATAGAAAGAATAACCGGGGAAATATCCGGGGATGTTCCCTGCAGTATTTATGTATCACTGCCGATGATTTCACGGAAGATGCCGGCGGAGCTGCCTGATTTGCTGAGAAGCTGTCTTGATAACGGTGCGGAAGGTTTTCTTGTAAGAGATCTGGAAATGCTTGCAGTTCTTGCAGATGAAGGCCTGCTGCAGCATACATTTGCGGATGCTTCTCTTTATGCCTGGAACGATGAGGCGGTGAGGTTCCTGAAGGAGCTGGGAGTGCGCGGGAATACGGTCTCTCCGGAACTTAATGAGGGAGAAATAAGGCACAGGGACAATTCCGATTCGGAGATGCAGGTGTACGGATATGTTCCTCTTATGGTATCAGCCCAATGCCTGTTATGTAATGGTACTATGGGGAAGGACAGAAAGCACGGTACCGTGAAAGACTGTCAGGGTACCATAAAAGGATATCAGGATACCATGAATGGATGTACCGCCCGCCGTGATAAAGCTGCGCTTTATGACAGATATGGGAACAGGTTTCCGGTACAGTGTGAGTGCTCACCATGGAAAACACAGGATACAGGTGAAGGCCAGGCGTGTTATAATATAATATATAATAGTCTTCCCATTGGTCTTGCGGATCAGAGAGAAAAGATCGCTGCATGTGGAATCAATTCCGTAAGGCTTTCTTTCACCGTTGAGGAACCGGCGGAGGCTGTACGTATTTTCCGGATGTACAGGGATGTATTTCTTCATGATGCCGAACCGTCCGGAAAAATGAATATAACGAGAGGACATTTTAAAAGAGGAGTTTTGTAGAAATATGGTCAATGTGATCGTTGAATTGTCCAAATATGTTATACTGACACTGATGGTGATATATACCTTTTACTGCTTTTTCCTTGTCAGGAGGCAGAACGACGAGGAGCGCAGGTTTTCTCTTCTGAAACAGATAATGCTGATCTTCTTCATGGATTTTACCGCGTTTCTGGTTCTGTATCTGAAGACCCGTGACAGGCGCATCGTTCTTTTTTACCTTGCGATGATGGCTTTTTTTACGGCGGTTCAGGTTTTTTACCGCATATTCTACAGTAATGCTTCAATGCTGCTCATAAACAATATGTGCATGCTGCTGAGCGTAGGGTTTATCATGTTATGCCGGCTGGATATTGATTCAGCGAAGAAGCAGCTGATGATCGCGGCAGGCGGCAGTGCTGTATGCATGCTGATCCCTGTCCTTATAAAGAAGCTGAGGTTCTTAAGGAAGCTCACCTGGCTGTATGCGGCCATGGGTGTCCTGCTGCTGGGAGCTGTGTTCGTCCTTGCCAGGACAAGCTACGGAGCCAAGCTGACTCTGATGGGAATACAGCCATCCGAGGTGATTAAGATAACCTTTGTGTTTTTCATGGCATCATATCTGTGCAGGGGGGCTGACTTCAAAAAAGTGGCGGTCTCAGCTGTTATCGCGGCAATCCATGTTTTCATACTGGTCGCGTCAAGAGATCTTGGGAGTGCCTTTATCTTCTTCGTGACCTATGTGGTTATGGTGTATGTCGCAACCAAAAAGATACGCTACATTGGTGCCGGGCTTGCCGGCGGTGCGGCTGCCTCAGTCATTGCGTATTATCTGTTCGGGCATGTAAGGCAGAGGGTCAGTGCATGGAAGGATCCAATGGCGGTTTATGAAGATGAAGGCTACCAGATAGTACAGTCGCTTTTCGCGATAGGCACCGGAGGATGGTTCGGCATGGGACTGTGCCAGGGCTCACCTGAAAGGATTCCGGTAGTCAAGAACGATTTTATCTTCAGCGCGATATGTGAGGAGCTTGGCGGGATATTCGGGATATGTCTCATTCTGGTATGCATGAGCTTTTTCATGATGATCATGAACATCTCGCTTAAGATCAGAAATCCTTTCTACAAGCTGATCGCGCTGGGACTCGGAACAGAGTATGCGGTGCAGGTCTTCCTGACGGTGGGAGGGGCTGTCAAGTTCATACCGATGACCGGAATCACACTTCCGCTTGTAAGCTATGGCGGTACATCACTTATGAGCACATTGTTTGTGCTTTCTATCATACAGGGACTATATATCCTGAGGGAAGAAGACGATGAAGAATATGAACGATCGAGGCGGGAAGCTGTATACCGCTCCGGGCGATATAGATCAGGGCGGAATGGCTCCGGGACAGGATCCGGTTCGTACTAACAATAAAAAAAGCAGGAAACGTCACGCGCGGAATCGTGAATATGCGATAGTAACATGGATAATATTCCTGATGTTCGCATCGCTCATGGCCTATGTCGTTTATTTTAATACCCACGTGGCAGCCTCTTTTATTAACAGTCCTTATAACACGAGGCAGGATACTTTTTCGGACAGAGTCGTAAGGGGGCGGCTGCTTTCTTCGGAAGGAGAAGTTCTGGCAAGAACGGATGTTTCAGATGACGGCTCTGAACAGAGGGTTTATCCATATTCAAACGCTTTTGCCCATGTTATCGGGTATGCTTCCAACGGCAAGAGCGGGCTGGAGTCAGAGGCCAATTTCCAGCTGCTTACTTCACATCAGTTCTTCCTGGACCAGCTGAAAAATGAGCTGACGGGAAGTAAAAACCGGGGAGATGATGTGGTTACCAGTCTCAGCGCAGTCCTGCAGATGACGGCTTATAATGCCCTGGGAAACCGAAGAGGGGCCGTGATAGCGATGGAGCCTGACACAGGAAGGATACTGTGCATGGTAAGCAAGCCGGATTTTGACCCAAATACCATCGAATACAACTGGAATTACATTATAGCGGATGAAAATGACAGTTCACTTTTAAACCGGGCTACGAACGGGGCTTACCCTCCCGGATCCACTTTCAAGCTGGTAACAGCACTTGATTATTACCGCCAGAACAGGACTCTTGAAGGCTATACTTATCTTTGCGAGGGTACCATAACAAGGCAGGATCACAGCATCCACTGTTATGCCAATACCGTTCATGGCAGTGAGAACTTTTATCAGGCATTTGCTTCTTCCTGCAACTGTGCTTTCGCGGATATCGGGATAACGCTTGGCGGTGCAAGCCTCAGGAAAACCGCTGAGGATCTTCTTTTTAATAAGAGTCTGCCCTTTGAGTCTTATAAAACCAGCACCTTTGACCTGCAGGCTTCCTCTCCGGTGCCGCTGGTCATGCAGACGGCCATCGGGCAGGGAAATACTCTGGTATCACCGGCACACATGGCGCTTATCACCTGCGCGGTCGCAAACGGCGGAACCATAATGAAGCCGACGTTGATCGACAGTGTGAAGAATGTTGACGGCGAAGTTGTCTCAACAACAAAGCCCGCTGTGGCTGCGCGGCTGTTCAGCGAGCAGGAGGCGGAAGTGTTAAAAACCCTGATGAAAGGCGTTGTTGACTATGGCACAGCATCGGCCCTGTCCGGCAGGACATATACGGCGGCCGGCAAGACAGGTTCGGCTGAATTTGATGAGAACGGCTCAAGCCACTCCTGGTTCATAGGCTATTCAAATCTTGATGATCCGGATCTTGTGGTATCAATAATAGTAGAAAACGGAGGCACCGGCAGCGAATCCGCCGTGCCTATCGCAGCAGAATTGTTTGATGCATATTACAGCAGATAATTAGAAGGTGTGAAAAAAGTCTTTTTCTCCACCCCACACCCCTCCTTCCCCGGGCACGCCTATAGTATTGATATAGCAATATGTTATTAATGAGACAGGGGACGGTTCTCAGTCTTATTTT
>JAFUCO010000098.1 GCA_017459635.1 Blautia sp. | reverse complement strand
CTATACTCGCATTTTCTGTGCCATAGGCCGAACGGTTCCGTACATATGGTCAGTCCTCCCCCTACAGCTGTTTGTTGGCAAGTATACAAATCCATATCCAAAACACTAACTAAATGACATTGGGACGGTTCTCTGTCTTACTTTTCACAGCCGATTAACCGGAGGTATTCAATGAAAGTTTGTGGTGTCATTGCTGAGTATAACCCTTTTCATAACGGGCATGCTTATCAGCTGGAGTATATAAGGAATTCACTTGGGACAGATTTTATTGTTGTCTGTATGAGCGGGCATTTTGTGCAGCGGGGGGTTCCGGCTGTTATCGATAAGTATGAGAGGACTGCTATGGCGCTGGAGAACGGGGCTGATCTGGTTCTGGAGCTTCCGGCTGCCAATGCCTGTGGTTCAGCGGAATATTTTGCTTCGGGGGGCGTTTCTGTTCTTGATTCCCTTGGTGTTGTGGATATGCTCTGTTTTGGCTGTGAGGATAGGGATTTTACGTCTGACATATTCATGAAGTGTGCTGAGATTTTTGACAGGGAGACTCCGGAGTACAGTATGGCTCTAAAGGATGGATTGTCACGAGGCATGACGTTTCCTGAAGCACGGCTTTCAGCTGCCGAAAAAATACTTTTCGGAACCGGCCGTGCCGGAAACTGCGCCTTGCCGGACGCTCCTTCAATTACTCCGGAACAGCTTGAGAGCCTTCTTTCTTCTCCCAACAATCTGCTCGGAATTGAATACTGTCTGGCTCTTCTCAGGAGAAACAGCCGTATCACGCCCTGCCCTGTTAAGAGGACCGGAAGTGAGCATGCTTCGCAGAATCTTTCGCCTGATGGTTTTTCTTCAGCTTCAGCAATACGAAGAGCTTTGAAAGGCCCTGAATTGCAGGAGGATGCGCGCTCTCTTCTGTCCCGTTCAATGCCGGAGCACTGCTGCAGCCGGATAAGCAGCGCTTTGCACGATAATCTTCTGGTTTTTCCGGAGGACTTTGACAGTGTTCTTTTTTACCAGCTCCTCAAAGAATCTGAGCCTGATATTTTTGAATACCTTGATGTCTCGCCGGATCTTGGCCGGCGCATCCTGTCGATGCGTAACCGGTACCGTGGCTTTGAAGATTTTGCACAGCTTATCAAGCCTCGCAACTATACCCTCACCCGGGTGCAGCGTTCACTGCTGCACATACTGCTCAGCATAAAAACAGCTTCACATGATCCAGGCTACGCCCGCATCCTCGGGCTTCGAAAGAGCGCCTCGCAACTGCTTTCGGAAATAAAGAAAAAAAGCCGGATCCCGCTTGTCTCGCGTTCCTCCGGCTTTTCGGTTCTGTCAGGGAAGCCCCTTCGTGACTATCTTGTCACCTGTGCTGCTTCCGACCAGTATGAAGCGGCCGTCTCATTAAAGTCAGGACGTCCGTTCGTAAGCGAATATCAGAAAAAAATCATTACTGTTTAATTCTTAAAGCTGTGTATAGGCGCCGGGATGCGCCCTCCGCGTTCTATGAACGCTTCGCACGAGAACCCGTTCACCGGCATTATCGGCGCATGCCCCAGCAGTCCGCCGAAAGTCGCGATATCGCCCACATCTTTTCCTATCACCGGGATAAGACGCACGGCCGTAGTCTTCTGGTTCACCATACCTATCGCCGCCTCATCCGCTATGATGCCGGATATCGTTGCAGCGCTGGTATTGCCGGGTATGGCTATCATGTCCAGGCCTACAGAGCATACACACGTCATCGCTTCAAGCTTTTCCAGGGTCAGAGCTCCGTCATTCACGGCATCAATCATTCCCTGATCTTCGCTCACCGGAATAAATGCCCCGGAAAGTCCTCCTACTGCTGTGGATGCCATGACGCCGCCTTTCTTCACCTGATCATTTAGAAGTGCCAGGGCTGCAGTGGTCCCGGGGGCTCCGGCTCTCTCAAGCCCTATCTCCTCCAGTATCTCCGCAACCGAGTCCCCTATGGCCGGTGTAGGGGCAAGCGAAAGGTCAACTATTCCAAAAGGCACATTGAGCTGTTTTGAAGCCTCCATAGCAACAAGCTGCCCCACACGCGTCACCTTAAAGGCCGTCCTTTTTATCGTCTCGCACAGGGTCTCAAAATCCGCGCCGCGCACGTCCTTAAGCGCAGTACGCACAACTCCCGGGCCGCTGACGCCAACGTTTATCACACAGTCGCCTTCTGTGACCCCGTGAAAAGCACCCGCCATAAACGGGTTGTCATCCGGAGCATTGCAGAACACGACAAGCTTTGCGCACCCTATCGAATCATTCTCACGGGTAGCTTTTGCCGTTTCGAGGATTATCTCCCCCATCAGCTTAACGGCGTCCATGTCTATTCCCGTCCTGGTAGAGCCAATGTTTATGGAGCTGCATACACGTTCCGTGGAGGAAAGGGCTTCCGGTATTGAACGTATGAGCATCTCTTCCTGCGGGGTCATCCCCTTGCTTACAAGAGCCGAATAACCCCCGATAAAATTGACTCCCGTCTCATACGCGGCCTTATCCAGCACCTTGGCAAGCTCTGCGTAATCAGAAGCCGACCTGCAGGCTCCTCCGCCAACAAGCGATATCGGAGTCACGGAAATACGCTTGTTTACTATCGGTATGCCGTATTCCATGGAGATACGGTCACCGGTCGCCACCAGGTCACGGGCATATCCTGTTATCTTGTCATATATTTTTGTCTTAAGCTTTTCAAAATCCGAATCGACGCAGGAAAGCAGGCTGATGCCCATGGTTATGGTACGGACATCCAGGTTTTCCTGTTCTATCATCTTGTTGGTCTCGTTTACTTCAAAGATATTGATCATAGACAGCTCCTCTCAGATCCGGTGCATCTTGTTGAAGATATCCTCATGCTGGCAGTGTATTACAACGCCTATCTCGTCGCCAAGGTCCGAAAGCTCCTTTGACAATGTGCCGTGATCCTTGTCCGATGCACTGGTATCCGCGACCATCATCATATTAAAGTATCCCTGAACGATAGTCTGCGAAATGTCCAGTATATTTATCCTGTTATCTGCAAGGTAGGTGCATACTTTAGCGATGATCCCCACTGTATCATTGCCAACTACTGTTATGATCGTTTTTTTCATCTGTCTGTTCCTCTATCCTTTTATAATCCCAAGTCCGTTTAAACAGTTAACATATATGTTCTGAGCAGTTTCACATATCCATCCTGCGCAGTTCATATATCAATTCTGAACAGTTTCATATATCCATCCTGAACAATGCCCATTTAATACAAGGTCTCATCCATATCTGACATTCCGTATAAGTAAGCCTCATCAGAACTCGATCACTTCCGACATATGTTCCCTTGAAGCCACCTGTATGTTGAAATCCGAAGCGCGATACGGGTTGTCGCCCATAGTTACCTCACCGCATACCGTCTCAAACGCAAGCTGCTCGAAATTGTTCTCTTTGCTCAGATGACCAAGCAGCACTCCTTTTATATCATCATGCAGGAGTTCACACAGCATGCGGCCGGCATCATCGTTTGACAGATGCCCCCGGTCTCCCAGTATCCTCTGCTTAAGCGGATAGGGATATCTGCCGTACTGCAGCATGTTGATATCATGATTCGCCTCGATGAGAAGCGCATCCAGCCCTTTCAGATTGTCGATGATATAACCTGTGTACTTTCCAAGATCGGTTGCAATCCCGACTGTCCCTCTGCTGCTGCCTATCCTGTATCCTACCGGCTGCGCAGCGTCGTGCGGTATAGTGAACGGGCAGACGGTAAGATCCCCTATCTCAAAGGGTTCATCCTCTCGTATCTCGGTGATCAGTCCTTCCGGCATCCTGCCAAGCACGCCGTTTCTCATGAGCACATCGGCAGTTCCGCCTGTCATGTAAACCGGCACATGATACTTCCTCGCCATCATGCCGATGCTTTTTATATGATCCGAATGCTCATGCGTGACGAGTATCGCGTCAAGGTCGCTCCCGTCAAGGTCAAGCTCCCTCAGCCCCGCCTCTATTCTTTTTCCTGCTATTCCCGCGTCAATCAGGATGTGAGTCCTTTCTGACCCGGCGTATACGCAGTTGCCGCTGCTTCCGCTGGCAATGCTACAAAACCTCATATTCTGTCAACCTTTCCATGATCTGCTTTTCAGCTTCTTCCGGACTTCCGCTGTTGTCTATCACAAAATCCGCATGGCTCCTGAACCAGGAATCAGGCTTCTGCGCCGCCATGATGCTCCGGGCTTTTTCCCCGGAATAGCCCCTGTCTCGCATAAGTCTTTGAATCCTCACCTGTTCATCGGTATAAACATACCACACTTCATCAAGAAAATCCTGATAGTTATCGTCGAGAAGAAGTGCTGCTTCTACAATCGCAATAGATCGTCCCGCGGCCTCCTCTCTGTCAAGCGCATCCCGGATATACTGCTTTACAGCCGGATGTATTATCGCGTTCAGCTGCTGCAGTTTTTCTGCCTCAGCAAATACTACATCCGAAATCATTCTCCGGTCAAGTGTTTTATCTTCTTTTATGATCTCAGGCCCGAACAGGGCGGTCACCTGATCATAACAGGCATTGCCGGGTTCCATCAGGATATGCCCGACCTTGTCCGCCTGTATCACATAAGCATCATATTTCTCGTGAATAAAGGTCAGCAGCCGGCTTTTGCCGGCTCCGACCCCTCCTGTAAGTCCTATCTTTAACATCCTATTTCGCCTCATACCAGCTGTATCCCTGGTGCATATCCGCCTCAAGCATTACGGAAAGGTCAGATGCATTTTTCATCTCCGTGACAAGTATCTCCGCCGCTTTCTCTGCGCAGGATTCCCGTGCTTCTATAAGGAGCTCGTCATGCACCTGAAGCACAAGGCGCGCATCCAGTCCTTCTGCCTTCAGCCTTCTGTTGACGCGGTTCATGGCTATCTTGATTATATCGGCCGCGGTTCCCTGGATGGGCGAATTCATTGCTGCCCTTTCGCCGAAGGACCGCTGCATGAAATTTCCGGATTTCAGTTCAGGCACAGGCCTCCTGCGTCCGTACATGGTCTCGGCATAACCTTTTTCCTTTGCGTCCTTTACGAGTCTGTCGAGGAACTCGCGGATCTTCGGATAGGTCTCAAAATACTTTTCGATATATTCAGAAGCTTCCTTCCGTGTGATCGAAAGGTCCTGTGACAGCCCGAACGAGCTTATGCCGTATACTATTCCGAAGTTTACCGCTTTGGCGTTGCGCCTCATCAGGTCAGTGACCTCGTCAAACGGCACATGGAACACCTGGGAAGCAGTGATCCGGTGAATGTCCTTAGCCTCCCGGTAGGCGGCTATCAGGTTCTCGTCCCCGGACATATGGGCCAGCACTCTCAGCTCTATCTGTGAATAATCGGCATCCAGGAAAACATAGCCCTTCTCGGGGATGAATACCTTGCGTATCTCCCTTCCCAGCTCCATCCTCACCGGGATATTCTGCAGATTTGGTTCCGTGCTGCTTATCCTGCCCGTTGCGGTAATTGTCTGATTGAAGGTCGAATGAATGCGTCCGTCATCAGCGATAACGGCAGTGAGTCCGTCCGCGTATGTCGATTTAAGCTTGGTTAGCTGACGATACTCCAGGATGTCGCGCACTATCTGGTGCTCCGGGGAGAGCTTCTCAAGAATATCGGCCGATGTTGAGTAACCGGTCTTTGTCTTTTTGCCGCCCGGCAGGGAAAGCTTCTCGAAAAGTATCACGCCCATCTGTTTGGGTGAATTGATGTTGAATTCCTCTCCGGCTTCCTTCCATATCTGCTTTTCAAGTTCTCCGATGCGGACTTCCAGCTTTTCTCCATAATGCGAAAGCTCATTTCCGTTCACCCGGATCCCCGCCTTTTCCATCTCATCCAGAGTAAAGATAAGCGGAAGCTCTATATCATTGTATATCTTATCCATCCCCTGCAAGGCCAGTTCGTTAAGGAGCGGCTCTCTTGATAGGAGCGCCGTGCCGGCCATCGCAGCGATATATTTATGCACATTTTCTGCATCCTCGGACAATGCTTTATCAATACTTTTCCTGCCGATCAGCTCTTCCCTGGAAAGGAAAAGCCTTCCATCCAGATACTCTCTTGCGATATCGTCATAGGTGTAGGTGCTCTTCAGCGGGTTCAGCAGGTACGCTGCCACCCCGGCATCAAAAACAGGCCTGTCGGTATCAAGCTCTGCAGATTTAAGCAGCGATTTGATATCCATTGAGCAGATGACAACAGACGGCGGAAGTTCCCGAATGCTTCCGGAGATCAGTTCAGCCGTAAGAGATGCTCCTGCCTCAAGTACATATACTTCGTCATCCGGAAGAGCAAGCGCGGCACAAAGTATCCTTCCCCCGGATGAAACGGCAGTGATGCCCACCGCTGTTTTTTCTGCCGCCTTTGAAAATGCCCCTCTGCATCCCTCTTCGTCATTTATGACAAAAGGCTCCATGCTGCTTACTGTGTCCTGTACCATTCCGGACTCAAACCTGCCAAGCAGGTTTTTGAATTCAAGCCTCCTGCACAGCTCATAGGCTTCACGTGTATAGTAGCCGCCGGTCCTTGCGCTTTCCATATCAACTATGACCGGGGCATCCGTATCAATAGTCGCAAGCTCACGGCTCAGCACTGCCTTGTCAAAATGGTCACGCAGCGCCGTCTGTACCTTACTGCCCTTGATCTCATCTGCATGAGCCTTTACATTGTCGATATTTCCATAGGCTGTGATAAGCTTTGTTGCCGTCTTCTCGCCCACCCCCGGAAGTCCCGGGATGTTGTCGGAGCTGTCGCCCATAAGGGCCTTAAGCTCAATTATCTGAGGAGGCGTTACCTGATATTTCGCGATTACTTCCTCTGTGTGAAACCTCTCTATCGTTGTCTGCCCCTTGACCGTCCGCGGCAGCATGATCATGATATGGTCAGAAGCAAGCTGCAGGAGATCCCTGTCCCCGGACAGGACTGTCACATCCATCCCGTCTTTCTCGCAGCGTTTTGACAGGGTTCCAAGGATGTCATCCGCCTCAAAGCCCTCCATGGAAACTATCGGTATCCCCATGGCACCCAGCATCTCCTGCAGGAGCGGCACCTGGGCTGCCAGCTCTTCAGGCATCTTATGCCTGGTGCCTTTATATTCCGGATATTTTTTGTGCCGGAAAGTAGGCGCATGCGTGTCAAAGGCCACGATCAGATAGTCCGGCTTCTCTTCATCCAGTACCCGGAACATAGTCGTAAGGAAGCCGTATACGGCTCCCGTGTGGACTCCTTCACTGTTTGTCAGGTCCGGAAGCCCGTAAAACGACCTGTTGATAATGCTGTGTCCATCGATCAGCAGTATTTTCTCACTCATGTTCAGAAAAAACCTCCATTAGAAACTGTTGAAAAAACTATTTTCACAGTCCCTTTAGTTTACGGTGTGAAGAAATCCCAGCCCGACGATTATTGCTGCTGCCAGGATAATGGTAAACACCACAACAGCCCGCTGCAGCTTAAGCCTCACCAGGTGCATCTGGGCTTTCTGAAGGTCCTGTTCAAGGAGGACCTTGAAATCCAGAGCGGTCTCTTCATCATTCGAGAGCTGGCTCAGCGCTTCATTTACTATGAAATGAGCTTCAAGTTCTTCATAGCATGAAGGACAGCCTCGAACATGTTCCAGAAACTCTTCCAGTTCATTCTCATTCAAAGTATGGTTGATATAACCGCCTACCATCTCTTCTGCTTTATAGCATTCCATGGAATTCACCTTTTCCTGTTTCCGAAAAGTCCTCTTACTATCTGCTTTCCGACCTCACGTCCGATGGTAGTCATTGCAGTGCCTGCTATCTTTGTGACTGGTGCCAGTCTTTTAGCCCGTTCTTTTTCCTCGCGTTCCTTTTCCTTGCGGAGCCTTTCCTCTTCACGCTCCTTCTCGCGCCTCTGGCGTTCCTCTTCGCGCTCTTTCTCGCGTTTTATGCGCTCTTCCTCACGGCGGATGCGCTCTGCCTCACGGCGGGCCTTCTCTTCTTCTTTCTCCCGCTCCTTCTGCTCTTTTTCCTTCTGCTTTTCTTCCTCCAGACGCTGCTGCTCTGCGGCCTCCTCGTCAAACTGCTTAGAAAGCTGTTCATAGGCCGACTCACGGTCAAAACCTGTATCGTACTTCTGGCCCATTCCGTCAGTCATAAGGCAGCTGAACCTCTCTTCGTCCGTGATGGAGCCCATGCGGCTCTGGGGCGGAAGTACCTTGCAGTATTCCACTATAGAAGGCCTGCCTTCCTCATCCAGGAAGGATATCAGCGCTTCACCGGTGCCAAGCTCGGTTATCTTCTGTTCTGTAGAAAAACCGGTATTTGCCCTGAAGGACTGGGCTGCCGCCCTGACTGCCTTCTGGTCGGAAGGTGTGTACGCGCGGAGCGCATGCTGCACCCGGTTGCCCAGCTGGGAAAGCACCTCGTTAGGAACATCCGACGGGCTCTGGGTGATAAAATAAACGCCGATGCCTTTGGAACGGATAAGCTTGACCACCTGCTCGATCTTTGTCATAAGTGACTTCGGGACCGTATTGAACAGAAGATGTGCTTCGTCAAAGAAGAATACCATCTTCGGCTTTTCCATATCCCCCTCCTCAGGGAGATTCTCGAACAGCTCGGTCAGCATCCACAGCATAAAGGTCGCGTAGAGCTTAGGTGAATGGATGAGCTTTACGGCGTGCAGAATATTGATATATCCGCGTCCGTAGGCGTCTGTCCTTATCCAGTCGGCGATGTCTATCGCAGGTTCGCCGAAGAACATATTGCCTCCCTGCTCCTCAAGTGACAAAAGGCTCCTTGAGATGGCTCCTATGCTCTGCTTTGTCATGTTGCCGTAAACCGGGATGAAGTCCGCAAGGTTCCGGCTTACATATTCAAGCATCAGCCTTAAATCCTTTATGTCGATAAGGAGCATCCTGTTGTCATCGGCTATCCTGAATACTATCGAAAGTATGTCGCTCTGTGTATCGTTGAGCTCCAGCAGCGTTCCAAGCAGGATGGGTCCCATATTGCTGATGGTGGTGCGAAGCGGATGCCCGCCTTCTCCCAGCACATCCCATATGCAGGTCGGATACGGAGTATAGTTGAATCCCTCAAGGCCGAATTTTGTTATGCGCTTCTGCATATCCTCGGTGTTCACTCCGGGCTGGCACATTGAGGCAATGTCGCCCTTTATGTCCGCCGCGAAAACCGGTACACCGCAGTCGCTGAAGGATTCCGCCAGTACCTTGAGCGTTATGGTCTTGCCTGTGCCCGTCGCGCCGGCGATGAGGCCGTGACGGTTCGCCATCTTAGGTATGATGCATACCTTATCCTTATTTTCATTCTGTGCCTGCCCTATCCAGAGCCTGCCTTCTTCCTTTAAATACATGTTCTCTTTCCTTTCCTGCCTCGCATATCACCTGTGTTGGTCTTTCTTTATACTTCCGCAGCCGTTATCTCCGGAACTGCGTTAAGGATCTTCATAAATTCTTCGCCTGTGATCGTCTCATGATCATACAGATATTTTGCAAGTTCATGAAGCTTGCCGATGTTGCTTTTAAGGATCTGCCTTGCCTTTTCATGCTGGGCAGCTACCAGCTCAACCACCATCCGGTCAAGCTTTGTCTGGGTCTCAAATGAGCATGTCAGGCTGGCGTCACCGCCCAGATACTGGTTCTGCATGCTTTCCATAGCGACCATGTCAAATTCATCGCTCATGCCGAACCGGGAGATCATTGACCTGGCTATCTTTGTAGCCTGCTCTATATCATTTGAGGCTCCGGTAGTGATGGAGTTGAATATAATCTCCTCCGCTGCCCTTCCGCCTGTCAGTGTGGCGATCTTGTTCTCCAGCTCCTCCTTTGTCATCAGGAAGTGCTCCTGCTCATCCACCTGCATGGTATAGCCAAGCGCGCCGGAAGTACGCGGGATGATCGTGATCTTGTGCACCGGGGCCGATTCTGTCTGCTTTGCCGCAACCAGAGCGTGACCGATCTCATGATAAGCCACAATAAGCTTCTCTTTGTTGCTGAGCACCCGGTTCTTCTTCTGATATCCTGCGATGACGACCTCAATGCTCTCCTCAAAATCCGCCTGTGTAGCGAATTTCCTGCCGTCACGGACAGCCCTTAGCGCAGCCTCGTTCACGATATTTGCAAGCTCTGCTCCGGACGCGCCTGAAGCCGCTTTGGCGATATCTTCAAACCTGACTGAATCCGCAACCTTGATCTTCTTTGCGTGTACCCGAAGGATCTCCTCACGGCCTTTCAGATCAGGCAGCTCAACCGGGATGCGCCGGTCAAACCTGCCGGGACGGAGAAGTGCCGGGTCGAGCGAATCCGGACGGTTTGTGGCCGCAAGGATAACAACGCCCTTCGAGCCATCAAAGCCGTCCATCTCGGCAAGCAGCTGGTTAAGAGTCTGCTCTCGCTCGTCATTGCCTGCAATACCGGAGCCGTCCCTCTTCTTTCCAACGGTATCGATCTCATCGATAAACACGATACAGGGTGCCTTCTCATTTGCCTGTTTGAAAAGGTCCCTTACCTTCGCGGCACCCATACCGACGAACATTTCCACAAATTCAGATCCCGAGATAGAGAAGAAAGGAACCTCCGCCTCGCCGGCAACCGCCTTGGCAAGCAGTGTCTTTCCTGTACCCGGAGGACCTACAAGAAGCGCGCCTTTCGGCATCGAGGCGCCTATCTCGGCATATTTGCGGGGATTGTGCAGGTAGTCCACTATCTCGGACAACAGCTCCTTGGCTTCATCCTCCCCCGCGACGTCAGAAAACTTGATTCCGGTGGTCGATTTTACATACACCTTGGCATTGCTCTTTCCGAAGGACATCATTCCGCCGGCTCCGCCCATCGAATTCATGAGCTTGCCGCTCAGCCACCTTCCCACAAAAATGAAGATGACTATCGGCAGTATATATCCCACCAGAAGGCTTACCAGCATGCTCTGTCCCTGTGTCGCGACCGCCTCCATGGCGGTTCCGGCCTCATACAGGCGGCTGACCAGGTCGGGATCCTCCACTCTTACTGTCTTGTAAACAGTATCGCGGCCATCCTCTGACATCATATAATAGATGTATTCCGAGCGGATCTCGGCGCGGCTGACCTTTCCGTCATCAACATTTTCCAGAAATGTGGTGTAATCGGTCTGTGATATGCTTCTCTCCCTTATCGCCGGGACCACCAGCAGGGTAAAAAGAATGTAAGCAGCGATAGGTATCAGATAATATGCCCAGATCGGAAGCTTCTGCGGCATTTTGTCACCAGGTTTCATGTAATCCCTCCATTTCATTCACGGGATCCGCAAAGCATTAAGGCGGATCTTATGTTTTGTCAGATAAGATATCACCCTTTCAAGTTCTATGCAATATAGAACAGATAGTTTTCAGATTTTTTATAGAAATTTAACATTCAGGCCCTGGTATTCGTCTCACTGCGTAAGTGATTCCGGCCTGGTGCAGTCGTAGAAAGTGACATTCAGGATGCACAGGCCATTTTTGACATGTTCCTGTCTTCCTTCAGGGTAAACAGAAGGTATCAGATCTGCCTGGTTGCTTCTGCGAGATATCCTTTTTCGACCTCTGTAAGGTACGGGGAGAGCGAATCAAACACCTGCCTGTGATACCTGTTAAGCCTCCCGGCGTCCTCATCCCCCAGAAGATTCCTGTCCACGGCTTCAAGGTCAAACGGAACCATTGTAAGCGGCTCAAATTTCATGAACTGTATGTTGTCCTTCTTCTCAGCCTTTTTGCAGAGGATGAGATTCTCATGCCTGATACCGAACTTTCCTTCCGCATAATATCCCGGCTCATCAGATGTGATCATGCCCTCCTCAAAGGCTGCAGTGTCCGAGCGGCCTGCCATCTCGCGCCAGCGGAATCCGTTAGGCCCTTCGTGCACATTGAGGAAGTAGCCGACGCCGTGTCCCGTCCCGTGATTGTAGTCACACCCGATGCTCCACAGTGGTTCTCTGGCAGTATAGTCAAGGTTAAGCCCGGTCACGCCTTCCCTGAAGACTGCGTCCATAAGGTGAAGGTGTCCTTTCAGTACCAGTGTAAAGAACTTCTTTTCCTCATCAGTTACAGGTCCCAGCACAATTGTCCTTGTGATATCAGTCGTGCCGAGCAGGTACTGCCCGCCTGTGTCCGCAAGCACAAAGCCTTTCGGCTGAAGCTCCGCGTCAGTCTCAGGTGTGGCTGCATAGTGGCATATGGCAGCATGCGGGCCATAGGCGATTATCGGCTCAAAGCTCTCTCCCATGAAGTTCTCCTGAGCCCGCCTGAGTGTCAGCAGCTTTTCTGCGGCCGAGATTTCGGTGATCCGTATTCTGCCGACATTCTGTTTGAGCCAGACGATGAAGCGGAACACCGCTGCGCCGTCCAGCAGATGCGCCTTAGCCATGTTCTGCATCTCTACAGGATTCTTTACCGCCTTCATAAGGCTGACAGGGGCAGCTTCATTGATGATGCGCACGTCTTCCGGTATCGAAAGCGCGATCTTTGCATTTACCTGATCCTCGGAGATCCACACCGACTTCTCTTTTATCGATCTCAGGAAACTGTATATTTCACTGTACTCCCTGCATTCTACGCTGTCCTCAAGAAGATTCCTGAACAGCTTTTCGTTGATAGCCTGCTTCTGCACGAAAAATACGGCTTTATCCATTCCGATATACAAAAATGACAGTACGACCGGGTTGCACGGCACATCATTTCCGCGTACATTGAGCACCCACGCGATATCATCAAGCGCCGGCAGTACAATGCCTTCCGCCCCTTTTTCCTTCATCTTTTCGCGGATACGGGCAAGCTTATCTCTGCGGCTCTCACCGCACCACTTTACATCCAGCTCCCATACCGGCGCACAGCTGAGCGGAGGACGGTCCGTCCAGACCTCCGACGCAAGGTCCACATCCGTCTTTACAGTCCTGCCTCCTCTTTCCATCTCTTCTGCAAAGCGTTTTTCATCTGTACGGCTTATGGTACGCGCGTCAAACCAGAGGCACTGTCCCTTCCTGAGGGTGCTGTCAAGATAGCTGTGTATCTCCGGGACTCCCGGCTCACCCATCCGCATAAGCATTACTGATGAATCGCGTGTCTGTTCCTCGCCCTGGATAAAATATCTGCCATCCACCCACAGACATGCTTCGTCCTGTGTTATCACCGCGCTCCCGGCAGAACCGGTAAAGCCCGTGATAAACTTACGGAATTTGAAATGGTCTCCCACATATTCGGACAGATGACAGTCATCGGTCGGAATATAGCATGCGTCAATGCCGTTCTTCTTCATTACCTTTCTTAATGAAGCCAGTCTCTCATCGATAATGTTCATATTCTTTTCCTCTTCTTCTTGTTCTTCTATGTTATCCTTTCATAACACCTGTTCCTATTTTAACACAATACTTCCGGTTTTCCTACATATTTAGCTAAAAACGAAAAGAAAGAAAACCTGTAGTTATTCACGGCCGTAAGGAAATATAATCTGCTCTGCCATGCTTGCATGAGCAGAGCAGATTATATTTCCTTACAAGGTCTGAGCCCTTCATGAGGAATCTTTTTCGCAAAGCGGCGTTGAAGCCCGTAAGGGCGAGGTTCCGAATGGAGGGCTCAGACCCAGCCGCTTGCGGCTGGGCCGTGAATAGTAACAACCTGTATCTTCTGTATTATATTCTCTTCTGTATTTGATACACTGCTAAAAATTGTATAAATAAGGGCTTTTCCGATATAAGACATTTCCAAATGTCAATGACATTTGCGGTAATCATCTTCAAATTTTCCCCAAAATAAGGTACAGTTTATGTATGAAATGTGGGAATGCTGTCGCATTTTCATGTTATTCTTATAATGACTACGGAAGAAAGGAGGCTTTACCATGGAATTCAAAGATCAGCTGAACCAGTACATGAATACCCTGAACTGTTCAGCCAAAACTCTGGCGGAAGTCTCGACCCTTTCGCCTACCGTGCTGAGTCGCTACCGCAACGGTGAGCGTGTACCATCTGCGGGCAGTGAGCAATTAAAAAAGTTATGCTATGGTATATCAGTCATAGCAGAACAGAACGGGCATCCTGAATTCAGCGAAGAAGCTGTCACGGGTTCCTTTCTTGAGATACTGTCCTCAAAAAAACCTGATCCAATGATACTGGGCAGCAAGCTCAATCAGCTGATTTCAACTCTGGAGATCAATCGCGCAGAGCTCTCCCGGTTTCTGAATTATGATCCCTCCTACCTGTCTCGAATCTGTTCCGGGCAGCGGACTCCCGCTAATACGGGGCAGTTTACGCTTGAGGTTTGCCGGTTTGTCATCCGCCGTTATGGCAGGGAATCCGACAGATCGGCTATTGCGGAGCTTCTCGGGGTTCCCCGTTCAGAATGCTCTGATGATGAAGCCACACTGCGTCAGCTGCTTTCCTGGTTCGATTCCAAAACGGAAGCCGGTTGATCCGGCATGATGTTTTTCTTAATTAAAAAGGCCGGTTCTGCCTGTGCAGAACCGGCCTCATTTCTTTTCCGGACTTAGGAACTGTCTAAAAAATGTGCATCTGACCTGCCTCCGCCCTCATCTGCATAAGTCATTTTCGACAGTCTCTTACATATTTAATCGGCCCATGTCATCCCGTACATGAGCTTCATGAGCTTGTTCATCTCATTTTTCATGCCGCGGCATGCGGATGCCTCGTCGTTATACCTTGAAAGGCCCACTTTTTCCTTGTTGTCGCTGAAGAACACTTCCCAGCCGCTGTCCGTCTTTTCCATGCATATCCTGTGGTTATGCCGTCCGCCGATCTTGTAGAATTTTCCCGGCACCCTGTGCTGTTTCAGAAACATTTTGAGTTCTTCTGATGTCATAATGTCCCCCGTTTCCGGCCGTTTCAAACCTTAAGCGGTTTTTAAAAGCCTCTATAGTGAGTTATTTTTACAATCTCATGTAGTTTTAATTACTACATACACTATAGCATATCGGAAGGCCTTATGCAAGTACTCTTTTTTTATAAAAAAAACAGTCTCTGGCTGTTCACAGTCCCTTTCTCGTTCTTATATCACATCTCCGTGCTTGCAGACAAAGCCTTTGGACTCCAGGCATGCTTCAACCTCCGGTATATCTTCTGTGTGCAGCACGATTATCGGCATGGCAGAATCCCTGTCAAATGACAGATAGAGATAGTTTACATCCACATTGCTGTTATACAAAGCCTTGAGGAGCTCATCAAGGGCTCCGGGATGATCGTCGATCTCAACTCCGATAACAAAAGTGGTGCGGCAGAGGTAGCCTGCGCCTGTAAGCTCCCTGACTGCTGCATCGGTATCGGATACCACCATACGTATGATGCCGTACTCGGCGCTGTCATTCGTGACAGATCCAAGAATATTGACATCCGACTTCCTTAATAATTCTGTTATGTGCTGCATCGTCCCTTTACGGTTCTCAGCGTATATTGAAAGCTGCTTAAGCATCCTGTCCTCCTATTTCTGTCCAAGCGGTATCTCAACAATCTCCGCCATTCTTGTAAGGCACTGTTCGATCTCTTCCGAAATCTCTCCGGAAAGCCGTTCCTTGATCTCTTCGCCTTTTTCATCTTCAAGGGTAGCGTAAAAATTGCTCTTCACGACTCCCTCATATTTGTCTATCCTGCTCTCAAAAGACCTCTTTGAAACTATGCGTCTCACAGGCCCGGGTATGTCCGCCTTAAGAAGAGCCTTTTCCATCTGGTTTTTTCCAAGCACAAGCACAAGCAGCGAAAGCATGGCTCCTGTAAGAACGCCCGCCGGTCCGCTTGAAATAAGCGCGATTCCGCTGCCCCCGCAGAAAAGGCCTACGACCACTGATATCACCGAATCGATAAGCCAGGTTATCTCCTCGACGGCAAATATATCCTTTGCCTCAATGTGTATATCGATGTCCGTAGTCTTAAAAAAGGATTTAAGGCTCAGGGCACGATACGGGATATTGTGCCTGATGCAGATGGGCATTGTGTATTCCTCGAGGTCATCCGCGACATTCCGCAGCCATCTGGCAACCGGCTTTGCCAGCAGCGCTTTTGCCTCATCGCTGTGCAGGTATTCTGTTACGGCCCTTTCCATCTCGCTGTCCGTATCCTCAAGGCGCCTTATCTCACCGTTTCGCCATTTATCGAACACAGGGACACAGGCGTTGTGAAGAAGTGGTGAAGCCAGCGTATCTATAGAAGCCCTGTAAAGATCCATAATGTGGCTTTCTACCACATCCTCTATTGTGCTGGATGCGATCAGTTCATTAAGCTCATTCTTGAATGCCCTGAGTTCACTGTCTATCCTGCCGCAGTACGCAAGCCCGCGTGCCACGGAAAACTCGGGCTCACTGCCGGTTATGACAATGGACTCCGGGAACACATTTCTGCACCACTCCCCAAGGGACGGCATTTTTGATACGCCGCCTGTCAGGAAGACGAGCTCCGGGAGCGAATCCTTCAGATTATCTCTTATCTCCTTCAGGTTGTCAATATACGTCTCCCTGAAGGATTTCCCCATAAGGCGGTCTGACTTTTTATTAAGGATCCTCTCAGCCATATCCGGATTCATGAAAAGCCGCAGCGAAACCGGTTTTCTGTAATACACATTTACTGTCTGGGCACAGTCATGCGCAGTAAAGTACTCTTCGTCCGAGAAGTATTTTTCCTTCAGCCGCCGTGCCGCGAATTCACAGTAAGTCCTCCAGGGTTCGCTCTCTTCAAAGATCTTTCTCAGTTCTTTTTCGTTTTTTGAAGCCCTCAGACACTCCTCGAGAAGTATCTCGTCCATAATGCCACCGCCAAGGACGACCTCTCCCGCGGTCTGCATCTCCACCTCATGCCCATTGCTTATAAAAGCAAAATCCGTGGTTGATGAGCCTGTATCTGCCACAAGTACAGACTTTGAAAGTATATCGTAGCCAACCTGCAGATGCTTTGAGCGGCATGCGCTGACCATTGCCGCCCTCGATTCTGACACTATCCTGACAGGAGGATATCCTGCATTTTCAAAGATCGACCTGTACTGCTCTCTGGCGTTTTTGTCCCATCCTGCAGGGCACCCCACATAAAAGCAGCTGTCCTCGAGATCAAGCGGCTCGCTGTTCCTGAAAAGATATCCCAGCACACCGGATGCAAAGATGCGCACCTCGTTGTGGCTTGCGGGATCGGTAAGAAACCTGCTTTTGAATCTGAGGCCACGCCTCACGGCCCCGGTGTCGTAGCAGGCATTTTCCCCGATCACCGTTTCCCCGCCGCCTTTGACCGCATAAGCAGTTATAAAGCTTTTTTCATTGTTCACAGGAATGATGCGCGGAGTCTCATGCATGTCCTCCGAAAGAGCCGCGACCGCGCTCTCGGCATCACCCAGATCAAAGCCGTAGTAGCTCCCCATCATAAACCTCCCGCTGCCAGGCCTTTTCTCAGAATGACCCCGTCACTTACAAGGGCAGGGCGGATAGTGGCCTGTGTGACAGATGGCATTACATCAAACCATTCCTTTTTGTCAGTTTCGTAATCCACCGTCTCAATATTATTACAATGGAGAAAATACCTTATATTCTCAAGGCTGTCAAGTGCAGTTTCACCGTCGTTTGAATACAGTGCTTCAAGAAGGCCTGCGTAAAGCGACAGCTCTCCTTCGTCTATCCCGTCGGCGTTTCCGTATGTCAAACCGGTTCCTGCATATATCTTCTCCCGGTTTGCAGCTCTTTCTATACTCTGGTCCACCGTCTGTATTAAGCCTCTGAATTTTCTGTAGAGCCCGCCTGCGTCCGTCCGGTTTTCAACTTTATGCCTTCCTTCGGATGACTTATTCTCCTTTTTCATGTTTTTCCCCAGGAGAAGTCCTCCCGCAAAGGCCAGGGCAAAACCTGCGGCTGTGATCACCCGCAGCAGCACCGGCATTTCGCCGGACATTCCTTTTCCGGACAAAACAAACAAAAGGACTGCCGCACCGGCAGCCAGAAGACAGATCGGGATAAAGACCGCTTTTCCGGCCTGCGCGTCATCCCCGGCCGTCCACACAACATTATCCCCGACCGAATCGACAAGCGGCAGCCCCATGCGGCACACTTCTATCATGTCTGAAGCTGTTCTCAGGCAGATCTCCTGCTTTTCAGTTTCATTGTACCTGTACAGCAGCTGATCCATTTCCTTTTCAAGAATCTCCTGTGCCTGTTCAGGCTGAGGCGAGTTTTCCAAATCTCCAATGAGCCTTTCCCGGTCATTTTCAAGCAGTTCTACCATTGTCATTTTGACGGTTCTCCCCTTCTTTAGTAAAGTAGGCTAAGACAGGGGACGGTTCTCTGTCTTATTTTCATAAGACAGAGAACCGTCCCCTGTCTTATTTCGGCTCAGGCAGCCGCATTTCTTCCGTTTATCATCTCATCACAGTCTCTACCTTGATGGTGTTGGTATTCCCGGATTTTCCGTTGATAAGGCCGCCTGTGATAACCACATTGTCGCCCTTCGTAAGCATCAGCACGCGCTGGGCTTCCTTGAGCGCATGGTAGAACATTACCTCTACTGAGTTGAACTCCTCGCTTATCACCGGCAGGACGCCCCAGCTTAAATTCAGTTTTCTCCACGCGCGTTTTGATGTTGTCATGCCGATTATCGGTGTCGGACAGCGGAAACGGCTGACCATACGGGCGGTCTTGCCTGACATCGAGCAGACTACGATACACTTTGCGTCGACATCGATAGCCATTGCGCAGGTCGCGTGGGAAACCGCGTCCAGATTGCTGTGGATCTTGAATTCCTGCTGATGGAACTGTTTTTTGTAATCGATTCGGTACTCTGTATATTCCGCAACCTCTGCCATGGCCTTTATCGCCTGTACAGGATACTTGCCTGCAGCTGTCTCACCGGAAAGCATGAGGGCAGATGATCCATCATATACAGCATTGGCAACGTCGGAGATCTCGGCACGCGTCGGCCTCGGGTTCTTTATCATGGATTCAAGCATCTCAGTTGCCGTGATGACCCGTTTTCCAAGCATACGGCACTTGCTGATGAGATACTTCTGCACAGAGGGAACCTCCATAAACGGGATCTCCACGCCAAGGTCGCCCCTTGCGACCATAATACCGTCAGCGATCTCACATATCTCGTCGATGTTGTCCACGCCCGATCTGTTCTCGATCTTGGCGATCACATCGATGTCCTTACCGCCGTTTTCATCAAGGAAGCTGCGCATCTCAAGCATGTCACTTTTGTTTGAGACAAAGGATGCCGCGACATAATCCACCCCTTCTTTGATGCCGAAAAGAAGGTCCGACTTGTCCTGATCACTCAGGAAATCCCCTTTGAGCAGCTTGTTCGGGAAATTCATGCTTTTACGGTCCGAAAGCTCCCCTCCGGCAATGACCTTACATGTCACATCAGGATCTTTGGCTTCAATCACTTCAAGTATTACCAGGCCGTTGTTCACAAGCACCCTGTCCCCGGGCCTTAGCTCCTTAGGAAGATCCTTATATGTTACAGAGACTCTGGTTTCATCTCCTTCGATGTCATCTGAAGTAAGCGTAAAGGTATCTCCTTCAATCAGTGTTATCTTTTTGTCTTTGAAGGTTTTGATACGGTATTCAGGCCCCTTGGTATCAAGCATGATCGCTATGGGCAGGTCAAGCTCCTCACGTACTTTTTTGATCGTCTCTATCTTTGCCTTGTGTTCCTCATGGGTTCCATGTGAAAAATTCAGTCTCGCTACGTTCATGCCCGCTTTCATCATTTCGGCAAGAACTTCCTCGCTCTCACTCGCGGGGCCGATGGTACAGATGATCTTCGTCTTGTTCATATTGAATCCTCCTAAAACAAAGAGCCGGCAGCACAGGCTGTCGGCTCAGAAATATCAGATTATATCATCTCTTTCGATATAGCCCGGCTTATCAGGTTCGGAAACTATCTTTTCCGTGTGGATGATCTTTGCCCATTTGTCAACGATCTGGTTCTCCACATAAACTCCCGGTCCTATCTCGGCATTTGCAAGGACGATACTGTTCTTAACCACAGCGCCTTTGCTGATCTTAACCTTACGGCCGATGATAGAATTCTCAACCGTACCTTCGATATCACATCCGTTGGATACGTAGGAACCCGTTACACATGCGTCATCATAATACTGTGTCGGTGCTGCATCCGTTGTCTTTGTATAGATCGGCCAGTTGGGGCTGAAAAGCTCGGCTGCCAGATCCTGGTCAAGAAGGCCCATGTTGGAATCCATATAGCTCTTGAGGTCTGTGATAGCTGCAAAGTATCCTTTATGCTGCACTCCGCGGATATCGAGCTCATCGCATTTGCTGGATACCATCTGTGACATGCTGTATGCAGATGAAAGCTTGCATGCAGATTCCACTATCTCGACGAACAGCTCCCTTGACATTACATAAGTATCCATGAAGATGTTGCGGTCAGCTGCATTTCCAAGATTGTGCTCTATTGATTTGACACCCTTCTGCCTGTTAAGGTTAAGGACATTTACATCAAGGAATGCTTTGTCCGCATTGTCTACCTTGTGATAGAGAAGGGTAATGTCAGCGCCGGAATCAATATGCTTCTGAAGAAGCTCATCATAGTTCTGAGTATAGATCATATAGTTGGGAGCTATGACTACATAGTCCTCATGAACTCTGCTCAGTATGTCAAGGTTCTCGGCATAGGCGTGAATGTCAGTGTTATAGATTGTATTGTTGACATTCAGGTTTGCGAAGATCATCTGCAGCTTGCCGCGTTTTGAATTGATGTTGTAATGACGGCCTGTTCCAAGATGCTCGGTGAGCGACCTGGGTTTGCTGCTGCCTACAAAAACATGGATCCTGTCGATTCCGCTGTTGCTCATGTTGGAAACCGGGAAATCGATGACACGATATCTGCCCATGAATGAAAATGCGCTTACCGGGCGGTGCTCCTGCAGTCCTTCTACTCTGAACCGCCTAAGCGAGGATGCGATAATACCAAAAGCCCTTGCCATCTTATTCTACCCCCTTTACACGTTTCGCAACAAGAAGAATATTCTCGCTGTCCGCGCTGCCTACGACAGCACCTTTACCTATGCGGACACCGCCTGCAACAAGAGCTCTGGTGACGACTGCGCCGTCCTCAACAATTGCTCCGGGCATCAGCACGCTGTCAATGACCTTTGCGCCTTTTCCTACTGCACAGTTGGTAAAGAGCACTGAGCTCTTAACTTCACCCTCGATGCGGCATCCCTGATTGACATATGCCTTGCTTATCTTTGCTTCTGGTCCGATATACTGCGGAAGTGTGGTGACATCCTCAGTGTAGATCTTCCAGGTAGGATCAGCCAGATTGAGCTCATCCTTCTTGTACAGCAGATCCATGTTTGCTTCCCAGAGGGAATCGATGGTTCCTACATCCTTCCAGTAACCCTTGAACTCATAGGCTACCAGCTTCTTGCCCTCGCCAAGGAGAGTCGGGATGACATCCTTGCCGAAGTCATGGCTGGATTCATTGTTCTTCATATCCGCAACAAGGATCCTGCGCAAGGTCTTCCAGTTAAAGATGTAGATACCCATGGAAGCAAGGTTGCTCTTCGGGTTGGCCGGTTTTTCCTCGAACTCAACGATCTGGCCGTTGCCGTCGGTATTCATGATTCCGAAACGGCTGGCTTCCTTCATCGGAACGCCGATAACTGCTATCGTAGCTTCGGCATTCTGGGCTTTGTGGTAGGCAAGCATCTCGGAATAGTCCATCTTGTAGATGTGGTCACCGGAAAGAATAAGGAGATATTCCGGATCATAGTTGTCTATAAAGTCGATATTCTGGGAGATAGCATCGGCAGTTCCGCGGTATACGTCAAGCTTTTCATCAGCTTTCTCACGGGGCGGAAGAACATACACGCCACTCTCTCTGGTGTCAAGGCCCCAACGGCCGCCGGAAGCTACATAGCTGTTAAGTAAAACGGATTCGTACTGTGTCAGAACGCCGACAACATCAATGCCGCTGTTCGCACAGTTGCTGAGAGGAAAGTCAACGATCCTGTACTTTCCGCCATAATAAACCGCCGGCTTCGCAACCTTCTTGGTCAGGTCATGCAGACGGCTGCCACGGCCACCGGCCAGTATCATGGCAAGCATATTATTTTGCATTTTAATACCTCCTGGTCTTTTTAAAGGGTTACATTAGTATGGAATTCGAACAAAAAGCGTCCTTTCGAAAACCTTATATTTAATTTTTATCATACTTTTCAATTCTATGCAAGACAGTATAAAGCAATTCTCCCAAAAAATCGTTTTTTTTCATTGATTTTATGCAAAGAATGACAAAAAATCCCTGAGATCATATCAGTCATTCCGGGGCATATAGAACCTTCCGGCCAGCTGTTCTGTTTTAATTACATTTATGAAGGCTTTTTCGTCCGCTGCTTTGATATGCTGCATCACATCCCTGAGCTCATCGGTGGAAATAACGGAATAGATCATTGTCCTTTTTGTGCCCTCATAGGTACCGGTGACATCTATGCTTGTAGCACCGTGCCTGGTCATATTGTCAATGACATCCTTTATCTCATCAGGCTTATCCGTAACGATGAACAGAGTGTTTTTATTGTAGTGCTTGTACATGATATGAATCATCTGGGTGGATGCGAACTGGAAGATTATTGAATAGAGTGCTTTTTCCCATCCTGAGACAAATCCGCCGCACAGCAGGATAACAGCATTGAATCCCAGTATATAGTTCCAGGCGTCAACCCCGTATTTCTCCGAAATATAGATGGATATGAAATCAGTTCCTCCGGAAGTCGCACCTGCGTGCAGGCAGAGAGATATCGCAAAACCGTTGATGATACCGCCGAAAACACTGATGAGCAGGATATCCGATGTCAGTGTGCGAAGCGGTATTATATCGGTGAGGATCGTGACTGTGAGGATCGTGATACATGAGTAGAGCGTAAATTTTTTACCTATCTTTTTAAAGCCAAGGATTATCGGCCCCAGATTCAGGAGTATATAGGGAATACCATAGGGAACCGAAATCCCGAAAAACTTTTCGAAGATGTTCTGAATAAGGATCGTGAGTCCCGTCATTCCTCCGGGCAGCAGCCCGCCTGTATGGACAAATGAACGAAGGTTGACCGACATTACAGCTCCGGCAAAAATGCACAGAAGGATACGCTTACCATCTTTTTTAATGTCAAGTGTCATATGAATACCTCCTTATGTATCATTTCACTCACACCGCATAGAGCATACAGCTTATCTCCATCAAGATGCAGTATACGGTATACAGCTTATCTTCCTTCAGGACAGAGCATACGGTATACATCTTCGATCTCATTGTCTTTTAAGGTAAACCCGGCATTATAGAAGGGAATTATCCGTGCTGTCCGCTCCAGCAGCCAGTCCGCTTTCCTGAAATCCTCCGGGTCGTCGGGCCGGAACACCTGCCAGCGTATTCTCTCAAGCCCCTGTTCCGGCAGGACACTGGTTACGAAGCTTCTATCCGCTCTGTCAAGAAAAACTATTGCCGCGAGATCCGCCTCGGCATTTCTGCCATTGTGATGCTTCCCGTCCCAGGGGGAGCCGTACACAGTTACATTGTTTTCACTGACCTTAAGAAAAGGTTTGTCATCATTAAGGATATATGCTCTGCTGCCAAAATGCTTTGCCCACATCCTGGCATAGGTGCTCTTTCCGGTTCCGCTGGCAGCAGAAAAGATGAAGCATCTTCCATCCACCACAACCGCGGAGCCATGAAATGCCAGCGTATAATAAGGAAGAAGAGCATCCGAAACCCTGCGGTTGAGTGCAAAGCTTTCAAAGTAGTACCCCGGAAGCCGGTTCACAAAATCCGTCTCATATCTCCCGCTGTCCAGCATCCTCTTCCACTCGATCCGAATATCATGCTTATCCATCTCTATTGTAATCTCAGGCTCTGCCTCTTCTGCCGCAAATCTCCTGAGCATAGTGCACGTCTCAATAAACATGGCGCCAATGCGGATCACATGCCCGGCAGCGCGAATTGTAGTATAATAATCAGACATAATCCCTCCGTGATCTTATGATTCAAGTCCGGCGCAATCATATCCGCCGGCAATCTTATCTGCCTTCATGACAAAAACCGGAGTCTTTTTTTATTAATAATTTTACAATGAAACTGTTCATTTTACAACCCGGGAATGACATTACATTGTGAACACAGGACCGCCCTGTGTTCGCAGCTATAAAAATTTTCTTGCCAGAAATGTAATTCTGTGATATTGTATGGAGTGCAGGCCGGCATGTCGGAATGGCAGACGAGGCAGACTCAAAATCTGTTGTGGGCAACCACGTGTGGGTTCAAGTCCCACTGCCGGCATTATAAAGTGTGTATAAATAACAAAAAGCCACCGACTCATCGGTGGCTTTTTGTTATAGTCCAAGTACCAGTATGATCAGGACGATTACCGGCAGGACGAATGTCATATAGCCTCTCATCCAGCTGTGTATCTTCAGCCCTCTTCCGGTGTTCGCTTCTTTTACAAAGTTATCCCAGCCCCATCCAAATCGCATTGTACAGTAAAGTACGAACAAGAGCGACCCTGCTGGAAGCAGGATATTGCTCACTATATAATCCTCAAGCTCCATTATCCCGCTGTCCGGTCCCAGCGGATGTATCGATGACAGCACGTTAAATCCCAGCAGGCATGGAAGCGACAGGATAAACATCAGTATTCCGCACATCAGCCCCGTCTTTTTTCTTCCCCATCCGGTCAGATCCATTACACATGCCATGATATTCTCAAACACTGCAAGCACGGTCGAAAAGGCCGCAAAGCTCATGAATACAAAGAACAGGCTTCCCCAAAGCCTTCCCATGGGCATGTGGTTAAAAATATTCGGCAGTGTTATGAAAATAAGCCCCGGGCCGGAACCCGGCTCGACATCATAAGCGAAGCACGCCGGAAAGATTATTAGTCCTGAAACCATTGCCACAAAAGTATCCAGTATCGCAACATTTACAGATTCTCCGAAAAGCGACTGTTCCCGTCCTATATAGCTTCCGAATATGGCCATAGAGCCTATTCCAAGGCTCAGCGTAAAGAATGCCTGGTTCATTGCGGCCGTGATCACTTTTATAAGCCCCGTTTCCTTCATCCTGCTAAAGTCCGGCTTAAGGAAGAAGGCAAGCCCTTCTTTTCCCCCGTCCAGGAACGCACTGTTCACCGCCAGCACTACCATAATAGCAAGCAGAAGGATCATCATCACCTTCGTAAAACGTTCAAGTCCTCCCTGAAGCCCCCGGGAATTAACGAAAAATCCTAAGGCAACGACAATTGCCATGGCGATGATCATTTCGGCCGGCCTTGCCTTCATGCTGTTGAACATTTCCCCGACGGCAGCCGGGTCCTTACCTTCAAAGACGCCGGATGCCGTACGGAAAAAATACAGCAGCATCCATCCCGCAACCGTTGTATAGAACATCATCAGTACGATATTTCCTATCATACATATTATGCCATGCACAGGCCATACTTTTTTCCCGGGAGTGAGAGCCTGGTACATTTTTACCGGGCTTTTCCGGGCTGCGCGCCCCATCGAAAACTCCATCGCCATAACCGGAACTCCCAGTATTACCAGGAAGAACAGGTAGATCAGCACAAATGCTCCTCCCCCGTTCTGCCCTGCCAGATACGGAAATTTCCATACATTGCCTATTCCTATAGCACAGCCTGCGCTCAGCAGTATAAAACCGAGACGGCTGCCTAAAGTTTCTCTTTCCATTTAGTTTTCCCTTCTGCTTCTGATCATTATCTATCACGAACAGCATTCAGATTCTGCTCTCTTTCGTACCGGGCATTTAATATGCTCTCATTATATACTGCATATTGGCTGCGGACGATCAGGAAACCATCTGAACAGCTGTACTGTTTATTCTTTTGTCATGATATTGATATACTTATACGGAACTTCAATGCCGTTCTCCTTAAGTGCTTTATTTATCCGGAGATTAACATCTGTCTTGACTGCCTCTGTCGAATTAGCCGGTGTGTAATACACCGTTGTCTCAAGCCTCAGGCTGTATTCATCATAGGCCAGAAAATATACCGGCGCATAATCCAGGCCCTTATCGGTAAGCTTTCCCGGAATGGTATACGTCGATTCCATTATTGCCTGGCGGATCACACTGATCGCTTTCTCCACATCACTGTTGTATGCGATATTAACGCGGACGGAAATTGAACGATTCTCATCATGATAGCTGAAATTCTTGATCTGCATCTCGATCATCTTGCTGTTCGGCACCAGAAGAGTCTGGGTATCAAGCAGTGCAAGCACAACATACTGCATCGAAATATCCTTTATTATCCCCGCTGTACCGTCTTCCAGCTCTATCCGGTTTCCAATCTCAAACGGTTTGAAAAACACTATCCTGATTCCAGCAAGAACATCCTTAATGGTATCCTGAGCGGTAAAGATCAGCATCGCGCTCGCAAAAGCCGTTCCTCCGAGTGCTGTTTTCCAGAAGGACTGCAGTCCCCAGAAAGTTGAAACTGCCAGTATAACTCCTGCCGTAATTATGATCGCTGTACATATCTTTTCCAGAAATTTCAGGTGAAGGCCCTGATAGTTATTATATATCTTTTTAAATATATAGCCTTTTATACGGTTAACTATCCAGGCTCCAATTAATATTGCAACAAATACGATCAGTTTTTCAATGATTCCACCTGCTTCTGCCATATAATCTTCCGCCATATTTTCCTGTTCCTTTTTTCCTGTGTTTTCCTTTATCCTGGAGGCAGTGTCCCTGATGTGCCGGATGTCTGGCAGTCAAAAGATGGCGCCGCAGGTATACTGCCCCCTGCGGCGCCTCTTGTCATCAGGTAGTCTTCTGAGACATATGAGAAATGCATCTCATGCTACAGCACACTTACCGTGCTGTCCCGGCCGGGATAGCAGGGATAATCGAGATGCGTTTTCATAAGCGGTTCCTGTCAATCGTCCTTCTTCCCAAGGATTGAAAGGATACGTATAAACAGGTTGACTATGTCTACATAAATGTCCGCCGCGCTGTCGATCGCATTATCAACAGTGCGCGGGTAAGCCTGCGCCTTTGCCCAGTCAAAACCAATGGATCCGCAGAATATGATCACCAGTACATAGTCCATGATGCTCATGTTCATACGCAGTATCAGTCCGGCTACAACTTCCACAATTATGGAGATTATAAGCGCTATGCCGAGTCCTGCACCTATGTTCATGAAAAACTGCGGAAACAGAGTCGCAAGTATCATCATGGCAACTGTTATGATAGCTGTAAGCTGGAATGCCAGAGATACCGTTCCAAGTTCATATGCAGAAACAAAGTAGCAAAGTATAAGGCCCATGCTTATCGCAAGTCCGGTAAAGCCGGCAAAGCTTATGAACGGATTTGACGATTTGTAAACGATCATCGTGCATCCAAAGCTTCCTGCAATATATATGATCAGTGCAACTATAGGATTCATGCGAAGGATCACATTCATCATTGTCATTGCCATAATTATATCTATCGCAATTCCCCACACCAGCACCAGCCCGATTATCAGGTTGTAGGTACGGTCATTCACTGTGATGCCGGCAATATTTTTCAGTCTCTCCTGTTTGACCGTAGAATTATCAAAGTCCATTACTTAAAACCTCCTGTAATTAAAGGCCGAAAACAGGTGCGATCGCTTTGGCAAGCTCATCCTTCTCAGCTTCAGCCTCTTTAAGATCCTTGCCAAGAGTAGTGAAATAAGCCTTGATCTTAGGTTCTGTACCGGAAGGACGCACAACGACTGACGCGCCATCCTCCAGGCCATAGATGAGAACATTGGACTTAGGAAGGCCTGTCTCTTCAGGCTTTGCGTAGTCTGTCACTGATACAACCGCTTTTCCTGCGAACTCCTTCGGAGGCTCGTTCCTCAGGCCGCTCATGATACCTGCCATTGTATCCATTCCTGAAAGCCCCGGGAATTCAAAGCTGTCAACCTTGTTAAGGTATCTGCCGTACTGTGCATAGATCTCTTCAAGGCGCTGCTTGATGGAAGAGCCGATGCTCCTGTAATATGCTGCCATCTCGCAGATAAGCATTGAGCCTATAACGGCATCCTTGTCCCTTACATACGGGCCAGCCAGATATCCATAGCTCTCCTCAAAACCAAAGATGAAGCGCTCTACTTCACCTGCTGCCTCAAGCTGTGCTATCTGGTCGCCGATCCACTTAAAGCCGGTAAGCACATGACGGAGTTCCACTCCGTAATGCTCTGCAACAGCATCTGCAAGCGGGGTCGATACGATCGATTTGACAGCGATCGGGTTCTTCGGCATGGTGCCTTTTTCGATCCTTCCTGCGCAGATATAGTCAAGGAGAAGGACTCCCATCTCATTTCCTGTGACAAGCTCGTATGAGCCGTCCGGGCACTTCATGGCGATTCCGACACGGTCTGCATCGGGGTCTGTTGCAAGCATTAGGTCAGCGCCGGTCTCCTTTGCAAGCTCAAGGCCTTTTTCAAGAGCGGCAAAGATCTCCGGGTTCGGATATGAGCATGTGGTGAAATAGCCGTTCGGATATTCCTGCTCAGGAACTATGGTAATATCGGAAATACCGATGTCCTGAAGGACTCTGGTAACCGGAACGAGGCCTGTGCCGTTGAGCGGTGAATAAACAAGCTTAAGGCCGGCAGTCTTGCAGAGACCCGGGCGTACCTGATGTGATTCGATGGCTTCGTAAAGCGCATTTTTACAGTCATCCCCGACAAATTTGATCAGGCCCTGTTCTACACCTTCTGCAAATGACATATACTTTGCGCCGGTCAGGATATCCGTTTTCTGGATGGAATCATAAACAACTGCTGCAGCATCGTCAGTCATCTGGCAGCCGTCCGGGCCATAGGCCTTGTATCCGTTATATTTTGCCGGATTGTGGGATGCTGTTACCATGATGCCCGCGTTGCATTTGTAATATCTTGTGGCAAAGCTCAGGGCCGGAACCGGCATAAGCTCGTCATAGATACGTACGCTGATGCCATTGGCTGCCAGAACTCCTGCAGCGTCTCTTGCAAAATTCCAGCCTTTAAGGCGGCTGTCATAGCTTATGGCCACGCACTGGCTGCCGCCCTGAGTCTTTACCCAGTCAGCAACACCCTGGGTTGCCTGGCGGACTACCCAGATGTTCATGCGGTTGGTGCCTGCCCCGAGTGTACCGCGAAGACCTGCGGTTCCAAACTGCAGCGCAACAGCGAAGCGGTCCTTTATTGCCTCTTCATCTCCTTCAATATCCTGAAGTTCTTTCCTGAGATCATAGTCCAGAAGATCCGCTTCCATCCAACGCCTGTATTCATCCATATACATTTGCAAAACCTGCCTTTCCGATCTTATCGTTTATTTTGATCTAACTGTCCGGCACCCATAAAAAAACGCATTATCATCCGCGTCTGTAAGGAGATAGCCCATGCTCCGTTCACGCAGGATCGGCAGAATAGCTCATCACCATACCGACATGAACAGACAGCAAGCATGCCATCCATGATAGGAGTGCTGCATAGTTACTTTAATTCTAATTGAAAAGTGTACAGATTGCAACAAGATTATTCTTATCTTTACAACAGCACTTTAGTGTGCTATTATAGTAAAGAATTGCCAAGGTGCAGTAAGAAAGAAATGTTTTTAACAGTAGATCAAACAAATCATTAAGGAGAGATCAACATGAAGAAAAGATTTGCAGCCCTTTTGACAGTCAGTATGTCCGCCATTATGGTCATGAGTCTCGGAAGCTTCGCAGCATATGCAGAGGATGACGGTGCCGCTGAGGATACCTTCGTTTTTAAACATGGCTTTGACCTGGACTATCCGCCCTATTCCTATATAAATGATGAAGGCGAGACAACAGGTTTTGACGTTGAAGTTGCTCAGGCTGTATGTGATCTTTACGGATGGGAATATGAAGCTGTTCCTTTTAACTGGGACGCCAAGGATGCCGAACTTAATGCCGGAAGCTGCGACTGTATCTGGTCCGGATTTACCATGAACGGACGTGAGGATGACTACCTGTGGAGCAAACCGTATTCCGACAATACCCAGATGATCCTGGTTGCCGAGGATTCCGGAATTGAAACACTGGCAGACCTTGCCGGCAAGACAGTTGGTGTACAGACTTCCACTTCAGCCTATGATCTGCTGAATGACGAAGAAGGCCAGGCAGAGCTCTGCAGTACATTCGCATCTCTTGAAGTTTATGAAACCTACACCATCGCCTTCACAGACCTCAAGGCAGGCGCCATCGATGCTCTCGCAATTGATGTAACAAGCGGAAACTTCCTTATGAGTGAAGAGACCGGCTACAAATATCTTGATGAGGTTCTTGGAAGTGAGCAGTACGGAATCGGCTTCCGCAAGGATGACACCGAGCTCTGCGACAAGATCAACGAGGCTCTTGATACTCTTGCCGAGAACGGTACCATCGATGAGATCGGACAGAAATATCCGGATATCTATGACTATATCATCCTCGGAAAAGATACCGGAGAAGCTGCAGCCGAAGAAACTGAGGATGCTGTCGAAGAGGACGCTGAAGAAGATGCAGCTGACGAGGCAGAGGAAACCGAAGAAGCTGCAGCTGAGGAAGCAGCCGAAGAAGAAGCAGCTGAATAATCAGCAGCCTGATAAGAAACAGCCGGCCGGCATTCCGGGTCATTACAGTTTCCCGGTCTGCCGGCTTTTTAATGCTCAATGGATCTTCAGCCCCGAATAATTAACCATGGAGCTTAAGTACATTGTTCTTTAAAAACGGAATTATCAGTCCATGAATTTTAACCACGGAATTTTAATGTGAGGTATTATAATGAGTTTAAATACCATGTTGTCAACAATGGCTGCCGGAATGCTCAGAACCTCGGGGATCTTTATCCTGACTCTGGTCGGTTCTCTTCCGCTCGGAATGATCGTAGCACTTCTTCGAAAGTCCAGATTTGGCTTAGTGCGTTTAATCATAAGTGTTTACATATCTGTAATCAGGGGTACTCCCCTTATGCTCCAGCTGCTTGTCTGGTATTTCGGTCCCTTCTATCTTTTCGGCATGTCCATTCGCGGATGGCGTTTCCCGGCGCTGATAATCGGTTTCATAGTCAACTATGCTGCCTATTTTGCTGAGATCTACCGCGGAGGAATAGAATCTATCCCTGCCGGACAGTACGAAGCCGCCCTGGTTCTCGGATACTCAAAGAGCCAGACCTTCATGAAGATCATCCTGCCGCAGGTAATCAAACGTATCATGCCCTCTGTGACCAACGAAGTAATCACCCTTGTCAAGGATACCTCTCTTGCCTTTACGCTGGCTTATCAGGAGGTTTTCTCCCTTGCCAAGCAGATCTCGGCATCACAGACCTCCTTCACGCCATTTATAATCGCCGGTGTGTTCTATTTCATCGCAAACTATGTTGTAGCTTTTATAATGGCGCGTATTGAAAAAGCGTTGAATTATTACAGATAAGGCGGTGCAGAAATGATCATTGAAATGAAAAACATCCGAAAGCATTTTGACGGCCTTGAGGTTCTGAAGGACATAAGCTTTTCAGTCGACAGTGGCGAAGTCGTCAGTATCATAGGCCCTTCCGGCTCAGGAAAGTCCACACTCCTCCGCTGCTCCACCTTCCTTGAGACGATAGATGGCGGAGAGATCGTCTATATGGGTGAAAAAGCCGCGCATACCGACGCCTCCGGTAATGCCATGTACGTGCATCACCGCGAGCTTAAGAAATTCCGTGCCTACTGCGGCCTGGTCTTCCAGCAGTTCAATCTGTTCCCGCATTACAGCGTGCTCCGCAATCTTATCGACGCGCCTATACATGTTCAGCATCGGAACAAAGACGAAGCCGAGGCGACAGCTATGGATCTTCTTAGAAAAATGGGGATCGCAGACAAAGCCTCCGCCTATCCCTACCAGCTGTCAGGCGGACAGCAGCAGCGCGTCGCCATTGCAAGGGCACTTGCCATGAAGCCGGAGATACTCTTTTTTGATGAGCCTACTTCCGCACTCGATCCTGAACTTACCGGCGAGGTTCTCAAAGTTATTCGCCAGCTTGCCGATGAGAAAATGACCATGGTAGTGGTTACTCATGAGATGCCTTTCGCAAAAGCAGTCAGCAATCGTGTTCTGTTTATGGATGGCGGAGTTATTGTTGAACAGGGAACTCCTGGTGAAGTATTTGATAACCCCAAAGAGGAAAGGACAAAGGCGTTCCTGCGGGTGTTCGAGCGATGAACCGCAGCCTTCGCTACAGTATTCTCGATCCTTCCGGAAACATCACCATCCTCGTTGAAACACCTGTAGATATCCTGCAGCAACCGGCTGTCGCTTCGCGCCTTATGAAGCTGCATCCCGAAGCAGAACAGACCGGATTTGTAAACTTCCAAGGCAGAGCAGATTGTTCAGAATCCTCCACATCTCTCCGTATGCCCGGGGAAGGATCCTGCGCATCTCTCCGTATGGCCGGAGGAGAATTCTGCGGCAATGCCTCAATGTGCGCAGCTGTGCTCTATAGTCTGAATGCAGTATTGAAACCGGCAGCACAGCCCGAAAGCTTCGTCTCTGATGATGGTTTTTCTGCAGCGTCTTATGAATTAATCTCATCTCAGGTCGAAACGCCGGAACCGATGCGTGAAACGGCTTCGGGATCATTACACGAAATGATGTCGGAGATGATGTGCGAAGAGAATTCATCAGAGATTTCTCTCACGGTGTCAGGAGCTCTTCGGCCTGTCCGGGTCCGCATGAGCCGAAAACCGTTTTTCCCGGGTTCAGATAAGGAAATCATCCAGCGCAATACATTAAACTCTGATGACTGGTATACGGCTATATGCATGCCTGAGCCAAAACAGATAGCAGAAATGCTTTTCAAAGCACCGGGCATGTCAGGCACAGACACAGAAGCCGGCATATCCGGCGCCGGTACAGAACCAGGCATATCTGACGCAGGTACAGAACCCGGCATATCCGACGCAGGTATAAATGTCAGCATATCCGGCGCAGGAAACAGCGGATGCGAAATGTGCAGTACCCTCCCTGTTGTCGAGCTTGAAGGAATATCACACATTATCATCGAGCCGGATTCAGCTTTTGTAAACCTGCTGTCAGACCGCAAAGCCGCAGAAGCCGCAGTAAAGAACTGGTGCTTATCGCTTGGAGCCGATGGCCTGGGGCTCATGTTCCTGTCAGGAGATCTTCCTGAGGTTCAACTGACTCCACTTGTCTATATTCCCGGCAGCGATACGATTTTCTGGGAAAACTCCTGCGCAAGCGGAACTTCGGCTGCCGCAATGTATCTCGCCTCAAAAGCCGGCAGCGCCATATATGCCGCTTTTCATGAACCCGGCGGGATACTCAGAGTGCAGAGCGATCCCGCAGCCATGGAAACATGGCTGTATGGCCGGGTCCGGCTTATCGGGAAATTTGAATATGATCTGTAATTGATCAGAACAGCCCGAAGCATTTGCTGCTGAAGGCGTACGAACATGATTCAACAGGTAAAATTTTCATCGCCGAAGGCGATTTGCATGGATTTTTGCCCGTATCTGTTCAGGTTCTGAACAGATACCATGATCTCATTGATAGCCCTTAACTTCCGGAAGAATCTCTCTGAGTTTTTTCTCAAACTCCTCCTGCTCCTCATCACGGTATCCATAATGAAAAACCTTATCTATCTGTTCCTCATCGAACAGATAGATTTTTTCTGCATCCATATATCCTTCCGGGTAAAGGCAGCCGCAGTAATCATATACCCTCTCAAGGCTGTCAGGTCTGGCCTGAAGCACTCCCATAATGACCAGCTTTCTGGTGCTCTCCTTCAAAAGTACAACGCTGCCTGCCGGAAGCAGTTCCTTTGTGATCATACATATCTCCTTTTCATCTTGATTTCATATCATTCTGTATCAATCTGTCAGCTTTTCGGTAACAGATAATATCTGTCAACTTTTCGAGAACAAATAATTCATGTCAGCTTTTCGGGAAAAGATAATTCCAGACAGCTGTCGCTGCGGATCTGGCTGCATCTATTGCCCCGCTGAAATCAATCTCGAATCCAAATCTTGCTCCGACGCCCAGTGAAGCTCCTATATCGCATGATATCGAGCCCGGCGCCAGGCCCACATCAGCATGAGCCCCTACACCAAAATTCAGGCCACCGCTGACCGTTGCAGAGGCTCCCAGAAGACTTCCAGTCAGACTTCCGGAAGCTTCTGCCGCAACCGCTTCCGCCCTGACAGAGCCTGCCACACGAGGTGAAACACTTCCTTTTCTGTCAAAAAGGGATGCTGACACCGAACCTGAGACCTCCGCTTTTCCAACTGTCCCGCTGCCTTTCCCGCTGATAGAAGCATTCTCGTTTCCATATTTGCCCGAAATACGTCCTTCAAGCAAACTGACACTCGCGCCTGCCTGCGCCGATACATACGGCGCAATTATAGCGCTGCCGCCGGCTTCCGTCATGGTAAGACTGGCCGCTGCGGACGCATGGGCTTCAGCTTTCCCGACTGAACCGCTCGCTGATCCTCCGGGTATCCTGATCTTTCCTTCAGCATATGAAGTTTCTGCAGCAGCTCCGTCCTTCCACTCAAACAGTTTTGTTCCGGACGGTTTCACAGGCTTTATCCTGCCATTTCTGTCTGCCCCGCTGTCCTTTGAGCCCGGCTTAGTATACGAGAACAGAGACGTACTTCCCCCGGTCTCCCACTTCCCGCTGAAAGGATTCTTTCCATCATCCCCGTCTTTACCGGTGGCTGCACCGGATGAGCCCGCTGCATAACCTCCTCCCCAGATGGCCGCCAGACTCCCCCAGGTTTTCCCGGGTTCAGAATTCCCGGAGTCATCCTCTCCTCCGCTAAAACTCCCGGAAAGCCCTGACGGTCCTTCTGCACCATCTGCGTTTTGCTGATTTCCTGACGGGCCTGTGGCATCCCCAAATTGACCTGAGGTTCCTGACGGGCCGGTTTCCACATCTCCGTTTTGCTGATTTCCTGACGCGCCTGTGGCATCCCCAAATTGACCTGAGGTTCCTGACGGACCGGTTTTTCCATCATCAGTGGCAGAACTGCCTTCCGAGCCTTCACCGGCCGCAGTCACAGTTACCGGTGTTTTTGGTATCTTCGCCTGTCCCTGCGGATGTCTGAGCGGAATCTCACTCGTCTCCCCATCCTCAGGAACTATAGGGATTATAGGAATCACAGGTGCACCCGTTCCCGCACCTGCTCCTCCCAAACCGGCGCTATCGCCTCCAGGGCCTGTTTCTCCCATAGGAGCACCGGTTTCCGGAACAGACACCTGATACCCCAGGATACCATTCTCACATTTTCTGTAAAGCTCAGCGCACTCCGACAGCACACTGCCGAAACGGCTTATAGAAGCTGAAAGTTCGCGGACAGACTGTCCGCAGACAAGAGCCGCCCTGACAGCAGCTCTCATAGATTCACTGTCAGCCCCGGCCATACTGCAGGCATCCTCGATACTGCCCGAAATACGCAGCCCCGCCCCCGACAATGAACTGAAAGATGAAGCGCACGAAATAAGTGCACTGATATTAACCGTAAAATCTGCCATATAATTCTCCTTTATTCAGGAGTATCTATACAGGTATTTTACGGTACTCACTTTATCCCGGAAGAACAGCGCTCTTCCTCATGATCCTTTTTTCCTTACTCTTCAATTATAATAAACATTATCCCCTCTAATCAAGAAAAATCGTTCGACAAATTTCGCAGGGGACACAATAAGACAGAGAACCGTCCCCTGTCTTATTTTGAGACGGTTCTCTGTATTATACCAGTTTACTGTATAGTTCCGGGAAGCAGTCGAAGGTTGCAAAATAGTCTTTTTCTGTTTCTGCTCTCCGGATCATCTTGAATGATCCGTCCTCTTTCAGAAGGATCTCGGCTGATTTAAGCTTTCCGTTATAGTTGTATCCCATGGAAAATCCATGTGCGCCTGTGTCATGTATCACCAGCAGGTCGCCCATCTCAACCTCGGGCAAATACCGGTCTATGGCAAATTTATCATTATTCTCGCACAGCGAACCTGTAACATCATAAAGGTGATCGCACGGCTCCTTCTCCTTGCCCATGACAGTTATATGATGATAAGCTCCATACATTGCCGGCCTCATTAGGTTTACTGCGCAGGCATCAACCCCTATGTATTCCTTATGTGTATGCTTTTCGTGGATAGCCTTCGTGACGAGGCAGCCATACGGCCCCATCATAAAACGTCCGAGTTCTGTATAGATCGCAGTATTCTCAAGGCCTGCAGGCACCATGACCTCTTCAAACTCCTTACGCACGCCCTCACCGATCGCGTAAATATCATTCGGCTCCTGGTCAGGACTGTAAGGAATTCCGATACCTCCCGAAAGGTTTACAAAGGCGATGTCAGCGCCGGTTTCCCTGTGAAGCCTCACCGCAAGGTCAAACATGATCCTGGCAAGCATAGGGTAATAATCGTTTGTTACCGTATTGCTGGCAAGGAATGCATGGATCCCGAATTTCGACGCGCCTTTCGCCTTCAGTATACGGAACGCTTTAAATATCTGCTCCTCTGTCATTCCGTACTTGGCATCGCCCGGGTTATCCATGATATCATTGCTTATCCTGAACAGGCCGCCGGGATTAAAACGGCAGCTTATGGTCTCGGGAATGTGCCCGACAGCCTCCTCCACAAATGGAATATGGGTGATGTCATCAAGGTTTATGATTCCCCCGATGCTGTCGCAATAACGGAATTCCTCAGGAGGAGTATCATTTGACGAAAACATGATATCCCCGCCCTGACAGCCGCAGGCTTTGGCCATCATCAGTTCTGTCATGGACGAACAGTCACAGCCGCAGCCGTATTCTCTCAGAATGTCTATAAGGAAAGGATTCGGTGTTGCCTTTACCGCGAAAAATTCCTTAAAACCTTTGTTCCAGGAAAAAGCTTTCTTTAAAGCCGCAGCGTTTTCCCTGATGCCTTTTTCATCATAAAGATGGAACGGTGTCGGATACTCTTTGATGATCTCCTGCAGTTTCTCAAGTGTCACAAATGGTTTTTTCTTCATCTTCTGCCGTAAATCCTTTCCTGTCAGTTAATTCCGTCAGTTACTGAACATGTGTGTGAGTGAACAGATGATCCTGGCAATACTCATAATTACCATTGCATTTTGAGCAGAAACGGAACTCCAGATCCGGTGAATCCTGCTCTGTCCGCCCGCATATAGCACATTTGTGCTTCGTGATATTTCCGCTTCCGCCACCTGCTGTCCTGCCGCGCGGCTGCATGGCCTGCTGGAAATCGCGGCGGCGTTTCACCTCTTTAGGATTCATATAGCTCAGGTCCTTAAAGGACAGATAGAACAGTCCAAAATTGATGAGAGATGCCACGATGGGGATTATCATGAACCAGAACCCCCTCCTGACATAATTAAGGACCGAATACAGCATGAGTGCCAGGTATACGATGGCCATCCATTTCATTTTGATCGGGATCACGAACCACAGAAGCAGCTGCATGTCCGGATAAAGCATCGCGAAAGCCAGAAATACGGAAAGGCAGATATAATAGGTGGTAAATATCATGCCCGCAAAGAGGTCATAAACCCCGCCCGTTATAAAATGCAGCAGAAAAGCTCCGATCACTGTGATCAGCATACCGTTGGCAATATACAGAGTATACCTGAAGCTTCCGATCGAGCGCTCCAGGGAATTGCCCAGCGGATAGTAAAAGAATGCTATCGCAATCACAAATAAAAGAAAATTGCCTGTGCTTGGCGGATAAATGATCCAGGTGACAAGGCGCCAGATCTGGCCTCTCAGGATCATTGATACATTCAGGCTCAGGAGAGAAAGTATCTCGGGATTTATATAGTAAAGGATATATCCTACAACATAGCAGGCGATCAGGTATCTTGTAAGTCCCGGGATCGCCAGATTATGATACTTTTTCTCAAGGCCATCTACAAATCTCCTCATTCTATTTGATGCTCCTTTCAGATTTCAGAGGCATGCGGCTCTTATATCTATCACACTCATACAAGCATGTTGAAAGAGCCAGAGTCCGCATAAATTATGACCGTGAATTGTAACCTTTACGGTTACTGTTCACGGCCCGGCCGCAAGCGGCCGGGTCTGAGCCCTCCATTCGGAATCCCGGCCGTGAATAGTAACCTTTCACATTATAAATATTGGCGGTGGCTTTGTCAATTACTTGTAAAGCCCCGTGTCTCTGTGATATAATGCACACGTGATTTCCAGGCTTTCAGCTCAGTACAAAGCCTGCATTCCTGTGAAATGCAGCACAGGTGATCAATCTAAATACAGCTCAGGTCATATGGCCTGCGATCATAAACTTAAGGCTTATTCTGCTTCAGGATGAGCAGTGTGAAGGGAGGTATTGAAACATGGGAGGCTCGACATTTGGAAGGATCTTTACCGTATCTACCTGGGGGGAATCGCATGGTCCTGCTCTTGGTGCCGTCGTCGACGGATGCCCTGCGGGGCTTTCTCTGTCCGAGGAGGATATACAGGTTTTTCTAGACCGGCGCAGGCCCGGAAAAAGCCGTTTTTCAACCGCGCGTAATGAGGAGGACAAAGTGCAGATCCTCTCCGGTGTATTTGAGGGAAAAACAACCGGCACCCCTGTTTCACTGATGATCCTGAACAAAGATCACAGGTCTGCTGATTACGGGAATATCGCTTACACCTATCGCCCGGGGCATGCCGATTTCTGCTACGACCAGAAATATGGCTTCAGGGATTACCGGGGCGGCGGACGCTCTTCTGCCCGCGAGACGGCAGCCCGTGTAGCGGCAGGTGCCATTGCAGCAAAGCTCCTTAAAGAGACAGGAGTTTCATTTATGACATATGTTCGAAGCATCGGTCCCGTCAGCACTAATGCTTTCGATCCTGACGAGATCAGCCGCAATCCTCTTTGCATGCCGGATGCAGCTGCTGCAGAAGAAGCCTCCCGCTTTCTGGAAAAATGCATAAAAGACCAGGAAAGCGCCGGCGGCGTTATAGAATGCCGCATATCCGGCGTTCCCGCAGGACTTGGTGATCCTGTATTTGGAAAGCTTGATGCCGTCCTCTCTCAGGCTGTAATGTCCGTAGGCGCCGTCAAAGCCGTAGAAATCGGCGATGGGATAAAAGTGACCGCCTATACCGGCTCGGATTCAAATGACGGTTTTACTACAGACCTATCAGGCAGGATTATAAAAACCTCCAACCACGCCGGCGGAATACTAGGAGGCATAAGCGATGGAAGCGATATAATACTCAGGGCACATATAAAGCCCACACCCTCCATATCAAAACCCCAGGATACAGTAACAAGAGACAAAGAACGTGTGTCCATAGAGATCCATGGCCGCCACGACCCGGTAGTAGTTCCCCGCGCCGTTGTAGTGGTAGAAGCAATGTGCGCCCTGACCCTTGCAGACGCACTCCTCACAAACATTACGGCCCGACTGGATTATATAAAAAAGATCTACGGTTAAAATATTACAGGGGACGGTTCTCTGTCTTATTTTAATAAGACAGAGAACCGTCCCCTGTCTTATTTCCATGTGAACAGTAATATAAAAAAAACGGTACCGATCGATATTACGGTCGGTACCGTTTTTATTATCTGCTTTACATCCCCAGCTCTCTGGTTCTGAGTTCTGTCTCAGATGGCTCTGCCGGTTCATCCGGCACCGCCCAGATATGGATGCTGTTGGGCTGGTCGACTCTGTGCGGCCTGTCATTCATCATGATTATTTTCTTCTCATAATCAACCTTGAACGTGGTTATAGTATTGCTGGCGTGGTTGACAACCGCGATATGCAGGTTATCCGGGAATATTACTATATCCTTTGGATAATCACCGCTTATAGGAAGGGTGAACAGTTTTGTCAGAAGCCCTGTTTTTTCATCTCTATCATAGCATGAAACCGTGTTCTCCCCTGCTGTTGTGCAGTAAAGATGCCTGCTGTCAGGTGCAAGCGCAAGGCCTGAGGCAGCGCTGTGGATGGCATCCGGGTCATTCTCCTTATAGAGGGTGCTGATGGTCTGTATAAGCTCGAATTCCGGCTGCTTGCCGCTTCCGTCATAGGTATACACCTTGATCTGGTTGCTGAGTTCAAAAAGAACATATGCAAAACGGCCGTCACGGCTGAAGCGGATGATCCTTGGCCCGCTTTCCCTCGGACACCTTACGATATCCACGAGCTCCAGCTTGTTTGTCCTCTTGTTAATACGGTACACCTTTATCTGGTCAATACCGTTGTCAACGGCGCACAGGTATTTGTTGTCCGGTGTCGGGCGTACGCAGTTTACGTGAGGCCGGAAGTTGCGCTCCGCCACGCTGCCAAGGCCGCTGTGGAACACTCCGTCCATCAGGCTTCCAAGCCTGCCGTCCTGATGGGTATGGACTACCGTGACCTTGCCGTCATGATAGCCGGCTACATAAAGGTACTTGCCGTCGACATCCGTTGCAAGAAAGCATCCGCGCATGCCGTCTATATCAACGCTGTTGATGCGGTGAAGATCCCCGTTTTCATCCCTGCGGAAAACTGCTACACCTTCATCCTCGATAGCGTACAGATATTTGCCGTTCTTGGATACCGCTGTGTGGGAGGCATTGCTAACCTTTACCTCGCTGCGCTCCGTCAACAGGCCTTTTTCCACATCGACATCATATACTTTGATCCCTTTGCTAGAACCATGGGTGTAAGACCCAACATATGCAACGTATTTTTTATCCGCCATAGCCGCTGCCTCCGATCCAAATCCAATTAATCAACAGATCTCACGGAGGATCATCTCCGTGAAAATTCTTTAATTATTATAACACAGCCTGTTCTATTCCACAAGACAGAGAATGCCTCTCTGTTTTTTTCATTTGTTACTTGTTACTATTCACGGCCATAAGAAATATACTCTGCTCTGCCATGCTTGCATGAGCAGTAAGACAGGGGGCGGTTCTCTGTCTTATTATTACCGCAGGCGGCAGGGTCTGCTGCCCCGTGAGCTTCACTCGTCAAGCTCTTCGAGAGCCTTTTCTATGGCTTCCTGCACTGCCGTGCTCACCTTTTTGGCGCGTTCGCTGGTGAGTCCTGTCGCGGTCACTCCTACGCACAGGTCATTTTTGATATAGACACCAGGAAACTGAAAGTCACTCTTCTCCCTGTCATTCGAGACATTGACATATATTCCCTCATCCTTGCACAGGCGGTAGATATCATCATTCAGTTTTCTGTCTGAGGTCGCGGTCAGCACCATAAAGGCGTTCTGAAGATCTGCACGCTTGACCAGCCTCTGGTGCAGTGTTATTCTGCCAAGCCTGGCCATGTCGATAAGATCCTGGTCTGCTTCCTTTGTGACTACCGTCACATTTCGGGTGAACTGAAGAAGCGTCCTGGCCCGTCTCACAGCCGTACTGCCGCCCCCAACGATAACTACGCTTCTGTCTGAAAGATCGATAAACATCGGAAAATATTTCTTGTTTTTCATGCCAGCCTTTCCTTGATCGCAAGAATAAACTCACGACTGTTCAGGACCTCCGGATTTTCAATTGTTGTAATCAGTGCAAGATCTCTGGTCATCCGGCCGGATTCGATAGTTTCAACAGTAGCCTTTTCGAGCCTGTCCGCAAAAGAGACAAGTTCAGGGATCTCGTCAAGCTCACCGCGTTTACGGAGGGCTCCGGTCCATGCAAATATCGTGGCCACAGAGTTCGTGGAGGTCTCCTCCCCCTTAAGGTGCTTATAATAATGGCGCTGAACCGTACCGTGTGCTGCTTCGTACTCATAAACTCCGTCAGGCGAGACAAGTACTGAAGTCATCATCGCCAGTGAACCAAACGCAGATGATACCATGTCGCTCATGACATCCCCGTCATAGTTCTTGCAGGCCCAGATGAAACCGCCCTCTGTCTTCATTACACGCGCGACGATATCATCTATCAGGCTGTAGAAATATTCGAGTCCTGCTTCTTTAAACTTCTCGCTGAATTCGGTATCGAATATCTCCTGGAAGATTGCCTTAAACCGTGCATCATAGGTTTTCGAAATGGTATCCTTTGAGCCGAACCATACTGACTGGCCCATCTCCAGCGCATAATTGAAGCAGCTGCGGGCAAAGCTCCGGATGGATGCATCCATGTTGTGCATGCCCTGGATGACTCCGGGAGCGTCAAAATGCTGAATCAGCTCTTCTCTCTCAGTACCGTCCTCGCCCCTGAACACAATATAGGCATCGCCCGGCTTATCGATGTACATCTCTGAATTTTTGTAAACATCACCATATGCATGACGTGCAAGCGTGATCGGCTTTTTCCAGTTGCGCACGCAGGGCTCTATGCCTTTTACTATAATGGGAGTGCGGAAAACCGTCCCGTCAAGGATGGCGCGGATAGTTCCGTTCGGGCTTTTATACATTTTTTTAAGGTCATACTCGCTCATCCGCGCATGATTTGGCGTGATCGTTGCACATTTTACTGCAACCCCGTATTTTTTTGTCGCCTCGGCGGAATCTATCGTAACCTGATCATCCGTCTCATTTCTGTATTTAAGCCCCAGGTCATAATACTCAGTCTTCAGGTCGATAAAAGGAAGAAGCAGTTCATCCTTTATCATCTGCCAGAGTATTCTTGTCATCTCATCCCCGTCCATCTCAACCAGAGGTGTCTTCATCTGTATTTTAGCCATTTTTGTACCAGTCCCTCCCGATATTCATTAAATCATTTTCTTCGCGGCTTCCACCACCACGTATTTCACAAAAGCACCGTTTTCTTCGCGGCTTCCACCACATGTTTCACAAGTACAGCGGTTGTCACTGTCCCGACCCCTCCGGGAACCGGAGTAAGCGCTAAATCTACCGGCGATACGGATTCCTCATCCACATCACCGCAGATCTTTCCTTCGGCATCAACATTGATGCCTACATCGATCACTGTCTGCCCCTCGCGGACATAGCTGCCGTCCACAATCCCGGCCCGGCCTGCAGCAGCTATCAGGATATCAGCGTCTCGTGTCACGGAAGCCATATCCTTAGTCCTGGTATGGCACACTGTCACCGTCGCGTTCTTTTTAAGCAGCATCATGGCCGCCGGCTTGCCTATTACAAGGCTCCTGCCAATAACCACAGCCTTTTTGCCGGTACAGTCAATTCCATAATGATCCAGGATCTCCATACAGGCTTCGGCCGTGCAGGGTGGATAGCCTATGTCACGTCCTGTATAAACTCCTGACATGGACAGGTCTGTCATGCAGTCGATATCCTTCTCCGGAACAAGCGTGTTTTCTATCAGAGCCTGATCAAAACGCTTCGGAAGCGGCCTGAAAAGAAGCACTCCATGTACGGACTGGTCTTTATTTAAAGATTCCAGCACACTTATCAATTCCTCCTGGGAAACATTCTCATCAAGCACTATCTTACGGCAGCAGACCCCAAGCGCCTCGCATCTTTTTGCCGCGCCTCTTTCATATGCGGCATCTCCGGGATCATTCCCCACTCTGACGGTAGCAAGCGTCGGGGTTATCCCTTTTTCCATAAGGAAACTCACATCTGCTCTGACACGTTCAGCGATCGATGCGCTGACCTCTTTTCCTGTTAAAAGCCTTGCCATGCTGATCCTCCTTTGTCACTCAAGCCGTCTCTTTACCTCATTGAATATATCATCTGCGATCACACAGTACTCACTGAGCATCGCTTCGGCCTTCTCGTTAAGGGCCTTTGCCTTTTCCCTGTCAGTCATCGATTTTGTATTGATAAAAACGTTGAGGGAAGCCCCTTCAAGCGCTGCCTTCAGGCAGGCTGCTGCTACGCCGGCATCACTTATTGCCATTACGGAGCCCTTTGAGGCAAATTCCCTGACCACAAGGAGTGCTTCACAACATTTTTCCATGATCTCCATCGGTACAGAACAGGCGGCATCCAGCGCCTTCTCCATCACCCTCGCCTTTAGAGATCTTTCTGTCTCCGTATCCTTCGGCATCCTGTAAGCCACGGAAAGAGGCTCAAAAACCTCGGCGTCCCGTATCATCAGGTGCAGGAACTCACTACGGAGCTGTTCGGCTTTGGCCATCAGCTCCTGCATCTCGTCTTCTACAGACGCATATTTTTTCTTTCCAACGGTCAGGCTTCCGACCATATTACCAAGTGCAATGCCAACAGCAGCGACCAGCGATGAAGCTCCCCCGCCGCCCGGAACGGGCGCTTTGGTCGACAGGACCTGTAAAAAATCCGAAATACTGTTCTCTGAAAATCTCATTTAATTCTCCTATAAATGCAAAACCTCAGTGTCTTAATGTGCACTTAGAACAACCCCGTGATCCTTCCGTTTTCGTCAACATCGATGCGCTCCGCAGCGGGAACCTTCGGAAGACCCGGCATTGTCATGATCTCACCGGTAAGCGCCACGATGAAGCCCGCCCCGGATGATACCTTCAGGTTTCTGACCGTTATTTCAAAATCCTCGGGAGCTCCAAGCCTTGTCTGGTCATCAGTGAGCGAATACTGTGTCTTGGCAACGCATATCGGAAAATTTCCAAATCCCATTGCTTCCAGCTGGGCTGCCTGTTTCTGTGCCTGGGATGTAAGTACAGCTCCCTTTCCTCCATAAATCTTCCTGACTATCTGGTTCAGCTTGTCCTCAATGCTTCCTTCCAGTTCATAGGCGAAGGAGAAGTCATTAGGCTCTGATGTAAGTCGCACGACCTCTTCCGCAAGCCGCGTTCCGCCTTCGCCGCCCTTTGCCCATACCTCCGAAAGTACGGCATTCACTCCAAGGCTGCGGCATTTCTCTTCTATAAGCGAAAGCTCATTCTCAGTATCCGTCGGAAAAGCGTTGATCGCAACAACACACGGCAGCTTATAAACGTTCCTGATATTGCTCACATGCCTTAAAAGGTTCGGAAGTCCCCGCTCCAGGGCTTCCAGATTCTCGTTTCCAAGCTCGGCTTTCGATACCCCTCCGTTGTATTTAAGCGCTCTCACCGTGGCTACGATAACAACTGCATCCGGCCTGAGTCCGGCCATCCGGCATTTAATGTCAAAAAACTTTTCAGCTCCAAGGTCAGCGCCGAATCCAGCCTCGGTTATGGTATAATCGGCAAGCTTCATGCACATCCGGGTTGCAGTGACAGAATTGCAGCCATGGGCAATGTTCGCGAAAGGTCCTCCATGCACGATCGCCGGAACATGCTCCAGTGTCTGTACAAGGTTCGGCTTTAATGCGTCCTTGAGCAGTGCCGCCATAGCCCCTTCCGCATGAAGATCACCAGCTGTTACAGGCTTATGCTCTGACGGCTTTCCATAAGTGTATCCAATTATGATCCTGGAAAGCCTTGCCTTCAGGTCCGTTATGTCGCTTGCAAGGCAGAGGACTGCCATGATCTCGGATGCCACGGTTATATCATAACCGTCCTCGCGCGGCGTACCGTTCGTCCTGCCGCCAAGGCCGTCAATTACTGACCGGAGCTGCCTGTCGTTCATATCCACGCAGCGTCTCCATGTTATCTTGCGCGGGTCGATGTTCAGTTCATTTCCCTGGAAGATATGATTGTCGATCATGGCGGCAAGCAGATTGTTTGCCGCACCTATGGCATGAAAATCGCCGGTAAAATGAAGGTTGATGTCCTCCATCGGAACTACCTGCGCATATCCGCCGCCGGCAGCGCCTCCTTTGATACCGAATACAGGTCCAAGAGAAGGCTCCCGAAGGGCGATCATTACATTTTTCCCGATCTTCTTCAGCCCGTCGCCCAGCCCGACAGTAGTGGTCGTCTTACCTTCACCGGCAGGGGTGGGGTTGACAGCTGTAACCAGTACAAGCTTCCCGTCAGGCCTGTCTGTTTCCTTTAGAAGATTATAATCGATCTTCGCTTTATATTTTCCGTATTGTTCAAGATATCTTTCATCTATCCCCGCTTCTTCCGCAATCCGGGTAATCGGAAGCAGCTCACACTCCTGGGCAATTTCAATGTCTGTTTTGAAAGCCATACTTTCCCTCCATGTTTTCAAATAATAAGATGATGCATATTATAACATATCATTATAATGATTTCCAGTAACTCTTATGAAGCCATTACTGCAGGAAGACTGATTTGTTACTTTTCACGGCCGTAAGGGCGAGATTCCGAATGGAGGGCTCAGACCCAGCCGCTTGCGGTTTGGCCGCGAACAGTAACAGTTTCCCGCTTGTTTATATCCATTCTGATCGATGTAATACTGTATAATAATTTCACCTGCACTTTCTGACTTAATGCACCTTTTTTGGAATTACCACACATGTCATGTAATGATTAACATATAAGAATTACTAAAAATGTAACACAAATGAACCCAAAGTTTCACATTTTGATGTTATAATCACAAAAAGATTTATGTCAAACGCTGCTGAAAGCCAGATGCCCATCTCAGAATGCAGGGCAAGCAGTTATGCAGCAAAGGGATTTTTATGTCAAACGCTGCTGACAGTCAGATACCTGGCTCGGGATACGGGACAGGCAGCTATGCAACAGGGGGATATATCATTGATTGAAACAGTTTTACTAAATAACCACACAAGGATGCCTCGCCTTGGGATAGGCATGAATCATATGGAGAATGAGAAGGCTGTAATTACAGCCATCAACTCAGCCGTCACGGCAGGCTACCGTATGATCGACACTGCTTCGTCCTACAGGAATGAGGAATACATAGGGCAGGCAATAGCCAAATGCCAGATCCCCCGCAGGGATCTGTTCATCATTTCAAAGGTGTGGAACACCGCCCAGCGTCTCGGTGATACTGCTGGTGCCTTTGAGCGCAGCCTGGAGCGGCTTCAGCTCAATTATGTGGATCTTTACATGATACACTGGCCTGTTCCCGGGTGTTACGGCGCCACCTGGGACGAGCTTGCAAAGCTCAGCACCTCCCGCGCTGTTCTTGCCATCGGAGTGAGCAATTTTGAGATCCGTCATCTTGAGGCTCTCAGGAAGGCTTCCGGCATCGTGCCTGCGGTCAACCAGATAGAATGTCATCCTCTCAACTACAATAAAGAACTGATCGAATACTGCCAGTCTAACGGAATAGAGGTTCAGGCTTATGCCCCGCTTGCAGGCGGCGCATGTCTTGACGAGGATATAATCTGCGTAGTCGCAACCAAATATGCCCGGACTCCCGCCCAGATAGCGCTCCGCTGGGCCATCCAGAAAGGACTGTCCGTAATCCCGGGATCCTCCAACACCGATCACATAAGATCCAATGCCGACATCTTCAGTTTTGAGATAGAAGAAGAGGATATGGCAATACTCGACACCATGAGCCGGGGATATCGAAGCGCCGGCATTCCCGACGACCTAAAAGACATACCCTTCTAGATAACAACGGGGCTGTGAAAATATTTTTCTCCACCCCGTACCTCTCTTCTTTTTTTTCCAAAGAGGGAGGCGGGTTCCGCCGAAAAGAAAACCGTGGGGAGGGGACACTCTCAGAGTATCGAAGCCCGACGTCCCCTCCCCACACCCCACCCTCCCCGGGCACTCCTCTTTTTAACAGAAATCAACTTCTGTGTATTAATTTTTAAAGGCTGTGAAAATAATACTTTTCACAGCCTTGTTTTTAAGCGTCGTGTAAAAAGGCGTGCCCAGGGAAAGGGGGTGGAAAAAAAGACTTTTTTCACATCCCCCTTTATTTTACATAGGACTCTCTACCTTCTTGTCGCGCAGCATCAGGTCTCGTACTGCTTCGTCGGCGCTTTTTCCCTGGAACAGGACTTTGTTTACTTCTGCTACTATTGGCATTTCTACATTGTATTTTTCGGACAGCTGGGCGGCGGCTTTGGCGGAGTAGACGCCTTCTACTACCATCTTAACTTCTTTCATGGCTTCGTCCATTGTGTATCCTTTTCCCAGCAGGTAGCCGGCTTTTCGGTTGCGGCTGTGGACGCTGGCGCAGGTTACTATCAGGTCGCCTATGCCGGAAAGGCCGTAGAAGGTTTCGAGACGGGCGCCCATTTTGGTGCCAAGCCTGGAGATTTCGGCAATTCCCCTGGTTATCAGCGCGGCCTTGGTATTGTCGCCGTATCCCAGGCCGTCTGCCGTTCCGGCGGCGAGAGCAATTACATTTTTGAGCGAACCTCCAAGTTCCACTCCCAGCATGTCCGTAGTTGTGTAGACGCGGAACACCGGGCTCATGAATATTTCCTGAAGATAGCCGGCGGTTTTCAGATCCTTTGAGCTTACAACGCATGTAGTCGGGATGAATCTTCCGACCTCTTCCGCATGGCTCGGGCCTGACAGGACCGATACTTCTGCCTGCGGGATCTCTTCCTTAATGATGTCGCACAATGTCATCAGAGTATTCTCTTCTATTCCCTTGGCTACGTTCACGATCTTCTGCCCTGGCTTTACAAAGCTTTTCATGCTGCGTGCAGTGTTCCTTGTAAATGGAGAAGGGACGGCGAGTATGCACACATCCGGTCTTTCAAGGCATCCTTCCATATCCGATGTGATCGTGATGTCATCAGGGATCACAACTCCCGGAAGCTTCGATTCGTGCTGCCTTTTTTCATTAAGCATGGCGACCTCGTCCTCGATACATGACCAGATGGTCACCTTATGCCCGTTCTTTTCAAGCAGGACTGCCAGAGCCGTACCCCAGCTTCCCGCACCCATAATGCTGATCTCAGCCATAAAACATCATCTCCTGTTATCTTCCCTGATATCTTATTCTCCGTACCCTTATTTTCCATGCGAGCCAATAGATATCTTATTCTCCGTGCCGTTCAGCAGCCTTACAATATTCTTCCTGTGCCGGAAATACGCGAGCGCAGTCATCAGCACGAACAGGATATAAAGCTCATTCAGATACCTCTGTTCCATGTTGTAAAAGCCCATCTGTCCGAACACGATTATGCCTGTCAGGACTGCTGTATAGGCTGAGAGCGAGGCAAGTGAAACATATCTTGTCAGGAAAACCAGCCCCAGGAACACTATCGCTATGATCACTACCAGCTTCCAGTCAAATATGATGCTGATGCCAAGCGACGCGGCCACGCCTTTTCCGCCCCTGAACCCAAGGTAGAACGGAAAATTGTGTCCAAGCACAACCCCGGCACCGGTGTACATTTTGAGCAGCGGCAGCATATACCCATACTTATCGCCGAACACTACACTGACCAGCAGTATCGCGGCAATAGCTTTAAGCACATCACCCAGAAGAGTCAGCAGGCCGGCTTTGGCTCCATATACCCTGAGGGCATTTGTGCTCCCGGCGTTTCCGCTCCCGCGTTCCCTTATGTCCTCGTGATGAGCCTTTCCTATAAAATATCCTGTCTGGATCAGGCCGAACAGATACCCGATACCAAGGCACAACAATCGCACCAGCATATCAGTTCTTCTCTCCTCTCTCACGAACAATGAATTTTAAAGAAGTTCCTTCAAAACCGAACGCATCCCTTATGCGGTTCTCAAGATATCTCACATACGAGAAATGCATCAGTTCTTTATCATTCACAAACAGGACGAAAGTAGGAGGCTTCACGCCAACCTGTGTCATGTAGAAGATCTTGAGCCTTTTACCTTTGTCCGAAGGCGGCTGCTGCATTGCGACCGCTTCGGTAAGGATCTCGTTAAGTACTCCGGTCTGCACACGGAGAGTCTGGTTTTCGATCACCTGGTCAACCGCCTCGTAAAGCTTCGCAAGCCTCTGCCCGGTCTTCGCCGAGATAAACAGGATCTTCGCATAAGGCATGAAGGACAGGATCTGGCGTATCCGCTCCGTATGCCTGTAGATGGTCTTGTCATCCTTCTCAATGGCATCCCACTTATTGACAGCAATGATTATGCCCTTGCCGCGCTCATGCGCAATACCGGCGATCTTCGCATCCTGCTCCGTAACGCCTTCCTCGGCATCGATCATCACTATCACGATGCTTGCACGTTCAACGGCGGACACTGTCCGGATGACGCTGAAGCGTTCTATGTCCTCTTTGACCTTACCTTTTCTCCTGAGGCCCGCGGTGTCAATGAAAATATATTCCCTGCCCTGGTATTTCACTCGGGTATCAACAGCATCCCTTGTGGTACCGGCGATCTCGGATACGATGACCCTTTCCTCGCCAAGAAGCTTATTGACCAGAGAGGATTTTCCAACGTTCGGCTTACCGACAATCGCGATCCTGGGAGTAGTATCCTCTTCTTCATCAGCGGCATTTGAAGGGAACATTCCGGTAACGATGTCGAGCATATCCCCAAGCCCAAGCCTGTTGGCAGAAGAGATCGCGATCGGCTCTCCTATGCCCAGGTTGTAGAACTCATACACGTCCATCTGGAATTTTGCGACAGAGTCAACCTTGTTGACTACAAGTACCACAGGCTTGCCGCATCTGCGGAGCATGTCAGCCACCTTCGAGTCGGAATCCACAAGTCCCTGGCGGACGTCCGTCATAAAAATGATAACATCAGCGGTGTCAATGGCTATCTGTGCCTGCTCACGCATTCTGGAAAGGATAATGTCGCCGCTGTCCGGCTCTATTCCGCCCGTATCCACCAGCGTAAAGCTCTTGTCGAGCCAGGTGACGTCCGCGTAAATGCGGTCCCGGGTAACTCCCGGTGTATCCTCAACTATTGAAATCTTTTCTCCTGCCAGGGCATTGAACAATGTGGATTTACCCACATTAGGCCTGCCCACTATTGCCACTACCGGTCTGCTCATACATCTGTCTCCTTTTTTTAGGTCCGCTGTCCCCCATCAGAAGGACAGCTCTTAAAAGGTCAGCGCCGCTGCTCTGCACAACAGTTATCTCTGCGTCCAGGGCCTTTTCAGCCTCTGACACTGTAATATCATCCAGGAAAACGTCCTCTCCCTCCCTGAGCATACAACTGCTCAGGAATATCCGTTTTCCGTTTTTTCCACCCTTCATCTGCGAGATCAGATCCTGCCCGGTTATCAGGCCGGAAACCGTAATGTTCTCGCCGAAAAAATGATTGACTATTCCACGCACTTCAATATTTACACCTGGAAATTTATCATGGACCGCCTGCATATGCTTCCGCAGGAACGGCTCCGCCAGCAGGCCGCAGGCTATCGTTCCTTCGGATATCCTGTCATCACCGGGTATTTCCGAAAGGAACCCGTTCACTTCCGTATCAAGAAGCCTGAGCATCCCCACACCGTTCTCCAGCTGGAGGTACCCGTCATAGTTTTCCTCCGGAGGCAGCTCCTGTCCCGCAAGAATATACCATTCGTCCGAAGCATGTACAAAATGGATGCCGTGCCTTTTCATCATGGTTTCCTGCCAGCGATGGACAAGGTCGATCACTTCGCACGCCTCCTCCGGAGTAAACGGCTCCAGTGGGCAGAGCCCTTCCCTGTACTTTGTAAGCCCTACAGGAACGATCGAAACACTCTGAAGGACCGGTGCATATTCCGCCAGCTTTTCCAGGCTGTATTCAAGCTCCCTGCCATCATTATACCCTTTGCACAGGACTATCTGCCCGTTCATGATGATGCCGGCCTCAAAAAAACGGTCGACCTTCTGAAGCGCTTTGCCCGCAAACCTGTTATGCAGCATCCGGCACCTCAGTTCAGGGTTCATAGTCTGAAAAGAGATATTGATCGGCTCCATATGGTAGCGGACGATCCTCTCGACATCATGGTCGCTCATGTTGGTAAGTGTAACATAATTTCCCTGAAGGAAAGAAAGCCTCGAATCATCATCCTTAAAGTAAAGCGTTGGCCTCATGCCCGGAGGCATCTGATCTATAAAACAGAAGATGCAGTTGTTCGAGCAGGAACGGTATCCATCCATAAGGCTGTTTTCGAACTCTATTCCCAGGTCTTCATCGTATTCTTTTTCTACTTCAAGCTCCCATACCTCCCCGTCCGCTTTTTCGACGAGAAGTGTGATATACTCATCATTTATCAGATAACGGTAGTCAAAAACATCCTCTACCACCTGACCGCTGACAGATATCAGTTTATCCCCTCTGCACAGCTCCAGCTCCTCCGCAATGCTTCCTGGCGCAACTTCAGATATTACATGGACATGTCTGTTTTTATGCTGTCCCATTCCTTCCTCCTATAGGACAGGAAGCTGTATCTGCATTTTCCTGTCCGTACTGGCCCGGGCGCTCCATGCCTTCGCCGGTTTTGAGGCGCTCTCCACGAGCGTCTCAGAAGTCTTGATTAAAGCCCTTCTTGCCCGTCCTGCCCGAGTGCTGAAAGCGCATACCCGCAGTGAGGGTTTTGAAAAGCCCTTCTTTCCCGTCCCGCCCGGGTACTGAAAGTGCATACCCGCCGTGAGGGTTTTGCGGCGCTCTCATTAAGCATCTTAAAAAGCCCGGAAAAATCAGGGCCGAAATGCCTGAACCTCATAATAACAATTTAAAAGATAAAAATCAATGGTTTCGGAAATGTAATATTATCTTGCCCGATTCTGTTTTTTCCTATATACTATCATTTATAAAAATGCGCCAACCGGACATTCATATCTTACAGCTTCAGAAAACAGGCGCATCAAAAAATAAAAAAACAGCTGCACTGTATTTTAGATTTTTTACAGGCATGGCAGCTGCAGCAAAGGAGTCTAATATGAAAGGGATCATTCTTGCGGGCGGTTCCGGGACCCGGCTTTATCCGCTCACCATGGTTACATCAAAGCAGCTTCTTCCCATATATGACAAGCCCATGATCTATTATCCCATGTCTGTCCTTATGAATGCAGGCATCCGTGATATCCTGCTCATCTCTACACCTCAGGATACCCCCAGGTTTGAAGCTCTTCTCGGTGATGGTCATCAGTTCGGTGTGAAGCTCACATACGCAGTCCAGGAGAGTCCTGACGGGCTGGCGCAGGCGTTCATCATCGGCAGTGACTTTATCGGGGACGACTGCGTGGCAATGGTACTCGGTGACAACATCTTCTCCGGCCACGGTCTGAAAAAGCGGCTTAAAGAAGCCGTACAGAATGCCGAGAGCGGCAAGGGCGCTACCGTCTTCGGCTACTATGTTGATGACCCGGAGCGTTTTGGCATCGTAGAATTTGACGAGCACGGCAAGGCTGTATCAATAGAGGAAAAGCCGGCGCATCCCAAGAGCAATTACTGTGTCACCGGCCTTTATTTCTACGACAACCGTGTTGTAGAATATGCCAAAAACCTGAAGCCGAGCGCCAGAGGCGAGCTTGAGATAACCGACCTCAACCGCATCTATCTTGAGGACGGAACCCTCAATGTAGAGCTTCTCGGCCAGGGCTTCACATGGCTTGATACGGGAACTCATGAGAGCCTTGTCGAAGCTACCAATTTCGTAAAGACAATGGAGGATCATCAGCACCGTAAGATAGCCTGCCTCGAGGAGATCGCATACCTCAGCGGATGGATCACAAAGGAGGAAGTGCTGAAGGTCTATGATGTCCTTAAGAAAAATCAGTACGGGCAGTATCTGAAGGACGTTCTTGACGGCAAATATCTTGATGTTCTGCACTGAGATGACCGTCTTCCGGAATAATGAGCCTGCCTTCGGTCGTTGCCAGGCGTGTGCTGCCGGGACACAGCTGCTCAGCAGTAAGTGCTTATGGCTGTTCTTAACCGTTACGATCAAACTATAGTAAACGTCAAAAGTATCTTTACTCTGATGTTCATGCATTAGCGACGATATCTACTATCATATAGTACATCAAAGTAAGAACTCTAATGTCGTTTACTATATAGTTCCGGCGTGCGCCGGATTAAATAAATCACAGACAAAATAACAAAGGAGTGTATCTGCAATGACGATTATCGTTACCGGCGGAGCCGGATTCATTGGTAGCAATTTTATCTTTCACATGCTTGGCAAATATCCGGATTACCGCATCATATGCCTTGACTGCCTGACCTATGCCGGCAATCTCTCAACTCTTGCTCCGGTGATGGACAATCCGAATTTCCGGTTTGTCAAAGAAAGCATAACGAACCGCGAAGCCGTCTACCGCCTTTTTGAGGAGGAAAAACCGGATATCGTTGTCAATTTTGCAGCAGAAAGCCATGTTGACCGCTCTATCGAAAATCCCGAGGTTTTCCTTGACACAAACATAAAAGGAACCGCAGTCCTTATGGATGCCTGCCGCAAGTACGGCATACAGAGGTATCACCAGGTCTCAACTGACGAGGTGTACGGCGATCTTCCGCTCGACAGACCTGACCTGTTCTTCACAGAGGAGACGCCCATCCATACCAGCAGCCCTTACAGCTCCTCAAAAGCCGGAGCCGACCTGCTTGTGCTTGCCTACCACAGGACATACGGCCTTCCTGTCACCATCAGCCGCTGCTCTAACAACTACGGTCCCTATCATTTTCCGGAAAAGCTTATTCCTCTTATGATAGCCAACGCGCTTAATGACAAGCCCCTCCCGGTATACGGCAAAGGCGAAAACGTCCGTGACTGGCTCTATGTGGAGGACCACTGCAAGGCCATCGACCTGATCATCCACAAGGGCAGAGTCGGTGAGGTCTACAATATCGGCGGGCACAATGAGATGAAGAATATCGACATAGTAAAGATCATCTGCAAGGAGCTCGGAAAGCCCGAAAGCCTCATCACATACGTGACTGACCGTAAAGGCCACGACATGCGCTATGCTATCGACCCTACCAAGATACACAATGAACTCGGCTGGCTTCCGGAGACGAAATTCGCTGACGGCATCAAAAAAACCATACAGTGGTACCTTGATAACAAAGAGTGGTGGGAAACCATAATCTCCGGCGAGTATCAGAACTATTATGAAAAAATGTACGGGAACCGCTGAGGAGGAATCTTGAAATGAAGGTATTTGTAACAGGTGTAGCCGGACAGCTGGGACATGATATGATCAACGAACTGACCCGCCGGGGCCATGAGGCGACCGGTTCTGATCTTGCCCCGGCATACGCTGGTATCCAGGATGGCTCGGCTGTCACGACAGCTCCTTATATTCCCCTGGATATCACTGACAGGGAAGCCGTAATAAAAACAATTACCGGATTAAAGCCCGATGCCATAGTGCACTGCGCGGCGTGGACTGCCGTTGATGCCGCCGAAGACGAGCAGAACAGGTCAAAGGTACATCTCATAAACGTTTCCGGGACCGAAAATATTGCCGAAGCCTGCCACCTGGCTGACTGTAAGATGGTATACTTAAGCACTGACTATGTGTTTGACGGAAAAGGAACTCTTCCTTGGAAACCGGACTGTACAGACTACAGCCCGTTAAATGTTTATGGACAGAGCAAGCTTGAAGGTGAATTTGCCGTAAGGGATGCGCTTGAAAAATACTTTATAGTCAGGATAGCCTGGGTGTTTGGCAAAAACGGAAACAACTTTATCAAAACCATGCTGAAGATAGGTAAAAACCACGATCAGCTTCGGGTAGTCAATGACCAGATTGGTACTCCGACATATACCCTTGACCTTGCCGTCCTTCTGTGTGATATGATCGAAACCGAAAAATACGGTTACTATCATGCCACCAACGAAGGTGAGTACATAAGCTGGTATAATTTTGCCTGTGAGATCTTCCGTCAGGCTGCTGAACTCGGACATGAGGAATATGACGCATCCCACCTGACCGTCACCCCCGTTACGACCGCCGAATACGGTATTTCAAAAGCCGCAAGGCCTTTCAACAGCAGGCTTGACAGGTCAAAGCTGGTTGAATGCGGATTTACCCCGCTTCCGGATTGGAAGGATGCGCTTGCAAGATATCTGCAGGAAATAAATAAGACAGGGGACGGTTCTCTGTCTTAGAATAAACAGAAATAAGACAGGGGGACGGTTCTCTGTCTTATTTTTTTAAGACAGAGAACCGTCCCCTGTCCTAAAAAAGTGGCTGTGAAAAGAGTAACACTTTTTCACAGCCACTTTTTACAACTTATTAATTCTATGCCGCCGGGACAGCTGCTGTTCCTGATGCATCTGCTGCCGGGGCTGTTTCTCCTGCGGGAGCTGTTGTATCAGCTGCCGGAACTGTGCCGGTTGCCGGGGCGGTTCCGTCAGCGGGAGCGGTTCCATCGGCTGGAGCGGTTCCGGCTGCAGGCGCTGTTCCGTCTGCCGGGGCTCCGGATGGAGCCGGTGTCGGGGTAAGCAGGCCGTTTTCTTCGGCAGCTATCGCGTTAGCTTCCTCTTCACTCAGAAGCGGGACTATCTCCTCGTTCACCTGCTGAAGTACTGCTCCGTCTATTACCTGCTGGGCCAAGCTCTTTGCCATGTCTACGGTTGACTGGTCGGGAACCATTACGTATGCCGGAGTGCTGAGCGAGTACGGCTTCTCGGTTGCTCCGTTACCATTCACGCTGTAGGTAACAAGGTTCCACTCTCCGCCTTCCTCAAGCTGTTTCGTCATGATCCTGGCGATCTCATCATATGAAATGTTGGTCTCAAAGCTGCCTTCAAGGCTCTTAAGGATCTGCGCGTAATTTGTGATCATTTCCACAGAACCTGCTTTTGCCATGATTCCCTGGATGACTGCCATCTGGTTCTTGCCCCTCTGGCGGTCGCCGTCGGCGAATGAGAAACGCTCGCGGGCAAAGGTAAGGGCAGCCTCGCCATCCATATGGTTGACTCCTTCATTATAATGCCATCCAAGCTCATTCTTGCTGTCGAAGGTATAGTCCGAATATACATCGATACCGCCAAGAGCATTGATAATATCGATAAAGCCCTGGAAGTTCACTTTGATATAATAAGGGATCGGAATATTGTAAAGCATGCTCAGTGTATCCATACTGCAGTTAATGCCATAGATACCGGCATGTGTAAGCTTGTCAGGAGCTCCGTTGGAGATTGAAAGCGGAACGAAATAATCCCTCGGTGTATTTATCAGCAGCATCTGATGAGTACCAAGGTTTGCCACTGCCACAATATTGACATCGCTTCGGCTCTTTGCAACAATGCCTCCACGGTTGTCTATTCCGCTGACATATATCACTATAACATCCTTGTTATTCACTGGCGGAGCTGTCTGTGCCAAAGCCACTTCTTCAGTACCGCTATCATCAGAATCAGATGCATCAGCGTCTGAAGCACCATCCGCAGAATTGCCTGTGCCCTGCCCCTGGGTCTGTACGACCTGTGCAGGTCTCTTTACTTCTGTCTCAACATTCTCAGTCGCTATCTCCTTTATCATGGAATCAAGCTGCTGATAGCCATCAAGCTCCCTGATAACGTCCAGATAGGCCTCATTAAGAATAATAGCCCCTGTTTCATCTGATACTACAGAATCCACCAGTTCTGTAAGGCCGTCATACTCGGCTGTCTCAGGAGCTGTCCCTGTCTGTTCCTGAATCCTCGAAAGAGCCGCGTCAGTGTTTTCACGGTCGAGTGTCCTCAGCACACCATATGTCACTCCGCTTGTTTCCGGCAGTGAAGATGCAGCATTATCCGTCTTAACAAAGACTCCCATCGCAGACACTTCTTTCTCTGCGCTCGTAATTTCAGCCATTGTGCTGTGCGTCTGCCTTACGTATATAACTGCAACCGCGAAGACCATCAGCACCGCAAACCACAAAAACAGTCCGAGAACAAACTTCCCCCTGCTGTGAAAATCCCATGTCAGGAATCCGACAAGGAGTATCAGAACTACCGCTCCTGCTGTAATAAGCGCAAGATATTTGACCGGCAGAAGGTTTGTATTATATAAAAGATAAACCGTACCGGCACCGCAAAGCAATAACAGCAATGTAAGGATCTTTCCTGCCGCTCCTCCGCTTCTTCTTTTCATTATCAACATCCCCCAAACTATTGTCTTAAGTTATTAAGTTATCAGTCTCTTCTGAACAGATCTCTTGTATACACCTTTTCAGCGACATCATCAAGGCAGCTGTCATATCGGTTTGCGATGATAGTATCGCTCTGACGTTTGAAAGAATCCAGGTCATTTACTACAAGGCTTCCGAAAAAAGTTGTGCCGTCTTCAAGCGATGGCTCATAGATAATGACTTTCGCGCCTTTTGCCTTGACACGCTTCATTATTCCCTGAATGCTGCTCTGTCTGAAATTGTCCGAATTGCTCTTCATGGTAAGCCTGAAAACACCTACAGTGACAGGCCGTTCCATCTGGCTGCTGTAGGTATTCCGGTCTGCATAGCTGTAGTAGCCCGACAGCTGCAGCACACGGTCCGCCACGAAATCCTTTCGTGTACGGTTGGCTTCAACGATCGCCTGGATAAGGTTCTCCGGAACATCCTCATAGTTTGCCAGAAGCTGTTTGGTATCCTTTGGCAGACAGTAGCCGCCATATCCGAAGGACGGATTGTTGTAATGCTTCCCGATCCTCGGATCAAGGCAGACGCCATCTATGATAGATTTTGTATCCAGCCCTTTGACCTCGGCGTAAGTATCCAGCTCGTTGAAAAAGCTTACTCGAAGAGCAAGATAGGTGTTGGCGAAAAGCTTGACTGCTTCTGCCTCGGTAAAGCCCATGACAAGAGTTTCAATATCCTCTTTGATCGCCCCTTCTTTGAGAAGTCCTGCGAACATATTTGCAGCCTCAACCATGCTGCTGTCCGAAAGATCTGTACCTACAACAATACGGCTCGGGTACAGATTGTCATAAAGTGCCTTGCTCTCTCTCAGGAACTCAGGGCTGAAAAGGATACGGCTGTTTCCTTTCTCTTTCCTGATATGCTCTGTATATCCCACCGGTATGGTTGATTTGATCACCATCACAGCGTCAGGGTTCACGCCGGAAACCAGGTCTATGACATTTTCAACAGCTGAAGTGTCGAAATAATTGCGGCGGCTGTCATAGTTGGTAGGCGCTGCGATTATTACAAGCTCAGCCTGACGGTAGGCTTCTTCGCCGTCAAGCGTTGCCTTCAGATTAAGTTCCTTCCCGGCGAGGTATTCCTCGATCTCCGCATCTTTTATCGGGGAGATCCTGTTGTTGATCATTTCTACTTTTTCCGGGATTATGTCTACAGCCGTCACTTCGTTGTGCTGCGCAAGCAGCACCGCGATCGACAGACCGACATATCCGGTTCCTGCTACTGCAATTTTCATAAGATTTTCCTTTTTTCATAAACAAGGCGCAAAACGCCTGATCTAACAGTTACTTTTTTCTTAAGTATCTTATTATAACAAGAATACAGACATTACGCAAGTTTAAAGATTAATTCTAATTCAGCACCTGAATACAGGGAAGGGGGTGAAATAAAGTTCTTTCACTTCCCCTTGCACCCGTTACTCTATGAAACCGGAAGGGCGGGGGGAAAACACTCTCAGAGTTGCGAAGTCCGACGTTTTCCCCCCGCACCCCCCTTTCCCCGGACACGCTTTTAAAATGATTCTAGTGAAGCAAGTAAGACAGGGGACGGTTCTGTGTCTTAAGACACAGAACCGTCCCCTGTCTTTTACTAATTTGTACCACCTTATGCAGTGAATATTATTTTGTTAAGAAGGGAGTTTTCACTCAGCGAGGGCAGTTGCTCTTGAAGGAAGTGAGGAGAAATCCCCCCGTTGCAGGGATAAAGCAAGCGGGGGGATATTCTGAAAAAAGGACTTTTCACAGCCGCTTCATATTCTTTCTGCAGCCCTTTCTGACAGATCAGTCTCTCTTAGGATTCTTCGGACGGGGAGGACGCAGGCGGGAACTACTGAGAGGGCGTCTACGCCCATTCTCAGGAAGGTTTCGGTGAGGGAGGTCTCGGCGGCTATTTCGCCGCAGATGTATACACGTTTGCCTGCCCGGTGGCCGGCTTCGATGACCATTTTGATCATTTTCAGCACGGCGGGGTGATGGTCGTTGTATTTGTCTTTCAGTGAAGGATTCTGGCGGTCCATTGCAAGAGTGTACTGAGTGAGGTCATTTGTACCTATGCTCAGGAAGTCGGCTCTTTCAGCCAGCTCTTCTGCTATCATGACCGCGGCGGGAGTTTCTATCATAACGCCCCTTCTCAGGTCACGGAAGGGAATGCTGCGTGATGTAAGGTTCTTTTTTGCCGATGAGATGATCTCGTCTATCTCATCCATCTCCTCCAGTGAAGAGATCATCGGGAACATTATGGAAAGATTCCCGTACCAGCCTGCCCGGTATATGGCTCTCAGCTGTTCCTCAAAAACCTCACGGTGGTCAAGCGCCAGACGTATGCCGCGGTTTCCCATTATCGGGTTTGTCTCCGGGGGAATGCGCATATAATCCGCTTTCTTGTCAGCCCCAAGGTCGATGGTCCTCACCACGGCATTGCGGCCCTTCATAGCCTCCGCAAGCTTCCGGTACTCACGAAACAGTTCATTCTCGCTGGGACTCCGGTCCTTTCCAAGGTACTGGAACTCGCTGCGCATCAGCCCCACTCCGTCAGCACCATAATAATCCACGTTGCTGAGGTCATCCACGCTTCCGATATTGGCATACACGTTGACTTCTTTTCCGTCAAGAGTTATGTCGGGGCTGTCCTTCAGCTTCATCAGTTCTTCCCTCTCCCGAAGGTCCTCCTGCCGCCTCAGTTCATATTCCTTAAGCTGTTCATCGCTCGGATTCAGGTAAAGCGTTCCTGTGTAGCCGTCCACAATGGCAGTTTTGCCATCCCAGTCCTTGTCAACGTTTATGTTGAAAAGCGACGGGATGTTCATTGTCCTTGTCATTATCGAAGAATGTGATATCTCAGATCCATGGGATGTCACTACCGCAAGAATATTGTTCTTCTCAATCTCAAGTATCTCGGCCGGGTTCAGCTCCTCCGCGATAAGGATGACCGGTTCCTCCCCCAGGACGATCTGCGCTGACGAAGTACCAAGAGCGCGTATCAGCTTGAAGGAGATCTCACGGATATGTCTGATGCGCTCACGTATCACCGGAGCCTCAAGATTCTGAAAGGTATAAATAAGTTCATCCCTCGTGGTCTGAATTGCATATCCCGCGCTCACAGCCTGATTCTCTATCATCCCGCATATTGCGTCACTGTAGGAATGATCCATCAGCACATCCAGCTGCGCCTTGTAGTTCTTGCTTACGGAGGCAGGCTTTCCCTCTGCCTCCGCAAGCAGCTTCAAAAGAAGATCTGCCACATCCTTCTTAGCCTTTTCAAAAGAATCAAGCTCCTTATGAACATCCTTTATACTGTGCCAGCGGATCTCATACTCCTCTCTTGCGAAAAACAGTATCTTACCCGCTGCAATTCCCGGAAAAGCAGATTTTCCTTTATATATTTCCATTAAGCATCCTTTCTGCCCGGCAGCCGTCAATCACTGCGCTTTTACCTTTGTCCACAGCTCGGCATACTTTTCTTTGACCTTTGGTGTCTGATATCCGAATATCTCATTCTTCGGATTGTCTATCTGAGGAACATATGAAGAAACACCATTGTAGGTTCCTTCCTTCATCTCTTCAAAGGCGCTCTCTACAGGTGATGTGTATCCAACCTCTTCCGAGTTGGCAAGCGCGCAGTCATCACGCAGCATGAAGTTGATGAACTCATGGGCAAGATCCACCTCGCTGCAGTCCCTGGTTATCAGCATGGCGTCATACCATACATTTGTTCCCTGCTGCGGAGTTAGATAATCCATATCCTCGTTCTCGCTTATGATGTATGACGCATCACCTGAATAAACCACTGCAATGGCCTTGTTGCCGGAGATCATGTTGTCGATCACATCGTCACCCGCATATATCGGGTCCATGATATCGCGCTGTTCGATCAGCCAGTTGTAGGCATCATTGATCTCATCCTCATCCGTCGTGTTCATCGAATACCCAAGTGCCTTAAGGGCGATCATGAACGAATCACGTTCCGAATCATACATATAGATCTGTCCTTTGTACTTCGGATTTCTCAGAAGCTCCCATCCATCCTTTAGATCCTCCGGGTCAACTACTGTCTTGTCATAGAGGATTCCTACTGTTCCCCAGAAATACGGGCAGGAATAACGGTTTCCGGGATCATAGCTCTTGTCAAGAACATCCTCCATCAGGTTATCCTTGTTCGGAATCTTGTTCCATTCAAGATACTGGAGATATTCTTCCTTAATCAGCCTCTCGATCATATAGTCGGAAGGCACAAGGATATCATAGCTCTCACCGCTTGAAAGCTTGGTATACATCATCTCATTAGACTCAAATGTCTCATAGATAACGGTGCAGTTGAACTCCTCCTGGAAATCCTCCAGCAGGCTGAGATCCATGTACTCTCCGGCGTTATACACCTTAAGCACCTTTGCCTGACGGCTGATGCTCCCGCATTTAATAAGCCCGGCAAGCAGCGCGCACACCACGATGAGAGAGATCACCTTCTGTTTCTTGCTTGCCCCGGAGAATCCTCTCTTCTTCATCATGTCCGGAACCGTATTGGCGGCTACCAGCACAATTATGATAACGATGATCACTATAGTTGAAAGCGCATTGATCGTAGGATTGATCCTCTTGGTCATGTTATAGACGACGATCGAGATATTCTTTGTCCCGTTTCCGGTGACGAAGTACGAAATAACGAAATCGTCAAACGACATCGTAAACGCAAGAAGCGCTCCCGCGAATATGCCCTCCTTGATGAGCGGCACCACAACTTTTATGAGAGCTTCATACGGAGTCGCGCCAAGATCCATAGCGGCATTGGCAAGGTTGGGGTCAAGGCTCCTGACCTTTGGATAAACGCTGGTAATTACATACGGCGTACAGAACGCTATATGGGCAAGCAGCATCGTTATGTAGCCTTTACGCATACCGATGGATGAAAACAGCAGCATAAGGCCGATAGCGGTAACGATCTCCGGGTTGAGGATCGGTATATTGTTGACATTAAGGATCATGTCGCGGACCACCTTGCGGTTGCGCGAAAGCCCTATCGCAGTAACCGTGCCGAGCACTGTCGACACGACCGTGGCGATTATCGCTATAGACACTGAAACATAAACTGCCTTGACGACCTCAACATTATTTATGAGTTCTGCATACCACCTGAGTGAAAAGCCTGCAAATCTGGTCAGTGACTTGCTGGAATTGAACGAAAAGATCATCGTGACCAGGATCGGCAGATAGAAAAACGCCAGGCACAGAACTACATAGAATCTGGTAAAAAAACTTTTCTTATTTTTCATCTGTTATTCCCTGTCCTCCTGCTTGTCTATCTTCTTCATCAGGCTCATGGAGATCAGTATGATCACAGCCAGTATCAGTGAGATCGCGCTGCCGAAGTTCCAGTTTCCGACAGAAATAAACTGTGACTCGATCAGATTTCCTATCAGCATGTACTGTCCGCCGCCAAGAAGCTTTGGAATAACGAACGTAGATACCGAAAGCAGGAATACCATCATAATGCCGTTGAGCACGCCCGGAATGGAAAGCTGCCAGGTGACCCTCCAGAAGGTCTGGAAAGGATCGGCGCCAAGGTCGTAGGCAGCCTCGATCAGGGACTTATCCATCTTGCTGAGCGATGTGTGGATAGGTATGATCATAAACGGCATGAAATTACAGATAAGGCCGATGATGACCGAAAAATCAGTGTACATCATCTTAAGCTGCCCAAGCCCGATGGCCTGGAAGAACTGATTGATGATGCCGTTGTCAGCCAGGATGTTCATCCACGCATAAGTACGCAGAAGCAGATTGATCCACATGGGGATGGTTACCATAAGGATCAGAGTGTTCTGTGTCTTCTCAGGAAATTTGGATATTATAAATGCCAGCGGATATCCAAGTCCAAGGCATATCAGTGTCGTGATAATACCCAGCTTGAAGGATTTAAGGATAACATTGATATAGGTTGCCTCGGCAAACTTTGCAAAGTTGTCAAAGGTGAAGGAAAAAGTCAGCACCGAGTTTCCTTCTTCGGTAAAGGCGTACAGCGCTATCAGGATAAGCGGCATCACTATCAGCACCGCTGCCCAGATCACGTACGGTTTTATCAAATGACGGAACTGTTTCATTAGTATACTCCCATCTTCCACATGACATGGACATCTTCCGGTCCAAAGGTAAGGCCTACTTTACGGCCGGGCTCCGCATAGTCAGTCGTCTGCACCATATAGGTACGTTTGTCGGTGTCGATTATGATCTCGTAGTGAACGCCCTTGAAAGTAATATTTCTCACAGTTCCGACGATCTTGGCCTTCTCAGGCTCTACAATGTCAAGATCCTCCGGACGCAGGACAACTTCAATCTCCTCATTTTCCGGGAAGCCTTTGTCAACACACTCAAACTGAAATCCGTCGAACTCCACAAGGAAGTCGTGTATCATATGTCCTTCGATGATATTGGACTCTCCTATAAAGCCTGCGACGAAACGGTTTTCAGGCTCATTGTAGATGTCGGTCGGGCTGCCGATCTGCTGGATCTCGCCGTTGTTCATAACGACAACAGTATCCGACATGGAAAGCGCTTCTTCCTGGTCATGTGTAACATATACGAATGTGATCCCGACTTCACGCTGGATCTTTTTAAGCTCCACCTGCATCTGCTTTCGTATCTTGGCATCCAGTGCGCCAAGCGGCTCATCAAGCAGCAGGACCTTTGGTTCATTTACAAGCGCCCTCGCAATAGCCACCCTCTGCTGCTGTCCGCCCGAAAGCAGTGATACGTCTCTCTTCTCAAATCCTTCAAGTCCTACCATCTTCAGCATCCTGCTGACCTTCTGGGTGATCATGGATTTGTCCTGTTTTTTCAGGTTAAGGCCGAAGGCGATATTATCCTCCACATTCAGATGGGGAAATAACGCGTACTTCTGGAAAACGGTGTTGATCTCGCGCTTATAGGGCGGGATTTTAGAGATCTCTATTCCGTTGAAAAGGACTTCGCCGCTGCTGGGTTCCTCGAACCCTGCCAGAATACGAAGTGTCGTCGTCTTACCACAGCCGCTGGGCCCCAGCAGTGTCAGGAACTCGTTCTCATAGATGTCAAGGTCGATACCCTTAAGCACCTGCTGGTCGTCAAAATTTTTAGTCAGCTCCTTAAGCTCAATCAGCTTATTTTTCATTCGATCTACTCCTTTTTAAGCGTGAACAAAAACCAAAAACCATAATCCGGTTCATGCCGTATCAGACCACATTATACATCGAAACCTACTGTACTTCAATGAAAATCTGCTTTAACAGAGAATAAAAGTGATGTGCTAAAGTGAAATAGTTCTTCACTGCCGTTATAGAGTAACACCTACATGAAAGTGGTGCAAAAAAATGCTTGCAATCCTGCGAGAATGATGTATAATATCATTTGTGTTTCACACAAGCTGGAATAGCTCAGTAGGTAGAGCACTTCACTCGTAATGAAGGGGTCGAGAGTTCGAGTCTCTTTTCCAGCTGGATGTGGCTCTGTCACAGAGCGGCAAAACGCGAAAAAGCCCGTAAATACGGGCTTTTTCTTTTACCATTTTTGACACGGGAAGGCATAAAAGAACTGGGTTTGCCCCTTTTCTGCCCCTTTTCGATTTCCCTCGGACTCGAACATTCAAAAAAAGCCTGCCAGGGACGTTTCTGTCCTTAGCAGGCCTCTTCATCATTTTGCTCCTCTTGAGCTGTTTCCGGCACCCCTTCGACAGGTGTTTTCGGCAGCTCCTGAGGAATGCCGTCGGTAAGAAAAACTCCTGAATAAAAGCTTTCAAAAAGTGATTTGTCTATGCTGAACCGTCCCCTTGACGGGTTCATAATGACGACCCTGTCAGGATCCTTATCATCCATTCCGCAATAAATAATCCAGTGTCTTTTCTCCCACAGGCAGATCGCCGGACGATCCTGATTAAAAATCTCTACATCTGTTGTTTCACCATCTTCTTTTCCTTCCAGCCAGGTCACCCATTTCTCTTTCCATGGAATCATGTCCAGTCCGCGCTTACGTCCACAGATCAGAAGGTCTTTACCGCTGGCCCCCTGGACTTTAATGCATTCCTTTCTGATTTCGTCAAGAGATACATTTTTGCCGTAGTAAGCCAGAAAGCTTACCATGCAGGCAGCTCCGCAGTCACTGGAGGCTTTTGATGTTGTTACTTTTACATCAAACATAACATGCCCCCTTATCTCTTCGGGTCTACCGGGGTAGCAATAATATCAAAAGTAAACCGGCAGTGTTCAGCAAGCTTCACGCCCTCCGGATCCAGGGGCGGTATATCCTTCCGCCCAAGGTCCTTGTTCTTTTCATTCTGGATAGCGTCAATAATGTTTATGTCCCTTGTCATACAAGCACACCTCCATGGCCATCAAGCTGCACAAGACCGCTTGGTACATACAGATTCATGACTTCAAGCATTTCTTCAAATTCCTTCATCTTGTCCGGTTTATCAATGATGTCAAAAGAGTCCTGTACCGTCCACTCATCAATGGTTCTGGTGCCGGGGATCCCGTACCACTTAGACATGTCCTTCACGGTCATGTACGTGCGCTGTTTCATAACCAAGATCACATATGTGTTATCTGTGTTATCCATCTGCTCACCTCCTTGTGCAAAACGCTGAAAATAGAATGATAGGCCCTCATGCGGTTGCATTACATTCAACTTTTTCAGCAAAAAAAATTGCATCTCTTTCTGCATTTGTGAGATTCAAGGCTTTGGCCAGTCCCATCATTTCTGATGCCGTAAAATCTCCAATGCCGTTCAAACGGTTGTATAACGTTTCTCTAAGAATCCCTGCTTTGCTTGAGATTGCCGTCATAGTCATCCCACTATCACGGATTCTCTCTTTTAAGAGAATGTAGTCAGTCAATCATTTCACCTCCTCTCGGTTGAATCTTGTTCAACATCATCATTATATGATATAGTTGAACTGTTGTCAACCATTTTAACAAATTTGTTGAATTATTTTCCAACTCATGATAGTATTGATTTAGATTGGAGGTGTCGTATTGATTGATTTGTATAAAAACATTAAGAAAAGGCGTACAGAACTACATTTAACACAGTCGGAACTGGCAGAAAAACTCGGATATGCTGATAAGAGTATGATCGCCAAGATTGAAGCTGGAAAGGTTGACCTGCAGCGATCTAAGATTATGGCTTTTGCTAAAGCGTTAGAAACTACCCCTGCCATTCTTATGGGCTGGACAGACGAAGAAGCTCTCCCGCCCTTCCCCAACATCCACCCGATAACAAAGCAGTCCCTCCCCGTCCTCGGTGAGGTCGCCTGCGGTGAGCCGCGCTTCATGGCCGAGCGGATCGAGTTTTACGCCGACCAGCTCGAAGGCATTCACGCCGATTTCGTCCTCATCGCCCACGGTGACTCCATGATCGGAGCGCGGATCCACGACGGCGACCTCGTTTTCATCCGGAAGCAGGAGACGGTCGAGAACGGTGAGATCGCTGTGGTCTCGATCGGGGATGAGGCTACGCTGAAAAGGGTGTTCTATTATCAGGAAAAAGGGCTGATCATTCTGAAAGCTGAGAACTCGGCTTATGAGGATATGATCTATCAGGGTCAGGAGCTGAACGAGGTCCACGTGTTGGGGAAGGCGGTCGCGTTTCAGAGTGCGGTGAAATAAAGGAGATGATTAAATGAAAGGTGAGCTGAAATTATTCGAAGACACCAAAATAAGAACAGCGTGGAACGAGGAAGAGGAAGAATGGTATTTTTCTGTTGTTGATGTGGTTGGAGTGTTGACAGAAAGTTCAAATCCTAATAATTACTGGAAGGTTCTCAAAAAGAGGCTGATCAATGAAGGCAATGAGTCGGTTACAAACTGTAACCAACTGAAACTCAAATCTCCAAAAGACGGTAAACACTATAAAACCGATGTTGCTAATACGGAACAGCTCCTTCGCATTATCCAATCCATACCTTCTCCAAAAGCAGAACCTTTCAAACAATGGCTGGCTAAGGTTGGTAGCGAACGATTGGATGAAATCGCGGATCCAGAGTTAGCTATCGAAAGGGCAGTCGATTATTACCGTAGACATGGAAGATCGGATGAGTGGATTAATCAACGACTCCGTACCATAGAAATGCGTAAGGAGCTAACGGATGAGTGGAAACGTTCAGGGGTTGAAGGTGCAGGATATGGAATTCTGACAAATGAGCTGTACAAGACATGGTCTGGAATGACCGCGCAGGAGTACAAGAAATATAAGGGGCTCAAGAAAGAGAATCTGCGCGATAATATGTCAAATATCGAACTCGCCCTTAATATGCTGGCCGAGGTATCCACCACTGAAATTTCCAAGGCGGATAATCCTCAAGGCCTGGAGGAGAGCCGGTTCGTTGCCAGAAAAGGTGGCAGTATAGCAAAAACAGCACGGGAACAGTTGGAAAGACAAACCGGAAAGTCTGCGCTTACCAGCCAGAATAATAAACTGATAGAAGAAAAATAGGCTCTTATAAATGCCATTGTGTCAGATTGATAAAAACACATGCTGGGGAAGGCGGTCGCGTTTCAGAGTGCGGTGAGATAAAAGAGGAGGAGAGATGCAGGACGAAAAACAGCAGATATACATAAATCTTGACGATTCAGGAAAGTTAACGACAAAAGAAAAAATATCAGTATATGGTGGCCTTGTCTTTTTCTCCAAAGCAGAAAAAGACAAGTTCATTACTCAATATCGATCTATCATTGATTCAATAAAATGCAAATACTGCGATCACAGAAATAATTGCAATCATTCTTGTCCAGAGATAAAAAACACTAATATCGAATCAAAACATAAGCGTAGAATTATGAACTACTTAAAGAAGTATTATGTCGTTGCTCTTGTGATTAATAATCAAAAAGTTTATGGCCATATTATAAATGATAAAGCTGCCAGAGGCCGGTTCTCTGATTATTCATTACGAAGGATGATAAAAACCATTGTAAAACGGCTTATTCAGAGTAACAGTATCAATCCTTGGGATTCATTAAAAATCATCATAAATATAGATGAACAGAGTACGAAAAGCAATGGATATTACAATCTACATGATGGCTTGATGGAGGAGTTAAAGTATGGGATTTCCAATTACAATTATTCTGCTATTTTTCCTCCTATTATCTATGGTGACTTATCAATCGATGTGTCTTATATAGATTCTGCCAACAGCTATGTAGTGCAGGCCGCAGACTTAATGGCGGGAACTATACGAAGAGAAGCGATAGATGCTCTTGAGAACAATAAGAATATTTATGAAGAGTTAAGTAAAATTGCCCAGTTTGTGATGATTTTACCATAAAACGAAAAAAAGCCACTTTTGTGGCTCTTTCCCAACTGAGGCGACGTACACAAAGCACGCTTAATTTTTCAATCGTATCTCAGCTATCGACCAGACAAAGGGATTCCCTTCCGGTAATGTAATAATACACCTTTATTTTTTTTACTGTCAACATCATGCTTTCAAATTTTTACTTTTCAGCAAAATATACAAAATTCAAAACCGCTCACCTTGCTGCTGGTCAGGATGAGCGGCAAATCATCAGGATTCCCGGAGTCAGGTTTGCAGGCTCCTAATGATATGGCTATTCTACCATATCCGGGAATCCTCCGCAATAAGAAAGGAGGACTTTTATGTGGATTGAGGCATTGCCATCAGGTAAATACAAAGCCCGTGAGCGATACAAAGATCTTCTTACGGGAAAGGTTAAGATTGTTTCCGTTACTCTTGACAAAGACACTGCAAAGGCCAGAAAAGCCGCAGCGGAGCAGCTGAGGGTCAGAGTTGAAAAGCTGCAGGATGCCTGTCCGGATCAAGAGATCACATTATCAGAGCTGTGCAGCCTATATCTTGCGCATCAGCAGAATACAAAGAGACCGCAGACATACCAACGTGACCAATCAGTGATCCCGCTCGTAGTTGCTGCCCTGGGGAATGATGTCAAAGCAAACAAATTGTCGGCCAGGCATATCATCCAATCATTGGAAAAGGCGAAGTCAAAAAACACCACCAGGAATACTTACCTCGGCCATATTAAAAAAATGCTCAGATGGGCATATCAGAACGATTACGTGGAAAATATTTTATACCTGGATAAAGTGAAGCCTTGGCCAGATAATCGTAAGGAAAGGATTGAGGACAAGTATTTGACAAGCGAGGAGCTGAAGGCACTGCTCGACGGAATGGAGATTTACAAGTGGAAACTCCTGACGCAGTTTCTGGCACTCTCGGGCCTGCGGATCGGCGAGGCGATGGCTCTTCAGGATTCAGATGTCGGCGAGTGTATCATCGTAAATAAAACCCTGGTGCTGCGTGATGGATCTGTGTCTGACACTGCCAAAACTGGCGCGGGAAACAGAGAGGTTTTCATCCAGGAGGAGCTGCTGCCTGTTATCAAGGCACTTCGCAAAGAAAAGAAGATTGATCAGTTTGAGAAGGGTTATCGAAGTACAAAGTTCCTGTTTGACTTCGCCTATCCCGCTTATGATGTGTTTCTGAAAAGACAGAGCGCAAAAATTATCAACCATCGTATTTCACCGCATGCACTCAGACACACGCATGTATCGCTTCTTGCCGAACAGGGCGTCTCTTTGGACGTGATCAGTCGCAGGGTCGGTCATGAGGGGAGTGATGTGACAAAGAAGATCTATCTTCATATTACGGAAAAGCAGAAGGAAAGGGATCGTGAGAAGGTCGACAAGATTCGGCTCCTTGGGTGAAATCAAGGAGCAAAAAGGGAGCAGAAATGTATCACGGGATAGTGTGGAATATGTTCCTGCCAGATATAGGAGGTACTGATTTTGCTGAGTTTCATGCTCTTTCGTACTAAACGATATGCCATAAAAAGTCCCTTTTCCAGCTTTATTTTTTGCTCAAAAACAGGGGGTCTGCTCTTCATGGCAGACCCCCTGTTTCTTTGCCTTTATATAACTGTCGGAAGCTGTTCTCAGAAATCCAGCGCTTCCATATATTTCATGTATCTTACTACCATCAGCGCAATCTTGAAGGTTATGGCGTCCTCGAACACTCTCAGGTCAAGGCCGGTGCTCTTCTGCAGCTTGTCAAGGCGGTATACAAGAGTATTCCGGTGGATGTACAGCTGGCGGGAGGTTTCGGATACGTTCAGGCTGTTCTCGAAGAATTTGTCGATCGTTATCAGCGTCTCCTCGTCAAAATCATCCGGGGATTTATTCTCAAAGATCTCCTTGATGAACATCTTGCACAGCGGTATCGGCAGCTGATAGATAAGCCGTCCGATGCCGAGAGAGCTGTATGCGATGATCTCTTTGTCCGCGAAGAAGATCTTGCCTACATCGAGCGCCATTCTGGCTTCCTTATAGGATCTTGAAACCTCTTTAAGCTCCCCTACAATAGTTCCATAGGCCATATGAACACCCTCACCAAGGGAGAAGTTCATTGCTTTATAGACCGCTGCGGCTTCTTTGTCTACCTCCGCATAGGTTTCATCATCTTCAAGTTCTTTGACGATTATTATGCTGCTTTCATCAACGGCAGTGATAAAGCTCTTGCTCTTGCTGCCGAAGAAGTTCCTGACAGACTCTATTGTGCTGTGGTCGCGTTCCTGGTTCATCTCGATGACCATTACAACTCTGCGTTTCTCGGCATCGATATGCAGCTTCTTGGCACGGTTGTATATGTCCACCAGCAGAAGGTTGTCAAGCAGCAGGTTCTTGATAAAGCTGTCCTTGTCAAGACGTTCCTTATAGGCAACAGCAAGGCTCTGAAGCAGGAATGCCGCCAGCTTGCCTACCATATAGCTGTCCTCATCATCACCGCGTACTGCGAGGATATATTCAAGATTATATCCGTCGCTCACCTTAAAGTACTGACATCCCCGTACCAGCTGGCTCTCAGCCGGCGAATCGACAAAAGCCTGAATATCAGAAGGCTGAAAAGTAAAATCACCAAATGTTGACGCCAGAACCTTGCCGTCGGTATCCAGCACGCAAAGCTCTGTCCTGGAAATATCCCTGAGGCCTTCCACTGTATTCTGCAAAACCTGATTTGATATCATTTAATTTAACCCCTTCTTGTTAGCATATTGTACAGATACTTACTAAACTCTAAGTTTTAAGTACATTTTAATACAATATCACCAAAATTAAAAGAGGTATTTTATATTTTTTTACCAAAAGGCAATCAGAATGTTCTGCTTTTTTATCAAAACATCACGACAAAACAAATCCGGCGGCAGATCTCCATATGACGGCATCAGCCGCATTTTTCACATCATACTTCAAAAATCATGTCTCCATATGACGGCATCGGCCACATTTCCTTATCGACTATCATCTCCAGGCGGTCTACCGGCCTTCGAAGCGACTCCATGGCGGGAACAAGAAGTGTACGGCAGAACTCCGCCCTCTCCCTGCCTTCCCGGCAGGACGGCAGTCTTTCGACCAGGGCGCTCAGATGCTTCATTGCGCTGTTGAGGTCCTTCAGGTCATCCGAAGTCCTGCGGAGCAGCTCAAGCTGTACAGGTGTTTCAAAAGCCCCTGCCGCCTTTACCGAATTGATCGAATCCGCCAGCACGGTCGTATATTTCACTGCTGCCGGTATAAACTGCTTGGCTGCCATGTCGATCATGGTGCGGGCTTCGATGTTGATCACTTTTGAATAGATATCGTACTGTATCTCCGAACGCGATTCAAGCTCGGCCTTTGTAAAGACCTTAAATGACTCAAACAGCCTTATAGTCTTTTCGGTGGTCAGCGCAGGGATGGCGTCGACCATGGAAGGAAGGTTCGGAAGTCCTCTTCTTTTCGCCTCCTCCGGCCATTCAGGCGCATACCCGTTGCCGCTGAAAACGATCCGTCTGTGTTCTGTCACATATTTCTTTATCAGGTCATGAACCGCAAGGTCGATATCCTCGGAAGCTTCGAGAACATCGCAGGCTTCCCGGAACGCATCTGCCACTATGGTGTTGAGCACTACATTGCAGAATGATATTGAGTCCCTCGCACCCGGCATACGGAATTCAAACTTATTCCCGGTAAAAGCAAACGGTGATGTCCTGTTGCGGTCCGTCACGTCCTTCATGAAGTCCGGCAGGGCATCTACACCTGTGTTCATTTTTGTCCTGCCGATGCTGCGGGTGGCCGTGCCTGTACTGTAAAGCTGTTCCAGCACATCCTCCAGCTGTTCTCCCACAAACACCGAGATTATCGCCGGAGGGGCTTCATTTCCTCCGAGCCTGTTGTCATTTCCTACATCTGCGGCTGATTCACGGAGCAGCTCCGCATGCTCATCTACCGCTTTAAGAATGCAGGCAAGGATGAGCAGGAACTGTACATTATCATGCGGCGCGGCACCCGGTTCAAGCAGATTAATCCCGTCATCCGTCGACAATGACCAGTTGTTGTGTTTGCCGGACCCGTTTACCCCCGCAAAAGGCTTCTCGTGCAGAAGGCACCTCAGTCCGTGTCTGGAGGCTACTTTCTTGAGTATCCTCATCATCATCTGATTGTGGTCCGCAGCCAGGTTGACCGGTTCATAAATGGGTGCCAGCTCATGCTGTCCGGGCGCGGCTTCATTGTGCTGTGTCTTTGCCGGGACACCCAGCTTCCAGCACTCCTCGTTTACCTCGCGCATGTAGGCAGAGACCCTCTGCCTTATCGTACCCAGATAATGGTCGTCCATCTCCTGACCTTTGGGCGGCATTGCTCCGAACAAAGTGCGCCCTGTATATATAAGGTCTTTCCTCTGCTCCCAGTGTTTTATATCCACAAGAAAATATTCCTGCTCGGCTCCGACACATGGAATTACTTTTTTAGAAGTTGTATTGCCCAGCAGGCGTATCAGCCTGAGAGCCTGCGTGTTAATAGCCTGCATGGAACGCAGAAGCGGTGTCTTCTGATCCAGCGCTTCGCCTGTATAAGAGCAGAAAGCAGTCGGGATGCACAGTGTTGCCCCGGCTGCGTCATGGCGCACAAAGGCTGGCGAAGTACAGTCCCACGTGGTATATCCTCTGGCTTCAAAAGTAGCACGCAGCCCTCCGGAAGGGAAAGAAGACGCGTCCGGCTCTCCTTTTATCAGTTCCTTTCCGGAAAACGAAAGAAGTACTTTTCCGTTCTCCATCGGAGCTGTGATAAAAGCATCATGCTTCTCAGCCGTGACTCCTGTCAGGGGCTGAAACCAGTGGCTGTAGTGCGTAGCCCCTTTTTCGATCGCCCACTCCTTCATCTCATGTGCTACAACATCTGCTGTCTCGGGAGAAAGGTCCTTCCCCTCTTCTATCGTCCTCTTCAGTTCTCTGTAAACCTTTTTTGGCAGACGCTCCTGCATGACAGAATCATTGAAAACGTCACAGCCAAATAATCCCTTTACGTCCGTAAACTGATCCATTCATCCTCCTTGGTGCTTCTGAGAAGTAGATTCAGTGCTTTATGTTTGTTCTCAATATCCACCTCTAGATGATTCCCGCCGAATTCCCCGTCAAGGGTCCATGCAAGAGGTTCATTGCAGGTGAATTTGATGCGTGATGTCTTAAAAGAATAGATCTGGTCTGTATTATCCTCTTCAGTAAGAAGTGCTGTGATTATCTCCTGAAGCTCCATCGGATTCCCCGGCATGCGGATCAGTGTGACTTCAAAGAGCCCATCATCCATATCCACATTCCTGCCTGTCAGATGCTTGAAACCGCCTATCGACCTCGAGTTGGTCACCATCCCGTAGATGAAATTGCCCTCAACATTTAGCTCTGCCGACTCCACCCTCAGATGATATGACTGAATGTCAAACAGACGCTTCACACCCTCGAGGACATATGCCCCGTGCCCCAGTATGTTTTTCATATCCTGGTCGGTCTGATATGATACATCCGTAAAAATGCCGAATGCAGCGACATATGCGAATGTCTGATGGTTGAATCTTCCGACATCACATTGATACACCACTTCTTCCATTATGTTGCGTGCAGCCCCGATCATTGTCTTTGGCATGAACATGCTGTTGGCGAAATCATTCGTGCTACCCGCCGGAATATACCCGATCCTGGTCCTGCTGTGTGTCTCCATAAGGCCTGTAACGACCTCATCAAGCGTGCCGTCCCCGCCGCTGCATACTATGATATCCACTTTATCCTGATAGTATTTTGTTTTCTCATAGGCATCCCGGGGCCGCTGTGTCGCATAGACAATGACTTCGTAATCACTCTTGTTGAATATGTCAAGGATATCAACAAGGCTCGTCCTTATCTGCCCCTTTCCGGCCTTCGGGTTGAACACAAAGAATAATCTTTTATTCATATGCTGTCCTCAGTTGTGTAAGAGTTTTCGCCTTATCAGTGCTTCGCATCATCATTTCGCCGATAAGCACGCTTCTTATACCGCCTTCATGTATTCGCCTGATGTCCCCCGGTGCCCTGACTCCGCCCTCCGAAATAACGACTGTATTCTCAGGAACAAGGGAACGCAGACGAATGCTGCGGGTGATATCCGCCTCACAGCTTTCCATATCCCTGTTCAGTATTCCGATTATCCTGGCGTCACAGTCAGTCGCCCTCTGAAGCTCTTTTTCATCGCGCACTTCAAAAACCGTGTCCATGGAAAGCGATGTCGAAAGCTGATAAAGGCTTTTCATCTGCGCATCATCCAGAATGCCGCAGTACAGTGTTATTGCCGAGGCTCCAAGGGCTCTCGCCTGATACACCATATATTCGTCGATAACAAAGTCTTTTCGCAGGACCGGAAGATGGATCCTTCCGGCTATTTCCCACAGGTACTGGTCCGATCCCTCATAATAAAACGGCTCGGTCACACAGGATACTGCATCTGCTCCTGCAGCTTCGTATTCCTCGGCTGTTTCAAGATAGGGAAACTTATCCGCAAGAACCCCCTCAAAAGGAGATGCCTTCTTAACTTCACATATAAAAGACATCGTATCCTTCCTAACAGCATCCAGAAAAGACCTTACGTGATTTTCGTTTTCCTTACGCTCCTCTATCTGCTGCAGGAGGATATGGATATCCGTTCCTTCCTTTTCAAGAGCTATTCTTTCGGCGGTCTTATCAGCGATTTCTTTCAAAATACTCATATTCTTAAACTACATTCCTCCATATGGATCCATGTCATCCCCGGGCGTCGCGTCGTCGTCCATGGAATCGTAAACCGGCATATGCGGAGGCATTCCGTTCGGTGGCGGGCATCCGGGATTGTGGTCGAAGTCATGCCCTCCGCGCGCATAGAATTCCTTGCCAATAACATTCTTCTGGGTGCGTGATTCCTCCACAAGGTTCGCTATAAGGTCGTACACCTTCTTAGGTTCTTTTATATTTTCGAGGAAAAGGTGCGGCTCAGCGTCCACATTGGATACCAGGCACACTGTACCTGTCCCGAATAACTTCTGCCCAAAGGATCTGCGCAGCTGAATATCGGTTATACGGTAAAGAAGCGTCTGGTCAGATGTCGTGCTGAGCAGTCCTTTTTCGACATATATGCGTCCGTTCTGAATATAGTATCTGGTGAAGCTGAAAGGAAACCACATAAAGTGCTTCCTGTCCTTCCAGATCTTTTCAGCCTTGCCGGGTTTTGCCGATGCCCCGTCAGACGCGCTGCCTTTTTTAAATGCTGCCATCATATTCCTCCTTTTCGAAGCATGATGCATTGTACTGCAAATTCAGATCGTTCAAAACACATTCTGAACCGATTCTGATTTTTAAACATTATATCAGATTTCAATCATATGTAAAGTGAGTTTTTATGGTTATTCACGGCTGTAAGGAAATATACTCTGCCCTGCTCTGCCATGCCTGCATGAGCAGAGCAGGGCAGAGTATATTTCCTTACAGTGTCTGAGCTCTTCATGAGGAATCCGGCTGCGATGAAACCCGCAAGGGCGGGATTCCGAATGGAGAGCTCAGGCCCGGCCGCTTGCGGCTGGGCCTTGAATAGCCTGTTAGACGTATGTCTGTAGGGCAGAAAATGCAGGCGAAAACCGCCTGTAATAGATGAGAGTAACTACAGTTCAGCCACCACAGCCTGATATCCCTCAAGTGTTATCCTGTTTCCTTCGGTTTTTACATCCGGCAGGTTGCTCAGCAGGATCCTTCGGCATTCAGACGGAAGCGGAAGTTCAGCCTTCTCTTTCTGGTAATTCCCCATAACCAGTATTGTCTTGTCATCTGTCTTTCTAAAGTAAGCCATAACATTGTGTCTGTCTTCAAGATAAGGTACAAAATCTCCGTAGACCAGCACATCCTCGTACTCCGGATCCTTGCGAAGCGCGATCATCTTCCGGTAGCAGCTGTATACCGAATCCGGATCATTTCTCTGAGCCTCAAGGTTTATCGACGTATAATTCGGGTTTACCCTGAGCCAGGGCTCTCCTTCAGTGAACCCCGCATTCCTGTCACTGTTCCACTGGAATGGTGTTCTGGCATTGTCACGCCCGTATTTTTCGATCAGATGCAGTGCCTCTTTTTCGCTCAGGCCGGCTTCACGTGCCACGCGGTACTCGTCTATCGAAGAAATATCGTCAACCTCTTCGATACTGTCTACATGGATATTCTCCATGCCGATCTCCTGTCCCTGATATATCCACGGAAGTCCCTTTACGAAGAAATACATCATGGCCAGCAGCTTTTTGCTGACATTGTCTGCCTCTCCTTCCGGAATATACCTGCAGACGCCTCTTGGCTCATCATGGTTTTCTATTATATTGGAAATAAATCCGATCTCGCCGATCTTTTTCTGTGGAGCAAAAACACAGTTGCGATAGTCATCCGGTGTGATATCGATGTTATGGTGCCATCCCTGCCGGCTGCTGCCGAAAACAGTCTCGGCAAAGTCGAACATTGATGAGAAGTATCCGTTGTCCCCTATGAAATCCGGAAGCTCCTCTTCCTTTTCATTAAAAACCTCTCCGACTGTGAACGCATTGTGCGGCGCAAAGGTCCTGTCCCGCATCTCACCGAGAAATTCTCCGACTCCCTTTGCCTCATGCAGCATATTGTGTACAGAGCAGAGTCCGTCCTCCCGGTCCGCGGGATAATCCCTGAACGGAAGAGCCTTCTTGATATTGATTATGGCATCTATCCTGAAGCCTGAAAGCCCCCTGTCCAGCCACCAGTTGATCATTTTGTAAACTTCTTCCCGCAGGTCCGGATTTTCCCAGTTAAGGTCCGGCTGTTTTTTGTGGAATACATGCAGATAGTATTTATCATCATGTCCCGGAAGTTTATCCCAGACAGGGCCGCCGAAATATGAGCGCCAGTTGCAGGGAAGATGTCCGTCCTTTACGGTTTCAATGTAAAAATACCTGCCATAGATACCGTCTGGATCCTCACAGGCTTTTTTGAACCACTCGTGCTCGTCGGAACAGTGGTTGACCACAAGGTCCATCAGGACATACATGCCGCGCTTTTTGGCTTCCGCAAGCAGCCTGTCCATATCCTCCATTGTTCCAAACCGTGGATCAATGTTGTAATAATCTGCGATGTCATATCCCTGATCTGCCAGCGGCGAGACATAGATAGGTGAAAGCCAGAGTATATCGACCCCAAGCTCCTTAAGGTAATCAAGCCGGCTTATTATCCCGGGAAGATCGCCTATACCGTCCCCGTTCGAATCACAGAAGCTCTTGGGATATATCTGATATGCAACCTTGTTGTGCCACCATTGTTTCTTCATATAGGTTTCCTTTCTTACAAAAAGCGCAGGTATTCAGGTTGAGTTACTGAATATTAACGTATCATTCGATGCTCTGTATCCGGAATCGCCCGATGCCTGCTGCCTCCGGGTTTTCGCACGCCCTCAGCAGCAGATGCTTCAGGCTGTCTGTCTTATAATGTGTACCCGATCAGTTTATTCCTGAAGTTCTCAATCTCTTCTTCGGTCACTCCGCCGTTTTCTTTAAGGAACGATACCGGACCGCCATACTGCTCATTTACGGCAGCGAAAGCGTTGTCAATGTAGCTTTCACGGGCAATATTTGCATCGTACTCGAAATCCGCCTCTTTCTGGCTTCCGCCGCGCTCAAGTACTGCGTTATACAGCCTCTCCGCGGTTTCCGCCGCGGTAATGTTAGTCATCATATAGTCTTCTTTTATTGCGGAATACGGAACTCCAAGGACCGAAAGGATAAATGCCGCTGTCAGCCCGCATCTGTCCTTGCCGCCGTAGCAGTGCCAGAGCACTCCACCGGTGCTGAAATCCCGCGTCATTATATGGCGGACCGCCCCGGCAATATTATTCCTTAGCGGCTCCTCTGTCACAAATTTGATGTACAGATCACCCATCTGCGGCCATATCTCATACGGAGGCAGGTTTTCCTCATGGGTCACCCCCATCATCTGCTCGGTGATTATCGGCATATCAACATGTAAAATACCCGGAGCAGTCCTGTCAGGATGCTCAGACTGCTCTTCCCTGTTTCGCAGGTCCACTACTTCCGTTATGCCGCAGCATTCCTTAAGTTCCATCAGATCCCTGTCGGTCGCATACTGGAGATTCGCCGAGCGGAAAAGAAATCCTTCACGTACCTTTCTTCCGTCAGACGTCATCAGACCTCCAAGATCCCTGCAGTTTACAATTCCTTCAAATAAAATACGTCGTCCTTCTTTTTTCACCTGTTCACCATTCAAAAACCTTTTTTATATTTTCGCTGCCGTCATCTTCTGCATATACGCCCTTCTTAAGCGCAAGCCGGGCTTCATCTGCGGCCAGGATAAGTACCCGGTCCTCTCCGTTCGCCGAATCATTCCGGATTCTGAGTATCCCTTTCTCAATATCAAGTGGATCACTTATCACCGATACGCTTCCATCTGCCGGATCAAACCACGCTCCGCATACCTTACCGTCAAAAACTCCCCGGGTGTCTATGCGCTCGGCGGTATCTGCCGCGAAATAGATCAGCATCTGTCTGCCCGCAGCATTCTCCGCAGCCTGTTCATGCCTGTCCAGGCAGTCCTCTTCAGCCGACTGGCGAAGCAGCCTCTGCTGGCATGGGCTGAATTCATTCAGGCTGAAGCTCTCCATAAAATCCCTGAGTATCTTCATCTGCTTTGAGCCTTCCGAATGGATAGCTTCATCCCAGGTTTCTCTGCAGATCTGGTTCTTGTCCTTCATGGTTGCGGTGCACCATACCGAGGCATGACCATAGGTATGCCCGAAGGCACCGGAAAGCAGTGCCCAGTAGGCGCGTTTTCTGACTATATACGTACCGTGAAAGCTGTTCATATCAGTTACTGGCCAGGTTATCGGCATCATCTCATAGGCCGGTTCGCCATCCCATACAGGATATACAGTCTCGCGTTCTCTTTCCTCCTGTATCAGTTCATAGTTTTTCTTGAATGCTCCATGTCCGGACTGCAGCATAATGAAGCTTATCCACGCCTCATCCTCAGTCCAGTAGGAGAACGTGGAGCACAGTCCAGTCTCGGCTTCATGGCAAGCGTGATATGTGATCAGAAGCTTCTGCCATTCATCCCTGTCGGAATCATAATGCAGCGTTTTTCCGGTCAGTCCGAAGGCGAGACCTTCTGCCAGATTTCTCCATACCGGCCGGTAGTCCTCTCCCCTGCAGACCGGCATACGGTCACCGCCCAGGCACCAGAGGATATTATTCCTGTGCTTCATTCTGTCTCCAAGCCAGCTTCCGTACCTGTAGGCATTCTCCTCTGTTACAACCTTAGGATGCACGCCGCCTTCCCAGTCCCAGCCGACCACCAGTTCTCCCCAGGCCGGCAGAAGCAGCACATAAAAGCCAAACTCTTCGGCACGGTCAAGAACCCAGTCGACATAAGAAAAATAATCCTCATTCAGTTTCAGAAGATCCCCGTCTGTCAGAGCTGCTGCTCCACAGGGATTTCTCATCTCCTCATTAAATTCCGGATCCAGCACGACCATCTGCAGCACGGTGAAGCCCTGCTGTTTCCTTGTCTTCATATAGTAAAGAACATCATCCCATTTGAGTCTTGCCGGTACTGTCCAGGCCGTATCTGCAAGCCATATGAACGGGGTTCCGTCTTCTTTCACAAAATACCTTCTGTTCTCCGATAGTCGTAGTCTTTCCATCTGTTTGTACCTCTTATGAAAGTTCCGCACTGCCAGTGTTCTTCCTCGTAAATTCCGCACAGACCTTGCGATAAAGAATAAATATAGTCGGTATCAGGAAAACATCTGCCGTGAGCCATGCGCTCTGGTCTGCGAAGCAGATGGCCGTGTAGCCAAGTCTCGGAACCAGCAAAAGGCAGACCACGGTCCGCGCTGCCATCTCGATGATGCCTGCCGCTACCGCTTTTCCGGGATGTCCAAGTCCCTGAACCATCAGACGGCCTATAGATACTATAGCAAGTCCCCAGTAGAAGAATCCTAGTGCTCTCAGGTATCTTGCAGATGCATCAAGTATGGCAGTCTCTCCGGCTCCGACAAACATCATGGACAGTCTCCGTCCAAAGAATATAAGCACGAGTCCGGAAATAATACCATAGCATATACCGCTTGCAAATCCGCTGATGATTCCCTGTTTGATCCTGTCCGGTTTTCCCGCTCCGTAATTCTGACCTATAAAGACCGACACCGCCGTTCCGATGGCATCAAAAGGACACATTGCAAACTGCTTGATCTTTGTCCCGGCAGTGAAGCCGGAAACGCACACGGCTCCCAGGCTGTTGTTCGATGCCTGCATGACCATGCTGCCGATAGCTGTTACAGAAAGCTGAAGCCCCATTGGTATTCCCATTGAGGCCATCATTGCAAAATCCTTTTTTCTGAATATCCGGTCATCGGAAGTAAGATGGAGGATCTCCGCTTTTTTCAGAATATACACAAGGCACAGAATACCGCTTATGGCCTGGGACATGACCGTTGCAATCGCAGCTCCCGCGCAGCCCCAGCCAAGCACTGTAATGCAGAACAGGTCGAGGCCTATGTTAAGCACTGTCGAAATCGCCAGAAATATAAACGGGACCCTGCTGTTTCCGACAGACCTTAATATTCCTGCAAGCAGATTGTACAGTATGGTAAACGGGATTCCCAGGAAAATAACCAGCAGATATCTGTATGCATCCGCAAAAAGTTCTTCCGGGGCTGACATTATCCTGAGTATCCATGTGCACAAAAGAGAACAGGAAGCAGTAAGAACTACCGCAACGACTGCTGCCAGCAGTATGCCGTGATAGATGCAGCTTCTCATCTGCTTAAGATCACCCGCGCCGAAAAACCTGGCTACCGGCACTCCAAGGCCGCTGCACATTCCCGTACAGAAGCCAAGTATAAGAAACTGAACGCTTGTGCTGAGACCCACACTTGCAAGTGCATTCGGCCCGAGTATCCTTCCGACAATAGCGGCGTCAATAATATTGTATGTCTGCTGCAGCAGGTTTCCCAGAAGCAGTGGAAACGCAAACTGCAGGATAAGGGGAAGAGGTCTTCCCTCCGTCATTCGTCCTTCCATCATGATCTCCATTCCACCGTCCTCTGTCTTATTTTTATCCTTTTTTCAGTTTATAACCATTGTAGATATTGATCCCGCATCCAAGCGCGCAGAGCCAGCCCGGTACCAGCTGAAATGCTATTCCCAGCACAACCAGCCCGACGGCAGCTGCTATGTACATCTTCCAGGAGGTGTCGAGCTTATTCGGCTGCTTTGATACGCCTCTCCCGTAAAAGCCCGCATAGGCACAAAAAGCTGAGAGCGCGCATCCAACGTACATGGGAGCCCTGGTGGTGATAACATATCCCTGTGCCTCGGCCTGTGCGTACTGGCCAATTATCGAGAAGAACGAGATTATCCCGATAACCAGGACTACCGTCGACCATATCCTGTATGAGTTCATCCTTTTTTCATACTCCGCGTAGCCGCCGTATGAATATCCTCTGTTTCCAAAGCTTCCCCCTTGGAAACTGTTTCCTGAAAATGTGCTGCGGATACTGCTGCCCAAAGACCGCAGACGGTCTCCGAAAGAGCGGAAGGCGTCTCCAAAGGACCCGGATCTTCCGGAAGTGGACCAGCTGTTTCCTCCGGCACGGTTTCCGCCGGATGCAGACCAGTTGTTTCCTCCGGCACTGCTTCCTCCGGAATCCGAAACACTTTTCATGCTCTTTTTGAAGGCATCTCTCTGCTCAACGCTGCTCCTGTCCCATTCACTCTCTGTAACTACGGACGAAACAAGGGCATTTCCGCACTTCGGGCATCTTTTGCCCGGATCGATTATGAAGAAGCTCCTGCAGGATTTACAATAACATAATCGTTTTTCCATTATTATATTCCCTCTGTTATGGCTCAGCCTGCCTTGTAAAACTCATGCCAGTTCTCCCTGTCCTTCGCTGAAGTCACCGGTTCTTCCGGGGCATGTTCATATTCGGGCCAGAACTGCTTCCAGTCAAAATCATTGTTCTCGCTGCCAACCTCGTCGGCTGACTCAAAAAGCCAGTGACCGACTGTTTCAAGTATCCACATCTGTGATGTCTGAAGCGGGCAGTCCTCCTTACGGTGATAACCGGCCGGATCATCAACTGTCGTACGGATAATGTTTCCGTTTTTACTCATGTTTACTTCAGTCACTGTCATGGGGCCGTATGCAAAATGGTATAATTTCTGTCCTTCTGTTATGTTCATTACTATTTATCCTCCTCCCTGAAATCACTTTTCAGGTGCTCGACTTACTGGTGCCCGCAAGGCACCATACTTTGTCTCCTTACTCTCAGGTTTTATTATAATTCCGGAAAGCCTGTATCTGCCTTGCTCAGTCCCGTCCGCCATTTAATAACGCATCCTGTAATAAAATCCCGGCTTTATGAATCCTTCTCCGGGAAGTTTATCGCAAGCTTGCAGAACAGATCTTCAAGGTCCATACGCGGATTCATTTTATGGTACACACGGACTTTTCTGGAACTGCTGCCAGGCAGATATTTCATGGTTTCCGTATCTACACGCGGTGCATCCTGCAGAGTATAGTATTCATCCTGCTCGATCTCTTCAAGCAGCGCCGCAACAACGCCTTCATCCCCAAGGTTCCAGGTCTCGCCCTGTGGCCAGTGCGGAATGGTCTTAAGCATCGTATTGAGCTCCGCCATCTGTTTGAAAAGGTAGGCTCCGATCTCACCGTGAGGTTCAACCTTGTACTGCAGTTCTGCAAGGCTTGTCGTAAAAGTTTTGTAGACACTCTTTGTAACCTGCCACAGCGGCATTGATGAAGAAAACACAACGTTCGCAGCATTTATATCCTGCAGCAGGTTGAACTCCTCGCCGCCCTCAGGATAATCCCCTCCGCCTATCCAGATCGCAGTCATACGTTCACATATGGACGGCTCTATCAGGATTGCACTGGCCAGATCAGTGAGCGAGCCCTGCAGGCCGATATAGAGAGGCCTGTCATCTTCCTTCAAAGCTTCCTCTATTATAAAGCGCGCTCCTTCACTGTCAACAGGCGTTTGCTCATCCGGCATGGCTGTCCCGGCTCCTTCAAAAACAGGAACCTGCCCTTTAAGGTGCATGAGATCCAGCACAAGGTTGATCTCGTCTACGCTCGCTTTTGCGGACATTCCTTCGCCGTACCTTGGATCCCCGCTTATCCGAAAATGCGCTCCGACAATTCCCTTTACATCCAGTTTGTCAGTCATAAGAACATGAGCGATGGTAAACTGATCATCAGCCTCGTTTTTGGCATCTGTATGGCAGATATAGCGGACACGCTTTGTATCCGGTACCTGGAAATGATATGCAGGCCACATAAGGGCACCTTCCTTTCGTTAAAATGTGGATATAAAAGATGCATAATTCAGAATACATTTTATCACATGGAGTCTTTTGTATCAATGGGGATTGGTTTCAATTTACATCAAAGAAAGGGTGAACACAAAGCCGGAAAGCACAAAGGACGGTTCCCTGTGCTGTTTTCTCAGCTCAGAGAACCGTCCCCTGTGTTCATCAGATTCCGGATATTTCATCATCCCTGATAACAATGTTGAGAATCAGCGCACACAATCCGGCAGGCACTATCCCGGAGCCTCCAAAGATATATCCAACAAAAGGCGGCAGCTTTGACAGCACATTTGCGGTAGAGCCAAGGCCGTAGCCCAGACCCAGCGACACCGCGACAATCGTGGCGATTCTGGGCGTGATGCCCTCTTTCACTATAAGCTGAATACCACTGACAATGATAGATGCAAACATCATGACAGCCGCTCCGCCAAGCACGCTCTGCGGCATGATCTGGATAATTGTGGCGAGTTTTGGGAAGAACCCGCATAATACAAGGAATATGGCACCGGTACTGATTGCGAACAGATTCACTATCTTGGTCATACCGACAAGGCCGACATTCTGGCTGAAGGTTGTGTTAGGAAGCACGCCAAATACAGATGCAAGCGATGAACCCAGTCCGTCACATATTACACCGCCGGAAAGCTCCCTGTCCGTAGCTTCCCTCTTCATACCGCCTTCCGCTATACCGGAGATATCGCCGACCGTCTCTACAGTCGTTACAACAAACATTATTAAAACAGGGAGTATCGCCCTCATATCAAAAACATATTTTACAGGCATGATCTTAGGGATGGAAAACCATGCTGCCTCCCCAACCTTTGACCACTGTATAACCCACGAACAGGTCATCGAAGCACCTTCCGCATTAGTATATGTTGTTGGAAGTATAAGCGCGAGTACCGAACACAGAATATATCCGAAGATTATTCCGAAAAGGATCGAGGCAGCACTCGTAATCCCTTTGGTGAAGTGTTTGAGAACTATGATCACAAGCAGCACAGACAGACCTATACAGAGATTAACAGGTGAGCCGAAATCTCCATTGTTGTTTCCTCCGCCGATAGAATTGATGCCCACACTGATCAGCGACAGACCGATTGCCATAACAACCGTACCTGTTACAACTGCAGGGAAAAATTTCCTGAGAGGCTTGAATATAACGCCAAGCACCGTCTCAAAAATGCCCCCGATCAGGGACGCGCCAAGGAGTGCGCCATATGCGACAACCCCTCCTCCCATGGAGTTGGCAATACTGCTCATAACGCCTATAAAACCGGAGCTGGTTCCCATAACGCATGGCAGATGTGCTCCGACAGGTCCTATTGTCCACAGCTGGACCAGAGTTACAAGGCCTGCAACAAGCATTGCGTTCTGAATTACCGGAACCATCAGACCGGCATCCGCCAGAGAGCATGCCCCGCCAATAACCAGTATTGGGGTCAGATTACCTACAAACATTGCAAGAACATGCTGCATGCCAAGCAGGATCGCCTGCCCAAGAGGTATCCTCCCTTCAAGATCATAAGGTGTGCTGTACGTGTTGTGTTTCCCTTTCATGCTCTGATTCCTTTCTTATAATGCCATTACAACAGATCCACCATTTGAAAACAATGTATAATTGCAATTAGAGAATACCCCAAAAAAACTTCGAAATCAAGCAAAATAAGACAGGGGACGGTTCTCTGTCTTATTTTTGGTTACTCTTCAAGGCCGTAAGGGCGAGATTCCGAACGGAGGGCTCAGACCCGGCCGCTTGCGGCTGGGCCGTGAATAGATAATAAAAGGCTTCTTACCATGGAATATTTTCGGAAGAACGGTGTACTTTTTGCCTAATCCGGAGTATAATTACCATTGTATTATAATCCGAATCAGAACACAGAGGTTTTGCACAAAAAGGAGAAATACATGTCTGAAAAAATTAAAGCTGTGCAGATTGTAAAGCCCAATGAACTGCAAATCATCGAGATGGATAAACCTGTGGTCGATGAAAAAAACAATGTACTGGTTAAGATCAAAGCCGCCGGGATCTGCGGCTCGGATGTAGGGATCTATCATGGAACCAACGCTGCCGCAACCTACCCGCGTGTAATTGGCCATGAGATGGTCGGCGAAGTTGTTGAAACAGCAGACACCGCTAAAAAAGTAAAGGTCGGCGACAGGGTGATCATCGATCAGGTGACGGCCTGCGGCCACTGCTACGCCTGCAGGCACGGGCGTCCCAACGTATGCCAGAACCTGGCGGTACGCGGCGTCCATATTGACGGCGGCTACCGGGAGTACATGGCCGTGCCGGATACCGACTGCTATCTGCTGCCGGATCAGCTCCGGTATGAGGATGCTGTACTTATCGAGCCCACAACGATCGCCATCCAGGCCTGCAGCAGGGCTGAAATATCTGCTGAGGATGAAGTGCTGATCATGGGCGTAGGAGCTCTCGGCTCGCGGATGCTCAGCATCGCAAAGCTCAGCGGAGCCAAAATCATCGTAGCAGACGTAGTGGACGACAAGCTGCAGGAAGCACTGGATGCCGGAGCAGATTACGCCATCAACCTTCTGAAGGAAGATCTCGACGCAAGACTTAAAGAGATCACCACGGACGCCTACGGCCCTACCCTCTCAATCGACTGTGCCTGCACAAAGGATTCGCTGGGCACGCTGATCAGGGTTACCGGAAACGCCGGAAGGGTTATCACCATGGGCTTCTCCGTAGCGCCCACCGAGGTGACACAGTTCGGCATCACCTCCAAGGAGCTGGATATCCGGGGCTCCAGACTTCAGAACAGAAAATTCCAGACCGCCATAGATCTGATCAATGATGGGAAGCTTGATCTTGACCACAAGATCTCTCATACCTTCCATTTCCTGGATGCGCAGAAGGCATTTGATTTTAACGATTCCAGAGACCCGTCCATCCGTAAGATCGTTTTTACTTTTTAATAAAAAAGGAGACAGCACATGAGAGTTTCATTTGAAGAACTGAAGGCAGAGATCAAAAGAGTTTTTGTAAAAAACGGCATGCCGGAGGATAAGGCGGATATCTGCGCGCAGATCCACACTGAATCCACCTATGACGGTATTTATTCCCACGGTGTAAACAGGGTAACAAGATTTGTAGATTATCTGCAGAAGGGCTGGGTCGATCCCAACGCAGAGCCGGTGGTTGAGAAGGACTGCGGCGCGATCCAGGTGATCAACGGAAACCTTGGACCCGGGATCACCAACGCCCTGTTTGCGGCGGATCACGCTATGGCGATGGCCGACAAGTACGGCATCGGTATGGCTGCACTTAAGAACACCACCCACTGGATGCGGGGCGGCACGTACGGCAAATATGTTGCCCAGAAGGGTTATGCAGCTATCATGTGGACCAACACCGAGGCCTGCATGCCTCCGTGGGGCGCTAAGGAGACCCGTCTTGGAAATAACCCCTATGTGATGGCATGCCCCGGCCAGACAGAGGATTCTATCTGCCTGATGGATATGGCCATGAGCCAGTACGCCTACGGAAAGCTTCAGGTTACAAGGCTTGCCGGCAAAAAGCTTCCTTTCCCGGGTGGCTTTGACAAGGACGGCAATGTGACGGACGACCCGGGCGCAATTGAGGAATCCATGCGCATCATGCCTATGGGCTACTGGAAGGGTTCGGCTTTTGCTTTTATGCTGGATATTCTCGGTTCAATCCTTTCTGATGGTGTTGGCGCAGTTGATCTGAATGCGGCGACCAAAGGTTCCTGCGGAGGATGCTCCCAGATCATGATAGTCATTGATCCTTCCAGAACCATGGAGGCTGATAAAATGCGCGAGACCATCCGCCGTGCTGCGGAGTATATTAAATCTGCTGAGCCGGATGAGAGAGGCGGCAGCATTCACGCTCCGGGAGAAGGCAGCGAACGCTTCCACGCAGAACACGACAAACTTGGCATCTTCGTTGATGACAATGTGTGGGCAGAGATCAAAGCGCTGTGATAATATCCCGACCATCTATAAACAATAGTGAGGCTTGCTCCAATGTCATTCAGTCCGGTTTTTTTCCGGGAGGCAGATGATATTCGGACGCATTAAAAGGGCTGTGAAAATAAGACAGAGAACCGTCCCCTGTCTTAATAATAGCTTGCCCGGGGAAAGGGGGGGGTGTGGGGGGAAAACGTCGGACTTCGCAACTCTGAGAGCGTTTTCCCCCCACGCCTTTCGGTGCAGCTTTTTCAAGGCGTGAGCGAATCAGCCTAAAAGAAAAGGGGTTAGGGGTGGCGAAAAAAGTAAGACTTTTTTCACAGCCCCTTATTCCTTCACTTCAATACAATATACTTTTACATACTTCCCGCTCCGGGAGTTGAAGAAGATCCTGTCTCCTGCGTGGGAGTAGACGGGATGGGGGTGGGCGTCCTGACCGAGCCAGTCGCTCTCATGCCTGCACTGAGGTATCCACTTAAGGGTGCCCTTATCCCAGTCCGGTATCACCTTGCAGATATACTCTCCATCCTTTTTATGAGGATCCGGCCCGTTATCAGTGCTGTTTTCACGGACGATCTTTATATCCTCCGGGAATTTAAAATACCCGTCGCACACCAGGTTCATATCATGATCCATGGTAAAATGTCCGTAGGCATTGTAATCGTCCGGCAGCGCAATCTCCCAGTACCGCCCGGTGGACAGTTCAAAGCGGCCGACCATGGCCGGTCCATCCTCGTAGCCGCCGTGGTAAATGATGATCTTTCCGTCATCGCTCCACATCTCATGGCAGACCCAGTCGCCGCCTTTTCTCGGATATCCTCTGGTATCTCCCAGGGTATCATTCCCTTCCGTCCGCACACGGATGATGTCATCCTTCCGGTGATCATAGATCCAGATCCTGCGGATGCCGCAGTCAAAGGAGGACCACTCATGGTTGTACATGATGATCTCCGGATCGGCAGGATTAAACTGGACATGGGTGATCCAGCATCGGGGAATTTCCTTCTCATAGAGAAGCCTTCCGCTTTCTGTATCATATACACAGAGCCAGCTTGAGAGTCCTTCCTCCTGCACACGGCCGTCGATATCGTAGACCGGCCGCCGGTCCAGGCCGCTTCCCTCGGTCTCGGGATCATAGTCCAGCGCCCTGTCATCCGTCATGGGGACGCACAGAAAACGCCCATCACTGGATACATGTGTGAAAGCTGTAACCCGGTCCTCGGGCACCTCTGCCAGTATTTTCTCCTCTCCGTCAAGGTTTACCCGGCAGATCCGGTTGTCCCGGATATAATAGGCAATGGCCCTTTCCGTATCCAGGCATACCGATGCCTTGCTGAGCCCTCTGCCCGGCTGACAGTCAAAATACACGTAGCATTTCATTACGCCATCCTGATTATCTGTCAGAATCTTTTCCTCTCCTGTCACAAGGTCCCGCACACAGACATTCGGTGAGCCTCCCTTATCCGTTATAAGAAAAAGATACCTGTCGTCCACGGTCAGCGGCGAGCAGGTAAAATACAATAGCTGTGTATTGTATCCGTTTTCCTCGCCCTCACATCCGCTCATCAGCATCCTGTCTCTTACTTGTTCTTTCATCTCTAAACCTCAATGCCGGGCAGAAAACTGCCCGGCAAATTAAAAACGCAAATCTATCCGGTCTTTTACAACCTGCTGAAATCGACCACGGGAACATCTATGCCGTAATAAAGGGCATAAATCTATCCGGCCTTTTACAACCTGCGGAAATCGACCGTGGAAACATCTATGCCGGAATAAAAGGCATAAATCTATCCGGCCTTTTACAGAGCGCGCTCTTCCATGGCATGCACCATGTTCACCAGGAACTCATGGGCAGGTACCGGAACGCCGACTTTTTTGGCTGCACGTATCACGGAGCCGCTTATAGTGTCCACTTCGGTCCTTCGTCCGTTTGAAAGATCGGCACAGATAGAGGTTACTCCTTCCGGCACCCGCATGGAGGTCTCCCGGATCTCCTGCAGCAGATGCGCTTCATCCGCCTCAAGGCCAAGGGCCTGTGCGACTGTGACCGCTTCATGCAGAAGCTGCGCGGACATGGCGGACGCGTGGGCGTTTTCGGCGATATAGCCCATCTTCACATTCAGGACTACCGTGACTGCACTGAGTGCCACATTGACAAAAAGCTTGTTCCAGATCAGCTGCTGGATATTCTCATGAACCTTCGCACGGAAGCCGCATGCGTCCATGGTTTCTTTTACCTTATCAAGCATCCCCTCAGTATCAGGCTTTAACATGCCAAGGTTTGTTCCGCCGGTCCCGCCGTGCCTTATATGCGCCATTCCAAGAATGGTTCCCTGATCCTCCGTAGTTCCGATAATGATATGATCCTCCGGGACAAACTCTCCCAGGATATCCTCATGCCCGGAGCCGTTCTGCAGCGTCAGCAGATAAGTGTCCCTGCCGATCAGGCGGCGGTTCGAAGCAAGTGCTGCATGTGAGAAAAGTGCCTTTACAAAGAGAATTACAAGATCCATCTCCGGAAGACCGGCAGTATCCGTCACTGCTTTAGGATGATAGATGTGATCCTCTCCGTTCTCCTCCAGTGTGATCCCTTTTTCGTTGATGGTACGGACCACATCCGGATTTGTATCCACAAGATACACTTCATTATGAAGCGACAGATGTCCTCCGTAGATGGAGCCCATTGCACCTGCGCCGATGACTGCTATTTTCATATGTAATCAGTCTCCTTCCCAGTTCTTCAGGATTGAAGCCTTTTAATGCACCAGCTGTTTTCAGGAAAACTCCGCGATGCCTTCCAGCGCATACGCACGTACGGGGCTGGAATCCAGACCTTTTATGGGCAGCGGGGAGAAGGACATAAAGAAGACATCCTTCTCAAGGTACTCGAGATTCTTAAGTACTTCGATGAACACGATATTCTCAGCCAGAAGGATATCATGGAAGGGCTTGACGTCCTCGTTGCAGTTCTCGATGGAAACGCCGTCACCAAAGCCTACCGCTTTGACCTTCTTCTCCCTGAACCATTCAGCTGTTTCAGCATTAACAAAGAGCCTCTTATCCTTTTCAGTATTTGTGTCCGATGTAAAAGGATTCAGCTTATAGGAAGAGTCGATGATGACGATGTCCCCTTCTTTTACTTTTCCGGCTTCTCTGTCAAGATCTGCTTTTGTTATATGGCTGTTGGGAGCGCAGCTCTCTTTAAAGTCCACATATACACCGCGGCCCACAAATGTGGTAAGCGGTACTGATGTTACATCCGGCCAGTTGTCGTCATGATGATACGGACACTCTGCATGCGTACCCAGATGACTCATTATGTCAAAATTGGTGTGAAAATCCGGAATCGGGCCGCCGGTGTTGAAGCGGTGCAGGCTGCATCTTCTGGTCTCGGTTGCAGGATCGATCAGCTTGGAAAGATCAACCAGACGTAATCCATTGCCAAAATCATAAACTGGTCCCATAGTTTTTCTCCTCTCTTAAATATAAAATGATTAAATGTGAAACTCAAACTCTTACTTTAACAACTACCTTGCGGATTCTGCAGGGGGCATCCCCCGCCATGCACTGCGGACAGTGGGCGTCCTCCGGCGCAACAACGACCATGTCGCCCGGATGAAGGATCAGCCATCCGGCCGAATCGGTCTTTTCATAAAAGATCAGGTCATTTTCGGGAATCCGTTCTTCCGGAACCAGACCCTCTGCACTGCGGACTCCAAACTTCTCAATGCCTTCTGCCACATACTGAATGTCAAAATACTTTTCATGTGTCTCAAAACGGCGGTTTTCCTGGGGCTGTGTATCATAGGACTGAACCATCGCGTACACGTCGTCCCCGTCGATCTGGTATTTTCCGCATTCCAGCTTTGTGGGATCATTTTCCCTCAGCCACTTGTAGGCTTTACGGAACCGTTCGTTCTGATAGTCATATTTTTCTGCAATACTGAGATTTGAAGCAAACATACTTGTCCTCCTGCCTGTCAGGCCGATTTATGATACTATTCACGGCCGTAAGTAAATTTACTCTGCCCTGCTCTGCCATGCTTGCATGAGCAGAGCAGGGCAGAGTAAATTTACTTACAGGGTCTGAGCCCTACATGAGGAATCCAGCTGCGAAGCAGCGATGAAGCCCACAAGGGCGAGATTCCGAATTGAGGGCTCAGACCCAGCCGCTTGCGGCTGGGCTGTGAACAGTAACGTTTATTTCATGAGTGCCTTAAGCGGAACCTTGACGACTATTTTCCGGATGGACGCGGCCTTTCCCTCTGCAGATACCGCCGGAATGTGCACATCCCATGGAAAATACATGGCATAGGTCCCGGGCTCCATGTAAAGGCTTCCCTCAGTCTTATCCCCCGTATCCTCATAGAAAAGGATATCCCGGGGCGTTGTGAGCAGATCCTCGCTCACGGGACGCTCTTTCCTTCCCAGAGAGTCAAAGCCGGCCCGCTCAGGACCTCCGGATGCCAGAAACTGGACATCCACATTTTTCACATGAATCTCCGGGCGGAGTGCTTCCCTTGGAGATGTAACAAGATCCAGCACCTGCAGTATCAGTTTTTCCCCTGACAGTTCCAGATCAAAGACTCCCGGCTCGTGGGATGCAAGGTCTGTTTCTTTCAGAAACCGCAGAACCTCTCCCAGCAGTGGAGGCAGGATTCCTGCCTGCTCCTCAAACATGGGACTGTTGATGTTTCCATAGATCATGTTATCATTCCTCCTCCCTGAAAGCACCTTCAGATGCCGACTTACTGGTGTCCAGCGCGGCACCATACTTTGTCTCCTCCCTGAAAGCACTTTCAGATGCCGACTTACTGTTGTCCTTCGGGGCATCATACTTTGTCTCCTTCCGGCTGATAAGTCAAAAGCATGGATATCCGGCAGGAGAAGCCGCCGCAGGAAAGTCCTCAGCGCTTCTTGTCCTTCTGCGGCATCATCGCCTGCAGCTTCTTCCCGGTCTCCTTTACCGCTACGGGACCGTCTCCTGCGTATTCTTCGCGGGTCAGGGTATCCTTCAGATCATCTGACCTGTAGCAGCGGCCCTTTAAATAGCCTGTAAGGACGACGGTTTTGCTTGTAAAAACCGGCAGCACAGTTACCGGTATTTCCGAAAGACCTGCCGATTCGAGGATCCCTTCCAGCTGTTTTTTCTGCTCCTGGCAGCGTTCCAGCGGGTTGGGGATCTGTTTTGTCTCCCCGTTCATGGTCTGTTTCCAGGGACCGGTCTCCCGGTCGGCCTGCACATTTCCGCCGAATCCGAACACGTTGATGCCGATGATCCTCCTCTTTGTGACCAGGATTCCGATCAGTGAGGTCTGATGTACGCCGTCCGTCAGCGCGCCGGGGTAAACCAGGTTTCCCCCGATCTGCCTTGCGGTAGAAAGAAGCATGGAAACCAGATCCAGCACATCGTTCCGGCTGCTGTTCTTCTCTGCTTCCCGGGCTTTTTTTTTCTCCTCACGCTCGGCTGCCCTTTTTGCCCTCCTGGCATCTCCGGGGAGAGTCCCGAACACTCTGTGCAGTATTTTATTTCCCTTCCCGTTCCCTGAAAGAGCACGGGATATCACATAGCCTGTCAGCACGGCCAGCACTATGATCAGAATATTTTTTAGATTATCCATTTTCAGTTACCACAGTCCAGAAACACCGCAGAAGACATAGCCATATGCCACCTGCGGTGTTGTCTTTTTGATGCTTATACTACCTGACCCAGAAGTGTCGGCAGCCACAGACTGATCTGCGGGATGAAGGTTAACAGCAGCAGAGACACGATCATGCAAAGGTAGAAAGGAAGTGTTGCCTTTACAACCTTCTCCATCGGCAGTTTCGCCACGGCGGAGCCGATAAACAGAACGCTTCCGACAGGTGGTGTCAGAAGGCCGATACCGCAGTTAAGGATCATCATGATACCGAACTGAATCGGGTTAATGCCAATTGAAGTAGCAACCGGAAGAAGGATCGGCGTAGCGATCAGGATGATCGGAGCCATATCCATAACGCAGCCAAGAACCAGAAGAATGAGGTTCAGAAGAAGCGCGATCAGGATCGGGTTGCTTGTAACGCTGGTGATGGCGTTGGCCGCCAGATCCGGCACATGCAGCAGAGTCAGCAGGTTTCCGAAGATACTGGAGGTGGAAATCAGGATCAGCACGATGGAAAGCGTATCAACGCAGTCACCAAGGGCATCCCACACACCCTTCCAGGTAATTCCTCTGTAGATGAACACACTGACGATCAGGCTGTAGATAACAGCGATCGCAGCTGATTCAGTTGCTGTAAAGACACCAGCTACAACGCCGACAACAACGATCAATACCGCTGCCAGCGCCCAGAAGGATACGCTCAGCTGCTTCAGAAGACGTCCGATGCTGAAGGGCTGTCCTTTGGGGTAATTGCGCTTTACGGAAATAATATAGGATCCCACCATCAGGGAAACGGCAAGAAGAGCTCCGGGAACATAGCCCGCAAGGAACAGAGCCCCTACGGAAACGCCGCCGGCGCTTGTCGCGTAGATAACCATGTTGTGGCTTGGCGGTACAAGCAGACCCTCAACCGAGGAGGTGATGGTAACTGCTGTGGAGAAGTCTCCGTCGTAGCCCTGATCGACCATCATCGGGATCAGGATGGTTCCGAGGGAAGCTGTATCAGCCGCCGCAGAACCGGAGATGCCGCCGAAGAAGTAGGAAGCCACGATATTAACCATGGCCATACCGCCGCGCATCCAGCCTACCGCCGAATCCGCCAGCGCTATCAGTTTTTCCGAGATACCTCCCGAGCCCATCAGAACGCCCATCGTGATGAAGAACGGCACCGCCATCAGGCTGAAGGAAAAGATACCTTTGATCATCTGCATCGCGAGAACAGCCAGATGATCTCCCCTGTAAAGCATACAGAGGATAGAGGCGATCGCAACCGCGTATGCGATCGGGAAGCGAAGAACGATCATAACCAGGAAGGAGATCAGAAGAATTAAGATTGCTGTTGTCTGATTCATGCGTTTGCCTCCTTTCCTGCAATAAGAAGAATATCATTCACAAGCTGTTCAATCTCAAACAGAATCATTACCAGACCCGCAAGCGGGATCGGGTAGAATTTATACTTGATGGTGAGTGTCGGAATACTTGGATAGAATCCCTTTGTGCTCTGGACATACTGCCAGCCGTAGACCAGCATGACAACCGCCAGTGCCATAACCGCCAGATCCGCAACCAGATCCATCACCTGAAGCAGCTTCTTCGGAAGATACTTATCAAAGCTTGTCATCCTGATATGGGCTTTACGCCTGATCGCAAGAGCAGCAGACAGAACCGCCATATAGGACATCAGTGTCAGAACAATTTCCTCACTCCAGGAAGGATCCGGAATGAAAGGAACATAACGGCCAAGAATAGCCATGGACGTGATCAGGATATCTCCAATCAGCAGGAGCTTGCAGACAACCATCACGATCTTGTAAATAACATCATAGAATTTTTTCATTCCCTGCATCTCATTTTCTCCTCATGATCCGTAGGTTTGCATCAGTCAGATCAGATAAATAAACGTTTCCACAGAGCCTTTTCCTGCAGGCTCAGGGGAGCGTATTATTCATAGAAAAAGGCGCCGGAAGCACCTTACATGCTCCCGGTGCCCTTTTTCATTGTTTTAAGTGAACTGTATTCCTGTAACGGATCCTTGCCAGTTACTGATTGCAGTCCTGAATTGCCTGCCACAGGTCAGCATTGTCAGCGGTCTTCTCTGCGATAAGATCTGCAACTGCATCGGTCCACGGTGTCTTGTCTTCAACTTCTGTGACGGTAACGCCGAGTTCTTTCAGCTCGTCCAGAGAAGCAGCTTCGCCTTCTTCTACGATCTGATGATCATAGTCCTGAGCGATCTTGGCAGCAGCATAAATGCACTCATGCTGTGCGTCGGTCATGGAATCCCATGCATTGTCGGTAATGATCAGCTCGGATACGCCCAGCTGATGTCCGGTCATAACCAGCCACGGAGCTACCTGATAGAAGGAGTTCAGCTTGTAGTTGTTCAGCGGGTTCTCAGCGCCGTCAACAACGCCGCTGTCAAGAGACTGATACAGCTCGCCGTAAGCAACAACTGTAGCATTTGCGCCGAAAGCATTGATCATGGCAACCATGGTCGGGTCAGTGGAAACACGGATCTTCAGGCCCTGGAAGCCGGCCAGATCGGTAACTTCCTTGTTGAAGAACATATGACGGAAGCCTTCCTCGCCGTAGCAGATGCCGCGGACGCCGATTCCAAGCTCTTCAGCCTCTGCAAGGCACTCTTCAGCTGCATCGCTCTCTGCGAAGTTCCAGAAATGATCATGGTTCTGGAATGCGAACGGAAGGGCAAGAAGCGCAGCCTTCGGGGTGTTGTAGGTTGTCAGGGTGGAAACGGAGATACGAGCCATGTCGATGGAGCCGAAGCCGCTGGTCATATCCTCAAGGAAATCTCCCTCAGCGCCGAGAACGCCGGAAGCCTGCATGTCGATCTTGATGGATCCGCCGGAAAGCTTTTCAACTTCCTCAGCAAACTTCTCATCGAACTGTCCGATGATAGTGTCAAGCGGGTTAACCTCTGCAAATACCAGGGTTACCTCCGGATCGCCGGAAGCATCCGGGAGATCCTCTGCCATTGCTGCACCGGAAAAGCCGCAGGTAAGCATAGCTGCCATTGACATGCTGAGTACTAAACTTAATCCTTTCTTCATAAACTTGTCCTCCTGAAGATATAATGTTAGTGTAAATTGTATCATCACCCGGCTTTAATGCCGGATAACTTCAATGAACTTATTCTATCATAATCCACAGTTATTTGCAACAATCTCTGTCTTTTATTGTACGATATTTGTTATAAACCTGATTCCTGTGAGGCAGAGATTGGCAATATCCTGTCACGGATTACACAGAATATTGTAAAAGTTGGTCATCATTCCATCTACAGAACTACTCCGTCCTTGAAAATGGAAATCTCCCTGTAGCCCTGTTTTTCGGAGCAGGTCTTTTTGCCCGAGGCTGTCTCCAGCACCAGGTCAAAGAGTCTTGCAGCTGCGCCTTGAATGGGCTCACCCTCCGCAATCGTCCCTGCATTAAAATCCATCCAGCCTGTTTTTTTATTGTAAAGTGCGCTGTTTGTGGCAATCTTGACCGTTGGGGCCGGCGCTCCGAAGGGCGTCCCGCGTCCTGTGGTGAAGAGCACCATATGGCACCCTGCCGCTGTAAGCGCTGTAGCGGATACCAGATCATTGCCGGGGCCATAGAGCATGTTGAGTCCCTTTGTCTTTACCTGGTCCGCATAGCCAAGCACATCCATGATGGGCGCGCTTCCGCCCTTCTGTACGCATCCGCAGCTCTTGTCTTCCAGCGTGGTGATCCCGCCCTTTTTGTTGCCCGGGCTCGGGTTATCGTACACCACCTCATTGTGGCTGATAAAGTAGTGCTTGAAGCCGTTCAGCATATGTACGGCCTTGTCAAACACATCCGGACTGATGCAGCGGTTCAGCAGCATCCCCTCGGCGCCGAACATCTCCGGGACCTCCGTGAGGATCGTAGTGCCGCCCTGGGAGCAGAGCATATCGCTGAATGCTCCCACAGCAGGGTTCGCGGTGATACCGGAAAGTCCGTCGCTCCCGCCGCATTTCATTCCGACAACCAGAGAGCTGGCCGGCAGAGGCTTTCTCTCAAACTGAGAAGCATATGCCGCGCATTCCTTAAGAAGCTCCCGTCCGGCTTCAAACTCGTCCGTCACTTCCTGACAGGTGAGGAATTTCACCCGGTCGGTGTCAAACTCTCCCAGCTCCTCCAGGAACTGTTCGTGGGTCAGATTCTCACATCCAAGGCTCACCACAAGGACCGCGCCTGCGTTCGGATGATTCACAAGGGCACCCAGAAGCTTGCGGGTCTGGGCGTGGTCCGCCCCGGTCTGGGAACAGCCAAAGGGATGGGTAAAAGCGTAGATACCATCCACCGATCCGGTCACCAGATCCTGGTTTTTTTCTACGAGCGTTTTGACCACACCGTTCACACAGCCCACAGTGGGGATGATCCAGATCTCGTTCCGGATGGCCGAGCGGCCGTCCTTCCTCTGATAGCCCATAAATTCTGCCGGCTCATGCATATCCAGCTTTTTGATCCTGGGCTGGTACGTGTAATCGATCTCGCCCTCCAGATTTGTCTTCACATTGTGGGTGTGCATCCAGCTGCCGGCCTTCGCGTCCGACACGACATGGCCGATGGGGAAGCCGTATTTAATTACATTTTCCCCTTCTCCGATGTCCGTAAGAGCAATCTTGTGGCCCTGGGGGATATCCTCAAGCGCAGTGACCGTTATGCCGCCGGCCGTAATCTGTTCCCCTGCAGCAACAGGCGAAAGTGCTACAGCCACATTGTCATTTTCATGGATCCGAATTACATTCGCCATATTTTCTTTCCTTTAAATCTATAATCGTAGAACAGCTTTGTACATAACAGATGGTATCTGTTCAAAACTGAGCAGCTGCATCAGATGTACTTTTCAAGCGTCTTCCGCACTGCCCCTTCGCCTTCCAGCATCTCTGCAAGATAGCCGACAACGCGGCCTGCCATTCCGGCTTCATAAAGGTCGATGCCGAAGATGGACGCATTCTGAAGCAGCGGACGGATCTTCTCCTCCAGGCCGTCCGTCTCACCGAGACGCACATCCTTCATCTGTTCCTCCAGATAATCCAGCATGGGATCCGGGCTCAGCTCAAACTCTTTCCCGCTGTCATCCACTGCCAGGAGGTACCTGAGCCACCCCGCAAATACCAGCGGAACCGCCTTCAGTTCAGCAAGCCTGGAAGGATCCGATGCCTTGTAGGCCTTGATGGTCTCGCCAAAACGGATCGGAAGCTTCTGGGAGGTGTCGCACGCGATACGCTGCGGAGTATCCGGCATAAACGGATTGGGTATCCTCTTTGTCAGGACCTCCGTAAGGAAATCCACCGGGCGGATGATCCCGGGATCTACAACCACAGGAAGTCCTTCGGTCTCACCTACGCGGTATGCCAGTCTGTTAAGCAGATCGTCCTTCATCTCTGCCGCTATCAGGTCGTATCCCAACAGGCACCCGAATACCGCAAGTGAAGTGTGCACCGGATTCAGGCAGGTGCAGACCTTCATTTTTTCCACCTTATCCACGGTCTCGCGGTCGGTATAGATTATGCCCGCCTTGTCAAGCGGAAGCTTTCCGTTCGGAAACCAGTCCTGAATGATCAGGTACTGTGCTTCCTCTGCATTGACAAACTGTGAAAGGAAGGTCTTTTTGGAGGTCACTATAAGATCCAGATCCTCCACGCCGTCCGCCTTCAGGATCTCTGTCACCTTGGCGTCAGGTCTGGGTGTGATCTTGTCGATCATGCTCCAGGGATAGGCAACCTTGTCAGGATCATTCACATATTTAACAAAGTCCTCGCTCACCAGGCCGTTCTCAAACCAGGCTTTTGCGAAACCGTTCACTGCGGCATATACCTTGTCGCCGTTGTGCGAGCAGTTGTCCATGCTCACCATGGCGATGGGAAGAGCGCCCGCCTGAAATCTGCTGTAGAGGAGCGATACCACCTTGCCAAGGTAGGAGCAGGCTTTATCGGGGCCTGCGGCAAAGTCCTGCTCGATCGCCGGAAAGATCTTTCCATCCGGACCTGAAAGAGCGTAACCCTTTTCGGTGATGGTAAAGCTTGCCATCTGCAGGGACGGATTTTCAAACACAGCCTTAAGGGCATCAAAATCCTCCGGAGCCTCGCGGTCCAGCACGAAGGAATCCACAATGCTCCCTACCACGGTCTTTTCCACATTCCCGTCGGCCTTCAGGGTGACCAGGATGCTGAGGTCGTCCACCTTTTTATTAAGCTTCTCGATGATCTCATAGTCAAAGCCCTCTGCCACCAGGAGGCCTGTGTCGGTCTCGCCCCGGTTCAGCAGCTGCTGAAGAACGTTGGCCTGGAACGCGCGGAAGATATTGCCGGCTCCAAAGTGGATCCATCTCGGGGCAGCCAGGGTTTTTTCGCGTACCGCAGCCCTGTCATATTCCGGAAGCGCGTAGCCCGCAGCTTCCCATGCCTTTCTGTCTTTGATACCTGCATTACTAAGCTTCATGAAATTTCTCCTTATCTCTTAACCCGGGCTCCTGCGCCGCTCATGACAGCTTCAACCTCGGATCTGCTGGCCATCGTGGTGTCGCCCGGTGTGGTCATCGCAAGGGCACCGTGCGCCGCGCCGTAGTTAACAGCCTGCAGCGGGTCGCCGGTCTCCATCAGGCCGAAGATCAGGCCGGATGCAAAGGAGTCTCCGCCGCCTACGCGGTCCATGATCTCCAGGCCCTGATACTCATTTGCCTTGTAGATCTCGCCGTCCGCCCAGCAGATTGCGCTCCAGTCATTGACTGTCGCGGTCTTAACGGTACGGAGCGTTGTTGCAACCACCTTAAAGTTAGGATAGATTTTTGCGGCATTGCCGATCATCTTCTTGTAACCGTCCAGGTTGAGGGTCTTAAGGTTCTCATCGTTGCCCTCGATCTCCAGGCCAAGGCAGGCTGTGAAGTCCTCCTCGTTGCCGATCATGACATCCACATAGCCAGCGATCTCTTTGTTGACCTGCTGAGCCTTCTCCTTGCCGCCGATGGCGCTCCACATTGATGGACGATAGTTCAGATCGTAGGAAACCATGGTTCCGTATTTCTTTGCTGTTTTGATCACTTCGATGACGGTCTCGCTGGACTGTTCTGAAAGAGCTGCATAGATCCCGCCTGTGTGCAGCCAGCGGACTCCGCAGCGTCCGAACAGTTCCTCCAGATCGAAGTCCTCAGGTTTTGCCTTGGAGATCGCGGTATTGGCGCGGTCGGAGCAGCCGATGGCGCCGCGGATTCCGAAGCCTCTCTCGGTAAAGTTGATTCCGTTGCGGCAGACACGGCCGATCCCGTCGGTCTTCATCCACTTAATGTAGGAAGTGTCAACGCCGCCCTGAAGGATGAAGTCCTCCATGAGCTTGCCTACTTCATTATCCGCAAAAGCGGTGAGGACTGCGGTCCGAAGACCAAAGCATCTTCTGAGTCCGCGGACGACATTGTACTCTCCGCCGCCCTCCCAGGCACGGAAGGAACGGGCTGTGCGGATCCTGCCTTCACCGGGATCCAGTCTGAGCATTACTTCACCAAGGCTCACGGCATCGTATTTGCACTCGCTTGCGGGTCTGATATCCAGCTTCATAGTAATTACCCCCTCATCTCTTTCACTATCGCGGCCGCTTCCGCAACCATGTCGCGGATCTTGTCAAATTCGCCGTTCGCTACCAGTTCCTTCTTGACCATCCAGCTTCCGCCGCATGCTACGATCCGGTTGTAGGCCAGATACTCTCTTACATTGCTCTCGCTGATGCCGCCTGTAGGCATAAAGGAAACATCCACATAGGGAGCCGCGATGGCTTTGATCATCTTCAGTCCGCCGGCAGGCTCAGCCGGGAAGAATTTGAGGGTCGTAAGGCCAAGCTCCAGTGCCGCCTCGATCTCGGTGGGCGTCTGGATTCCCGGCGTAATGGGGATATTCTTTTCCTGGCAGTATTTTACGATCTTCGGGTTGAGGCCGGGGCTTACGATAAACTTTGCGCCGGCGTTCACCGCACGGTCCACCTGCTCTGTGGTGAGCACCGTCCCGGCGCCGACCAGCATCTCCGGAAACTCGCTGCTCATAATGCGGATGGCCTCCTCAGCCGCCGCTGTACGGAAGGTCACCTCCGCGCAGGGAAGTCCGCCTTCACACAGGGCCTTTGCCAGGGGAGAAGCGTCCTTTGCGTCATCCAGCACCACCACAGGGATGATACCGATCTTACGGAACTGCTCGATAATTGTGCTCATGCTGCATTCCTCCTTTTTGCTGCTTTTACTTTATTCTCTTTTTTCTTATGATTTGCTTTGCATTCTTCATTTGGGGCGATCTGAGACGCTTCGTGTCATGTCCGCCCGGTGAATCATTCCGGATTATCTGAAATGTATGCATTTTCATTCACAATCCTGAATGATTCATACAGCGCTGATGTTTATAAAAAATCTTCTCTCTTCGGAGAAAAGACATCTACAAGTTTGCCCTTCTCAAGGCACGTAACGCCATGCTCCGCACCTGAAGGCATATACACGCTGTCCCCTTTTTCCACCACGCGGGTCTCGCCTGCAATGGTAAAGGAAAAACATCCCTCTGCTATATATGTGATCTGTTCGTGCACGTGGGTGTGAAAATTGCCCTTCGCTCCTGTCTCAAACGAGATCTCGCACATCATCAGATTATCGCTGTAGCAGAGGATCCTGCGGGTCACGCCCGGTTCGCAGGGCGTCGGATGCGCATCTTTATTATATCCGAACATTTTAACGCTCCTCCCTGAAATCACTTTTCAGGTGCTCGACTTACTGGTGCCCGCAAGGCACCATACTTTGTCTCCTTTCGCAGCCTTATGCCTTAGGAACTGCCCAAAAATAACCAGTGCATATGAGTGCGAATCCTGCGTCATCTGCATATGTTATTTTTCACCGGTTCCTTACGGCTGGCGTCCTATATAAGAAAGGATGCCGCCGTCCACATACAGGATATGGCCGTTCACAAAATCCGAAGCCCCGGATGCCAGAAACACCGCAGCCCCCATCAGGTCCTCAGGGTCGCCCCACCGCTCCGCCGGAGTCTTGGCTATGATGAAGCTGTCAAAAGGATGCCTTGTTCCGTCCGCACCCCGCTCCCGGAGCGGAGCCGTCTGCGGGGTGGCTATATAGCCCGGGCCTATGGCATTGCACTGGATATTGTATTTTCCGTACTCCGACGCGATGTTCCGCGTCAGCATCTTAAGCCCGCCTTTGGCCGATGCGTAGGCGGAAACCGTCTCCCGCCCAAGCTCGCTCATCATGGAGCAGATGTTGATGATCTTTCCGGACTTTCTTTCCATCATTCCCGGCAGCACGGCCTTGCTGGTAATGAAGGCCGCTGTCAGGTCAATGTCCACGACCTCGCGGAAATCCGCCGCGCTCATCTCCACCATGGGGATCCTTTTTATGATGCCGGCGTTGTTCACCAGAATGTCCACCGGACCCAGATCCTTTTCAATATCCGATACCAGAGCGGAAACCGCCTGCTCGTCCGTCACATCACACAGATAGCCGCGGGCATCAATTCCTTTTGATTCATAGGACTCAAGTGCAGTCTCCAGATGCTCCCGGTCCCTGCAGTTAAAGGCGATCCTGGCACCGGCCGATGCAAGCCCTTCGGCAATGGCAAACCCGATACCGTAGGCTGCGCCGGTCACGAGAGCTGTCCGGCCCTCCAGTGAGAATTTTTTCAGAATATCTGTGGCCATGTTTTTGCCCCTTAATATTAATAGTTCTAAAGATTCTTCAGGTACTCTGCGATCTCAGGCACCTGGCAGTTGGGATAAAAGAGCTCCGCAAACCTTTCACCGCTCACAGTCTCCCGGAGGAAGTCCTGATCGATCTCCTTAAGGATAGTCATCATATCCTTTGTGGTGACCGCTTTTACGCTGTCCAGGATCTTTTTGTTCCTCTGCTCCGGCTCAACTCTCTCAGGAGGATAGCCGCCGCCGAAGGGTGCGCTGAAAAGCTTCTCAAACGCGTAGGTTAGCGTCAGCTCTCCTCCCCAGCCGAACTTCTTGGCAAAGGGGAAAGCCACCGCGTTTCCGTCATTGATCTGGGCGAACATGAAGGCGTCTTCAACGTCCTCGATATGTCCGCAGAGCACATTTGGAAACACGTTGCAGGCCAGCATGGCACCTTCACCGGTGCCGCAGCCCGTCACGATAAAATCAGCGGCTTTGGCATTGATCAGGATCGCTGCCAGAAGGCCGGCTTTTACATAGGTGATCTGGCAGGCGTCGTCCGGCGTATACATTCCATAATTATCGACGATGTGTCCCATCGGCTCTGCCACTTTTTTCAGGCAGTCAACGACCAGGGCGTTTTTTGCCGCCTGGCTGTTCTCATTGATCACTGCGATCCGCATTAGCTGTCTCCTCCTTCCTGCAGCCGGTTTGCTGCAGATGTCCAACTTACTGCTGTCATGCTTCATATATCCGGCTTACTGCTGTCATACATGACAGCAAATGCTGTCTCCTTAGTATGTCACTGAACGCTCTTCATCGCCTCGTACATGCCGGCTTCGTCGATAAGATCCAGGTATTTAACGACCGCTTCATAAAATCCGGGAAGGGCCTTTAATTCTTCTCCCCACATCTGCTCGTTGCCGATCACTGCGGCTGCGATCGTTCTGTTGTCATCGTCCTTATGGTCGTAGTAGAAATCCAGCACCCACTGATCATCCTTGATCTCGAACGTCTCTTCGCCTCTTCTGCCGATCAGGCAGCCATCGCCCTTTTCTTTGCCGGCACGGTAGAAGTCAATGTAAGCCGCAAAGGAGAAGGTGAGGCATGCGGGCAGTTCGCCGCCGTTTCTCTTCACATACTCAAGAACGGAGGGCATGCAGCGGGCTTTCCACTTGGATGTGGAATTGAGGGAGATGGACAGCAGCTGATGATCGATATAGGGGTTCGCAAACCTCTCGCTCACCGCCGATGCAAAATCCAGCAGATCCTCCTTCGGCAGATCCAGGGTGGGGATAACCTCGTCATAGAGGGTCTTGTTCATAAAGCCCTTGATAACTTCGTCCTTCATGCAGTCACGGACAATGTCCTGTCCTGCCAGGTATGCGCCCAGGACAAAGGAAGTGTGTGCGCCGTTCAGGATACGTACCTTTCTCTGCTTATAAGGCGTCACATCGTCCACCACCATGATGGGGAGACCTGCCTTCTCAAAGGGAAGCTCTTCTTTGATGGACTGGGGTCCCTCGATTACCCAGGCGCCGAAGATCTCGCCGGTATCAAGGTTGTTGTCCTCGTATCCAAGCTCCTCCCAGATCGCCTCAGCCTCATTCCTCGGATAACCCGGCACGATCCGGTCTACAAGCGTTGAGCAGAACAGGTTCTCGGCGTCTACCCAGGCGTCAAACTCGTCTCCAAGGCCCCACTGCTTTACATATTCATGGACGCAGCGCTTCAGCTCGTCCCCGTTGTGGTCGATCAGCTCGCAGGACAGGATGATAAATCCCGGCAGCCTGTTGGTAAAGCGCCTGTACAGGAACTGGGTAAGCTTTCCGGGGAAGCTCCCGGCAGGCTTATCCTCAAACGCACATGAGGGATCATAGACGATGCCGGCCTCTGTGGTGTTGGAGGTGATAAACCGAAGGTCCGGGTTGTCCGCGCAGGCCATCAGCTCATCAAAATCCAGATAGGCGTTGATCACACGGCTTAAAGCGGAGATCACTCTCTTTTTATTGACCTTCTCGCCGTTCTCCTGCCCCCGGAGGAACAGTGTATAGAGGCTGTCCTGCACTTTGAAGCGTTCTCTTGCGTCATAGGCGATAGGCTGCACCACGCACACCTTGGCGTTAAAGCCGGCCTTCTCGTTCATGCAGTCAATAAAGTAATCTACAAAAGCCCGAAGGAAATTTCCTTCTCCAAACTGAAGAACCTTTTCCGGCGCATCCTTAAGAAGATATCCGTCATAGTTCATTTCTTCCAGTACTGCATAGCTTAATTTCTTCATAATAAAGCCCTCTGTTTTTTATACGAATGCTATAAGTATCTGTTCAGAACCCGAACAGATACTGGCAAAAATCCATGCGAATCGCCTTCGTCGATGGGATTATTGCCTGTTGAATCATGTTCATACGGTCTGCGCTCCGCTCCGGTCGTTGCCAAACGTGTGCCACCGGCACACAGCAGCTCGGCAGCAAGTGCTTCGGGCTGTTATGAACAGTTACTATTATAATTCTCATCTATCACGGTGGTTTTGATGCCGTTATATCTGACATACAGACACTTTCATGTCTAAATGGCTATTGATAACCGTACTACTGTGCTGCTTTTTTTACAGTCCGAAATATCTCATTGCGTTTGCGCAGCTGATGCCTTCCACGATCCTCTTAAGAGCGTCTTCATCGCAGGGATATTCACCGTTCTCGACCCATTTGCCGATTAGGTTGCACATGATCCGGCGGAAGTAGTCATGGCGGGTGTAGGAAAGGAAGGAACGGGAGTCGGTAAGCATGCCGATGAAATTGCCGAGGATCCCAAGGTTTGCCAGGGATTTCATCTGCTCTTCCATGCCGCTCTTTGTATCATTGAACCACCAGGCGGGACCCTGCTGGATCTTTCCGGGGACCTCATCCGACTGGAAGCATCCCAGGATGGTCCCGATCTGCTCGTTGTCCGCAGGATTCAGGGAGAAGAGCACGGTCTTGGGAAGCTCTCCGGTCTTTTCAAGCTCGGACATAAACGCCGCGATATTGCCGCCGCAGGTGTTCTGAGCGATCATATCAAAGCCTGTGTCAGGACCCTCTTTTGCGAACATCCGCTCGTTCACGTTCCGGAGACAGGAGTAATGAATCTCCATAACAATGTCATATTTGTGATAAGCGCGTCCCAGGGTCAGCATCACTGCGGTCTGGAATTTTTCAGCTTCCTCAATGGAAAGCTCCTCGCCTGCCATGGCTTTTTTGAAGGCAGCATCCACTTCCTCCATCGGAGCCGGGCGGAACATCATGTAGTCGATGCCGTGGTCGCTGGCGACACATCCATGGTCCTTAAAGAAGCGGATCCTGTCTACGATGGCGTCCAGCACTTCCTGGGCGGAGGTGAAATGTTCCTTACCGACCACCCCGGCCAGCCTGTCCATGTACTCTTTCCATCCGGCTTTGTTGATATTGATGGCTTTATCCGGGCGGAAGGACGGACGTACCAGAGTGGTAAAGGTCTCATCCGCCGCGATCTTCTCATGCCACTCCAGAGTATCGACCGGGTCATCCGTGGTTCCGATGTAGGCTACGTTGGACTGACGGATCAGACCTCTTACGCTGCAGTTCGGATCGTTTCTCAGCTTGTCATTGCACTGGTCCCAGATCTCCCGGGCAGTTTTTTTGCTTAATGGCTTTGTCACGCCGAAGAATTTGCGCAGCTCCAGGTTGCACCAGTGATACATGGGGTTGCCGATGCAGAGTTCAAGCGCCTCGGCAAATTTCTCAAATCTCTCATAGGGATGCTCTGTCCCGGTGACATCCTCCTCGGAAACACCGTTGCTGCGCATGATCCTCCATTTATAATGATCTCCAAAATAGGATCCGTCAGGGTTCCTGCCGCCAAGCCAGACCTCACCGATATTGTCGAATCTGCGGTCTTCATAGATCTCCTGCGGATTCAGGTGGCAATGATAGTCCACCAGCGGCTGGTTCTCCGAATAGGTGTGAAAAAGATGTTTTGCGGTTTCTGTCTCAAGAAGAAAATCGCGATCCATAAAATCCTTCATTAAACTTTGCCCTCCTGATTGCTTTTAGAATAGATTTTCCGTGTATTCTGCCAGAATGCAGATGATACATTAAACATATCATCTTGTATACTAGGATGCAAGCCTGAATATTTACTGAAATTTCGACTCCTTTTTTGTGCAATTATACAGGAATATCTTCAAAAAATGCCGAGCGGCCGGTTCGGACGTTAAAAACATAATTATAAGAAGTTTTGTGCTTTTTCCTGATCAGTAATTTTGTTTTTGTTCAATTTCCACAAAAATATTCCCCTATTTTCTACTTGTATACCAGTTGCGAATTATGATATGTTTAACTTACTAATGATTATTGCCTATGAAGAATGTGAAGAAAGTGAGGTTTTTCCCATGAAGATGACATTTCGCTGGTATGGTTCAAACAGTGACAACATTACTTTGAAACAGATCAAACAGATCCCGGGCATGACCGGACTCATGGGTCTTCTGGACTATAAAGCAGCCGGTGAAGTCTGGGAAGAGGATGAGATCAAAAAGCTGGTGGAGGAGGTTCACGCAGCAGGCCTTGAGTGCGAAGTGATCGAGAGTGTCAATGTACATGAGGACATTAAGCTGGGACGCCCTACCAGAGACCAGTATATTGAGAATTACTGCATCACCATCAGGAACCTGGCAAAATACGGTGTCAAGGTGATCGTGTACAATTTTATGCCCGTATTTGACTGGCTCCGCACTGATCTTGCCAGGATCATCCCGGAGGACGGATCCAACAGCCTTTACTTTGATGAGAAGGATCTGGGGGAGATGGGACCTCTGGAGATCGTACGCAGGACAGCGGAAAACTCCAATGGGTTTTCTCTTCCGGGGTGGGAGCCTGAGAGGCTCGCTGAGCTTGAGAACACGCTTAAGGCCTATGAGAATGTCACTCCTGATATCCTGAGAGAGAATTATAAGTATTTCCTGGACGGGATCATCCCCACCTGTGAAGAGGTCGGGATCAAAATGGCGGTTCATCCGGACGATCCGGCATGGCCTATCTTCGGCCTTCCGCGCATCTCCCACAGCCAGGAGGATTTTGACAGGATCGTGGCTCTTCATGACAGCCCGGCCAATACTATCTGCCTCTGCACCGGATCCCTTGGCTCCAACCCGGACAATGACATCCCGGCCATTATCCGTCACTTTGGAGAGATGAACCGGATTGGATGCCTGCATGTAAGGAATGTAAAATATCTGGGCTTCCACCATTTCCGCGAAGCAGCCCACCTTTCCGAAACCGGAGATCTGGATCTTTATGAGATCATGAAGGCTGTCTATGATACCTGCCCCGATACTTACATCCGCCCCGACCACGGCCGGATGATCTGGGATGAGGTCGGCCGCCCCGGCTACGGATTATATGACAGGGCACTTGGTGCCTGCTACTTAAATGGTCTTTGGGAGGCTATCGTCAAGAATAATCGCTGATTGGAGATTGCTATGCATATGCTGGAAAGACTTCCAAGAGAGACAGGCAGGGACTATGCGCTTCGCGTCCTGAAGGACAATATCATACGTCTGGAGCTGGAACCGGGCAGTATGGTAAGCGAGAACGAACTTGCCTCCATACTCGGCATTTCCCGGACCCCTGTGCGCGAAGCTCTGATTGAGCTCTCCAAGGTATATATCGTGGAGATCTATCCCCAGAAGGGCAGCCGGATCGCGCTTATTGATTCCCGCCTGGTCGAACAGTCCTATTTTCTGAGGGAAACACTGGAGTGTGAAGTGATCAAGGAAGTGTGCAGGACTGTAACTGAGGCGGGGCTTTTGAAGCTCCGCACCTCTCTCCAGGAGCAGGCACTTTTTTCTGAAACCGGGACTCTTATCGCAGGCACGGATGAGACTATCTCTTTTATGGAGCTTGACAATCAGTTCCACCGGCTTCTGTATGAGATTGCCGGGAAGGAGATGATCTATCACCTCATCCAGGAGACGCTGATCCATTTTGACCGGGTGCGGAACCTTACCATCACCTATATGAAGCCTAAGGGGATCATCAGCCAGCATGAGGATATCCTGAAGGCGATCGAAGAAAGGGATGAGTACCTTGCTGCAGCTTTGATACGTAAGCACCTGAACCATTTCCGGAATATCAAGCAGGAGCTGTATGATGAGCATCCGGGATATTTCAGTGACGGGCTGTGAAGCCTGCGGACGGGAGGACGCCGGCAGGACGCCGGTACGAGCGGCTGCGCTGATGCTCTGGCAGGCTGTGAAGCTTGCGGACGAGAGGAAGCTGGCAGGACGCCGGTACGGGCGGCTGCGCTGATGCCCTGGCATGCTGTAAAGCTCGCGGACGAGAGGAAGCTGGCAGGACGCCGGCAAGAGGCCGCGCTGATGCCCTGACAGTTTTAGATAATGCTTAACCCCACTGTTTAGTTCAGACAGCAATAATGATAATTGCGGATCCTGAACCAAATGATATCACGGCACTTGTTTTGCTCTTCGGAGTTTTATCCGTGTTGACTGCTTAATATTTGCATGTTAGAATATCAGTTGTTTTGAGGCTGTGAAAAAGTAAGACAGGGGACGGTTCTCTGTCTTATGAAAATAAGACAGAGAACCGTCCCCTGTCTTACTTTTTCACAGCCACATTGTAAAATATTCATTTCCAGGGAGAAAGACCTTTGAATCGTGTTGAACATGTTTTCGAGGCTGCAGGTATCTGTTCGGAGTATGCAGTAAGGACCGTTTTTATTTTCGTGCTCGTCACGGCGCTGCTTTTTGGCAGTGCTGCTGTTTTTGTGCTGCCTTTTTCCGGGACAGACTTCTGCGAGGATTCTTGTGAAAGCCCTGCTGCGGCGATCAGCTGGACGATCCGCAGCGGCACCTTGGACAGTCACCCTCTGGAAGCCGTTAAGGATGAGGAGGTTTCCCTCCTTTCTCTTTATCAGCTGTCACTGTATTCTCACAATGCCAATGCAAAGGCCTGGTACCTTGCCGTCCGTATGGTCCTCATGGCACTTATGGCAGCCGCCGCGGGATTCTGCAGCATTCCTGCCCACGCAGGGGTCTGCCCTGTACGATGGGTTTCTTCGACCTGTTCCCACACATATATCATTTCCTATATTTTCCGCCTGTCTTCACGTGACAGGTCTTCTTTACGTTGGTAAAAGGCCGTTTCAGGTCTGTTTACCTGTTTTCTTTGTCATCTTCTGACCTTTTTTCCTTTATCTGAATATTAAAAAAAGAATATGGACAAACTTTATTACAGGAAAAACAGGGGCTTTTTCTGTCTGTTTCTTGTAGTATGCCTTTGGATGATGCCGGCGCAGGCAGGCGATGACAGATCGATGATACCTGCTGATGCCACCCGCAGGGATACAGGAGTCTTTTTTTGCACCACCAAAGTCCTCTCCCCGTGCGCTCTTCTACCGCGTATTACTAAGGTTTTTGCAAAAGCAGCTGACAACACACGCCCCGGTTCTTATATTCGTCAGAGCCCAAAAGAACTGTTTTCGTGCAATGCGTTTTCTTTCTTGCATTCTGCCTTATGGTATTGTCATGTCTGTATGTCGCAGAACAGACATTTGACGATCTTCTATACTCTGATTCATTATATTCAAAATCAGGACGGGTTTTGAAAGACCTGTCTCCGGTAAATATGATGTTTTAGATATGGAGGAAAACAATTATGCAAAAAATGAAGGTTTTTTATGACTGTATATACCGGATTACTATGGTCATATGCAAACTCCTGCTGATCGCGGACATCCTGATCACTTCTATGTCAATCCTGGGCCGTTATGTTTCTTTTATTCCGGACCCATCCTGGAGTGAGGAGATCGTACTGACCCTGATGTCCTATATGGCCGTTTTGTCGGCTGCTCTTGCAATCAGGCGGAAAGCACATATCCGGATGACGACCATTGATAAATATCTTCCCGCGAAGGCGGTCCATATACTGGATCTGATCTCGGATATCGCAGTGCTTGCACTGGCTTTTGTCATGCTGATCTATGGCTGGCAGTATGTCCAGAGCACAAAAGGATTCTATCCCAGTATTCCTACACTCACCATTAAATATAAATTTTATCCTATACCGCTTGCAGGGCTGATCATGATCATTTTTGAGATTGAACAGATCGTTAATGATATTCTCCTGCTCGGAGGAAAGGAGGCTGACGCATGAGTCAGACAACAGCTATCTTAATTCTTCTGATCTCTTTCCTGATCATGATCCTTCTTCGTTTTCCGATTGCATATGCGGTTGGTATCGCTTCTATTCTTTGTATGCTTTACAGAGGAGATCATCTGGCGGTCCTTGCGATGCAGATGATCAAGGGAATCTTTTCCTTCAGCCTGATGGCGGTGCCCTTCTTCATCACGATGGGCGTTCTGATGGGCTCGGGAGGCATTTCGGAGAAGCTGATCGCTTTGGCGGATTCCGCGGTAGGCTGGATGCGCGGCGGTATGGCTATGGTTAATATCGTGGCTTCCTACTTCTTTGGGGGCATCTCCGGCTCGGCGGCCGCGGACACGGCTTCTCTCGGAACCATCCTCATTCCCATGATGGTCGATCAGGGATATGATGCCGATTTCTCCACGGCAGTTACCATCACCTCCTCGGTTGAGGGTCTGCTCGTGCCGCCCAGCCACAACATGGTTATCTACGCGACAAGCGCAGGCGGTGTTTCGGTTGGAGCCCTGTTCCTGGCGGGATATATTCCCGGAGCGCTCCTTGCCATTTCTCTGATGGTTGGATCCTACATTATCTCCCTAAAACGCAATTACCCGAAGGGAGAGCCTTTCAGCCTCGGCAGGCTCCTGAAGCAGCTGAGTGTTTCCTTCTGGGCGCTGGCCGCCGTACTAATTGTTGTTGTCGGCGTTGTTGCGGGCGTTTTCACCGCAACAGAGTCAGCTGCGATAGCTGTTATCTACAGTCTGTTCGTCAGTGTATTCATTTACAGAGGAATCACCTGGAAGGGTGTGTGGGATGCTCTTGGAGACTGCGTTGATACGCTTTCCATCGTGCTGATCCTGATCTCCACCTCCAGTATCTTCGGAAACCTGCTGACCCTGCTCCACGTGCCGGACCTTGCAGCCAGCGCAATCACCAGCGTGACAAACAACAGGATCCTGATCGCACTTCTCCTGAACCTCATCCTTCTGGTGCTGGGGTGTATTATGGATATGGCTCCGATCATCCTGATTGCTACACCGATCCTTCTTCCGGTTGCGACTTCGATCGGTATCGACCCGATCCAGTTCGGAATTATAATGGTACTCAACTGCGGAATCGGTCTTCTGACACCCCCCGTCGGTGCCGTTCTGTTTATCGGCTCTGCCGTGGCAAAGCTCCCCATGGAGAAAGTGGTAAAAGCAACTGTCCCGTTCTATCTTTGCATGCTTATCTCACTCCTGCTGATCACTTTCGTTCCGGGAATCAGCCTCTGGCTGCCGCATCTTCTTATGAAATAAGACAGGGGACGGTTCTCTGTCTTAAAATGAGACAGGGGACGGTTCTTTGTCTTACCGGAATGAGATAGATTCCTGAGACAGGGGACGGTTCTCTGTCTCACTGGAATGAGGCAGATGCCGGTTCTTTATCTTACTGGAATGAGACAGATGTCGGTTCTTTATCTTACTGGAATGAGACAGATGCCGGTTCTTTATCTCACTGAAATGAGACAGATGTCGGTTCTTTATCTCGCCGGAATGAGAAACAGATGCCGGTTCTCTGTCTCAATGAGGCAGGAGACACTTCTCTGTCTCTCTGAAAATTATAAAACGGGAGAAGTATTATGGATGATAAAAAGAAAAATATGATTGGTATCCTGACACTGGTCATGGCTGCCGTTGGAATACTCGCAGGTTTTCTCTCAAAAGCACTTGTTTTTGGAACCTTTACCGCCGGTACATGGCTGTGCTTCGCTGCGTTTATTTTGTCGATGGCTGCTGTGAAGGATCATGGCAGCAACTATCTGGCAGCCAGCGCTTTCTGGATTACGTTTCTGTCTATGTGCCTGACAATATATCTGGGAACTGAAATGTAGAAAGGAAAAATCATGGTAGTAAATATCATTGCAGGTATCTGTATTGTCATAATGATCGTTGTTGCAGTTTATGCTTTCTTATACCTGTAAAAATCAGGAGGACGGTTCTCTGTCTTAAGACAGAGAACCGTCCCCCTGTCTCACCGGAGTCAATAGGGACGGTTCTTATTGACTCCTTTTTCATGTCTTCTGGACTATATTTCGGTTAATTCCGGTCAAGCGTTCAATCTGCCGCACCGTCAGCCCTTCGCTTTTCAGCTTGCGCAACGCTTCATTGCGTTCCCTTCTCTCAAATCCCTGCAATGCTGTCCCGCTGTTCACGCCCAGACGCTTGCGAATCACATCCAGCGCCCACGAATCGTCGTATCGCGGCCTGTCGTATTCCATGCATAGATCCTCGTTGACGGCGTTTATGAACGCCTCATACTGTGCCTGCCCACCAGGCAGGCTGCGCACCAGCGAAAGCTCCATGAAAGCGAGCGGCCGGTCGTAATTGGCATAGCTGCTCCACGGATAATTCCGCGCTTCGCAAATTCCTGCCCTGCGCGGATTCTTCAAATTGTACCGGAACACCACCAGGGAGTCAACGAGAACCGTCCCTTTTGACTTCTTTTGACTTCCTTTTAACTTCCAGGTATTGTATTGCATTCTCTACCCTGTTTCATTAAAATGTATCATGAATACATCGTCTAAAAAGCTCTTTCGAATAGCGAGGAATTAAACATGAAAATTGTAGATCTGCACTGTGATACTATTCTTGGAATCTGGAATTCTGAACTACGAGGAGAACGTCTGTCGCTGCGTGATACGGAATCAGGCGGCAGCCCGCTTCAGATCGATCTCAAAAAACTGAAAGCAGGTGATTATCTGCTGCAGAATTTTGCGCTATTTACGGATCTGAGAATGCAGGCGAAAAATTACTTTTCCGATTCGGATGCTCTTACATGGAAAACACCAGGTAACGGTGCCGGTTTGTATGATGATGCTTCTGCAGGCAGTTTTGTGGATCCATGGCTGCAGGTAACGGAGATGATACGAATCTTTAAGGAGGAAATGGCTGCGAATGCAGACCTGATCAGGCAGGTAAGAACCTTCCGGGATATTGAGGAAAACATGAGAAATGGACTGCTCTCCGCACTGCTTACCACAGAGGAGGGCGGCATCCTGCAGGGAGATCTGAGCCGTTTGGATGAGCTTCACAAGGCAGGTGTACGGATGATGACCATCACCTGGAACTATGACAATGAACTTGGCCATCCCAACCGCCTGCCGCAGAAAGAAGGAGGCTCCTTCCGCTGGTTCTTCCGCTTTCATCCGGAGTCTGACCATTCCCGCGAAAGAAGTCTTACACTATTTGGAAGAGAGGCGGTCTCCCGTATGGAAGAGCTTCACATCATCCCGGATGTCAGCCATCTTTCAGACGAAGGTTTTTATGATGTCGCCGATATTGTAAAAGGTCCGTTCGTTGCCAGTCACTCCAACGCACGTGAGTTATGTGGCTGCAGCCGCAACCTCACCGATGACATGATCCGGACCATTGCAGGCCACGGCGGAGTTGCAGGGCTGAATTTTTGCCCCTCCTTTGTATCCGAGGCGGATCGGGAAGAGCTGTGTTATGCCAGCTGCGAAGCCCTCTCCCGCCATGCACGGCACATGATGGACATAGGCGGCCGGGAAGTAGCAGCTCTCGGCACAGACTTTGATGGGATAGCCCCTTGCAGACTGGAAATTGAAAACGCTTCCCAGATGCAGAAACTGGCAGATTACATGAGCACCCATGGATTCACCACAGAAGAGATCGAAGGGATATGCTTCCGCAATGCTCTGCGCGTGTATCAGGAAGTCCTTAAATAATACAGATGGTGATCTACAGCTTCCCGATCATCGCTGACTTCCGGAAGAATGCAATGTCGTACTTAAGGAACTTCTCATATCCCGTTTCAAGACTTCTGGCATAGCCTTTACCCTCAATCTGCTTCAGAGTTTCATCACAGTCCGTGCTCATGCCGGATTGTGTGCCTGGCTTCTTTGCCTCTATCAGCATCGCCCTTCGGTTTCTGCGATCCTTGACGAACACATCAAATCTGCCAGGACCGCTCTCCTTATTGGAATCTGCTAATGGAGTCAGGCACACGGTTTCCAAGATGTCACCATTCTTTATTCATCAGGATCATTCCGGTATTCAACACAAATCTCATCCAGCCATCCCTGATCCTTCACACCACTCATTCCTTTGTATGGGACTACTCGGGCAGGGCCCATGTTGTAGTATTTGCAAGATAACGGTCCGTAGCAGAATGTTTCAAAACGATTGAGGACAAGATTCCTGTCAAAATCATACTGTATGGTTACATTCGCCATGTTTGCCCAGATGCATCGGAAGCATTTTCCTCTCCAGGATGCCTTGCTGAGCATACGTTCCCCTCTCCAGGCGTAGATTTCAAGCGGAGGTACACTTGTACTCCAAGGCGGTCCCGGATAGTCAGACGAATATACACGAGGAATCGGCGTCCCATCGTATCGAGTATTCACATCATCGATTTTTACACCCATATCCTGCGCATAGTCTGAATCACCTGCTTTCAGCTTCTTAAGGCTTCCGGCACGATAATAATCTGCAAATTCGGTTTCAGGATATTTCTTTGTCCATCCTGTTCCTTTGAGCTCATCCCCAATGTGTATCTTCAGTTTGGCTTCCTGCTTTTCAGAAATTGCCACACAGAAATCATATTGATTACAGGCACTGTCATGCTGCAGAAGCTCCGAACCCAAATACGCTTCGCCCTTCAGAAATATATTATAACCGCACTCCCGATGTGTCCGATTATCAATCAGATAGCGCCAGACTGTGCTTCTGGGTTGGATTGAAACCACTATTCCGTTCCATTCTATTTTCTTTTGTTCATCGTCCATTTTTACTGTCTCCGATTTCCTTATGCTTGGGAAGGCTACCCTTGTTAAATTGAGGTAGGACAGACCATCACTGACCTGCCCCTCACAAGAGTCAATAGGGACGGTTCTTATTGACTCCTTTTTCATGCCTTCTGGACTATATTTCGGTTAATTCCGGTCAAGCGCTCAATCTGCCGCACCGTCAGCCCTTCGCCTTTCAGCTTGTGCAGCGCCTCATTGCGTTCCCTTCTCTCATAATCCTGCAAGGCCGTCCCGCTGTTCCCCCCCAGACGCTTGCGAATCACATCCAGCGCCCACGAATCGTCGTATCGCGGCCTGTCGTATTCCATGCATAGATCCTCGTTGACGGCGTTTATGAACGCCTCATACTGTGCCTGCCCACCAAGCAGGCTGCGCACCAGCGAAAGCTCCATGAAAGCGGGCGGCCGGTCGTAATGGGCATAGCTGCTCCACGGATAATTCCGCGCTTCGCAAATTCCAGCCTTGCGCGGATTGTTCAAAATGTACCGGAACACCACCAGCAGGTATGTGTTATTCTCAATAGCTTCGCTCTTGTAACGGTCCTGCAGCAGGTGTCCGCTCCGGTCATATTTTCGATTGAAATATTGGGAATAACTCACGCCCGGCTTTTTCATCAACAACGGCGTGTGGCCCT
>JAFUCO010000097.1 GCA_017459635.1 Blautia sp. | reverse complement strand
GTCGCCTATTAGCCCTTCCTTCGGCAAACTCGCAAAAACCGCTCAGACAGTGCCGAAGGAAGGGCAGCTATACTCGCATTTTCTGTGCCAGAGGCCGAACGGTTCCGTACATATGGTCAGTCCTCCCCCTACGGCTGTTTGCTGGCAATTTTACAGATGCTTATTCAAAACACTAAATAAATGACATTGGAACCGTCCCCTGTCTTACTTTAAAAATTATGGATAAGATTTGCTGTATAATAATGGCTTCCGGACTTTCGGTCAGGTATGGAAGGAATAAGCTGCTTGAAAAAGTTGGCGGGCGTGAGGTGATACTTCATACAGTGATGAGCGCCGGGAAGGCCGGACTGTCTCCGGTGACCGTAACAAGAAATGAAAAAGTAAGAAGCCTTCTTCAAAAAAACGGATATAAGTGCATACTGCACAACAGGCCGCTTAAGAGCGACACCATGCATATTGGAATAGAAAGCTTTGAAGGCGATCCGGAGGGATATCTTTTCATGCAGGGGGATCAGCCCCTTATCCTGCCGGAAACTCTTATAAAACTGGTAACCTCCTTTCTGGAAGAACCGGATAAGATAATCCGGCTTGGATATAATGGAGTCAAGGGAAGCCCTGTGATATTTCCGGCATCCATGAAAGAAGTCCTGCTTTCTTACGAGGGCGACAGGGGAGGCATGGAGGCTGTAAAACATGTGAACGCCCTATGCAGGACACAGGAAGCAGCATATGAATGGGAAATGTGGGACGTGGATACACCTGAGAGTATGGCAAAGGTGAGAGCTGTTTGCGCAGCAAACTATGAGAGACGGGCTTAAATCCCGCTGATTGATGCCGGGAGTGCTTCATCAGTAATGAACTGGCTGAATAATGGAGGTTAGTGTGGATAATAAACATATTTTAAAACCGGGTATGCGGGCGGCTGCTCTCGCCGCCGCGGCCATGATCATGGCTGCCGGATTTCCGGTAAATGCAGCGGATGAAAAAAAAGAGCAGAAGGACGGAGGGTTAAAGATCGTTACGATGATCTTCCCCGAGTATGACTGGGTCATGAACATTCTCGGGGATAATCCCGGAGGCGCGGAGGTCACCATGTTCCTTGACAAGGGCATTGATATCCACAGCTATCAGCCCTCTGTGGACGATATACTGACTATCAATTCATGTGACATGCTGATATACGGCGGCGGAGAGTCCGGGCAGTGGGTGAAGGACACACTGGAGGAATCATCCGGATCTGATGCTTATGTCATAAATCTTATTGAAACTCTGGGAAGCGATGCCCGGGAGGAAGAAACAGTAGAAGGAATGCAGGAGGAATCTGATCCTCATGAAGAAGAAGCGGATGCAGAGAAAGGGGAAGACGCAGAAGATGAAGTGGAATATGACGAGCACGTGTGGCTTTCTCTCCGGAATGCGGGCATTCTGGTGAAGGCTGTCTCCGAAACACTTCAGAAGCTTGACCCTGACAATGCTGAAGCCTATAAAACCAACACAGAAGCATATCTTGAGAAGCTTGACAGCCTGGACAGCGAGTATGAGGCGGTTGTTGCTGATTCATCTGTAAAGACCCTGCTTTTTGGCGACCGTTTTCCGTTCAGATATCTGACAGACGATTACGGAATCGATTATTATGCCGCCTTTGCCGGCTGCTCGGCGGAAACAGAAGCAAGCTTTGACACGATAATCTTTCTTGCTCAGAAAGCAGATGAACTGGAGCTTCCTGCAGTCATTACAATTGACGGTTCAGATAAGCGGATAGCAGAAACGATAGTGCAGAATACTAAATCGAAGGATCAGAAGATACTGACACTTGATTCCATGCAGTCGACAGATACCGAAGATATAAAGAACGGAATAACCTATCTTTCTGTCATGGAGAATAATCTTAAAGTGCTTGAAGAAGCTCTGAATCCCTGAGCCTGGATTGAACGCTTTACTTTTTTAGAACTTAATAGTATAATGTCAAAAACGGTTTTCGAAACTGTACAGGAGACAAAGTATGGTGCCTTGCGGCGCCAGTAAGTCGAACACCTGAAAAGTGATTTCAGGGAGGAGGCATCTGAAAGAGCGCAGCATTTCTGTGACAGCAGACGCCGGCTTAATTATCAACATATTGTACGTTTTCAGAATAAAAGAGGCATATTGTATGAGCAGTCCTATATCATCAGATATGATATACAATAAAAAGACCAAAACCTTTACCGTGCGTGAAGGCCCGGTCGTGAAGCAGTCATGGATAAAGAGGAATCTTACCAACCTGATCCTTGTTTTCATCGGTCTGGTAGGAATGGGCCTTATCGCATATCCGTCGTTTGCCGACTGGTGGAACAATTTCCATCAGTCAAGAGCCGTGGCATCGTACATGGAGGCTGTAGCCAACATGGACAAATCCAAGTACGAATCACTGCTCAAAGAGGCGGATGATTACAACAGGGCTCTCGGAAGAACCGGCATCCAGTGGACGCTTACGGACAAGCAGAAAAAGGAATATAATGCTGTCCTCAATATCAATGATTCCGGTATCATGGGTTATATTGATATTCCGAAGATAAACATTGAGCTGCCGATCTATCATGGTACTGATGAGGCAGTACTTCAGGTTGCCGTAGGCCATATCGAGGGGACATCCCTTCCGGTCGGCGGAAGAAGCACGCACTGCGTTGTGTCCGGCCACCGGGGGCTTCCGTCCGCCAGGCTGTTCACGGATATAGACAAGCTGGTTGAAGGTGATACCTTCACACTTACCGTGCTGAACAGGACTGTAACATATGAAGTTGACCAGATCCGTATAGTAGAGCCGACTGACCTGTCCGACCTGTCGATACAGAAGGGCAAGGATCTGTGTACGCTTGTCACATGTACCCCATACGGCATCAACACACACAGGCTCCTGGTACGCGGCCACCGCGTAGCCAACGCACAGGGCGAAGCCGCGGTTATCGCGGACGCAATGCAGATAGAGAGCATATTCATAGCACCGTTTATCGCGGTTCCGATCCTCATTCTTCTTGTAATCTGGATGCTCATCGACACCCAGAGGAACAAGAAGCTGAAAGCTCTCTTAATGAGGACAAAAGACGAGTACGGCGTAAGCGACGATGACGATGAAGAGTCACTCGAATGATAACACAGCATAATAAAACAGTATAATTTACAAAGGACGGGCTTCCATGTTGTTTTTCAGCACAGAAGCCCGTTCTCTGTACTATGTATCCTGAACGTAACTGTTCAGAGCGGGTTCTGAACAGATGCTCTTGAACATACATTAAAATAGTGATACCATTTTTAGATGGCAAAAGCCGATAATGATGTCAAAAAGGAGATAAAAGAATGGATGATAATAAGAATATCAGACCTTTTACTGAAATGGACAGCAAGGAACTGTTTGTAACACTTACCGGCGGCAACGGTGTGATTGCCCAGATAAACCTGCAGAATACCATAAAAGACTATTTAATGAAGTATGGTGACATGTCAGACCTTGTCACCATGGTAAAAACGATGGCGGAAGAGATGCGTAAGTTACAATAAACAAACTTTTCAGGCTTTTTGGCATTGATTTGTTAACTTTTTTCACAATATTGCCTGTTTTTATTTTTTGCGCCTCGTTTACATTGACATAAAAGCTTCGATTTTGTATAATGATTTCGATTAAACTGACCGTTCCGCGGGAATACTATGCCCTGACGCCGGATCAAGTTTATGACTGTTGTTTTTGGTACAACGTTAAACATCAGGAGGTAAATGAATGAAGAAAGTAGCCAGCAAAGTTCCTTTTACAGGAACGGAGAAACAGGCACTCGCACTTCAGCAGGTCATCGATGAGAACAAGCATGATGCCAGCAATCTTATGGTAGTTATGCAGAAGGCTCAGGATATCTACGGATATCTGCCCTATGAAGTACAGAATGCTATCGCAGATGGGATGGGCGTTCCGTTTGAGAAGGTATATGGTGTTGCAACCTTCTATGCACAGTTTGCCCTTTCTCCCAAAGGAAAGTACAACATTTCTGTCTGTCTTGGAACAGCATGTTATGTTAAGGGCTCCGGAAAGATCTATGAAACACTCCAGGAAAGACTGGGCATCGGTGAAGGCGAATGTACGACAGACGGCAGGTTTTCACTAATGGCTGCAAGGTGCGTTGGTGCATGCGGCCTTGCTCCTGTCATGATGGTAAATGAGGATGTTTACGGAAGAATCACCGAAAAAGACGTTGACAGCATCCTGGCCAAGTACAACGATTAACGAGAGGGTCAGAGCGGATGAAGATCAGCACTGTAAAGGACATTTTGAACGCAAAGGTACTCTGCGGTGAAGAAGAGCTGGGAAGGCATGTTTATTCTGCCTGCGGCTGCGATATGATGAGTGATGTCCTTGCCTATGTGAAGGACCAGGCGGTTCTGCTTACCGGACTGGTAAATCCTCAGGTAGTAAGAACAGCAGAAATGATGGATATGGTTTGTATAGTATTCGTTAGATCAAAACAGCCTACAGAGGCCATTCTGACGCTGGCCAGAAATGCGGGGATAGTCGTAATGGCTACCGATATGAGGCTGTATGAAGCCTGTGGCAGACTTTATATCAACGGGCTTCAGAAGGACGAGGTAAAGCAGGATGTCTGAACCCCTTGTCTTTCACTATGAGGTTGACGGATCTGATTTTACTTCGGCCGGGACCGCGTCAGTTGCTGTCAAGAAAAGCTTAAGACAGCTTGGTCTTCCATCTGAGGTTATCAGAAAACTATCCATCGCGATGTATGAAGGCGAGATTAATATGGTGATCCATGCAAACGGCGGCACCGCCGATGTCCTTGTGACTGAGGATTACGTGGACATAATCCTTAAGGACAGCGGCCCCGGCATTCCGGATGTCGAAAAAGCCATGCAGGAGGGATATTCCACTGCGACGGCAGAGATCCATTCGCTGGGCTTCGGCGCGGGCATGGGGCTCCCCAACATGAAAAGGTACTCGGACGAAATGTCCATAGAGACCGAGCTTGGGGTAGGCACCACCATTAAGATGAGGATTCATATGAACTGAAAAAAGGAGGAGACATGGATATTTACGAACATTCCGTGCTGCTGGATCGTCAGAAATGTACTGGATGTACGACCTGCCTCCATCATTGTGCAACGGAAGCCATCAGGATAATAGACGGCCACGCCGTCATTAACCAGGAACGTTGTATCGACTGCGGCGAATGCATCAGGGTATGCCCGAACAACGCAAAACGCGCTGTTACGGACAGGCTTGAGGACATGAACCGTTTCAAATACAAAATAGCGCTGCCTGCTCCAAGCCTTTATGGTCAGTTCAACAACATGGACGATGTTGACTACATCCTGAACGGACTTAAAAAAATAGGCTTCGATGAGGTGTTCGAGGTTGCAAAGGCAGCGGAACTGGTCTCTGCCTATACAAGAAAATATCTGAAAGCGGACGGGGTCGCAAAGCCGCTCATAAGCTCGGCATGTCCCGCAGTCCTGCGTCTGATCTCGCTTGTATATCCTTCGCTTGAGGATCATGTGCTGCATATGCTTCCGCCCATGGAGGTTGCGGCCGACTGGGCAAGGGTAAAAGCAAAAAAAGAGCATCCGGAACTTAAGGATGAAGATATTGGCGTATGCTTTATATCTCCATGCGCTTCGAAGATGAGCTACGTGCACAACAACTTTGGCGAATATAAGAGTAAAGTGGACGTTGTAGTGGCTATCAGCAATGTTTATTTCCGCCTACTTGATGTAATGAAGCGGGATGAACAGATGGAAAACCTCACAGACACAGGCATGAACGGCATCATGTGGGCCAGCAGCGGCGGTGAATCGACCGCCATCCTCAATGAGGACTATCTGGCAGCGGACGGCATTGACAATGTCAGGAGAGTGCTGGAGGAGATGGAAAACGGAAATATCCAGCATGTAAAGTTCGTAGAGTTGAATGCCTGCCCGGGCGGATGCGTGGGCGGAGTCCTGACAGTGCAGAATCCGTTTATCGCAAAGACCAGCCTGCGCTCAATAAGCCGGTGCCTTCCGATAGCGGTCAATTTTCCGGATAAGGATGAGGAATACATTCCTGACAATTTCCTGTTCGGAGAAATGCCTGATTATGTCCCTATGGCGCGCCTGAGCAGCAATATAGGCGAATCGATGAGGATGATGCAGGATATCCAGCGCATCAAAAATACTCTGCCGGGGATCGACTGCGGTGCCTGCGGCGCCCCAAGCTGCAGGGCTCATGCGGAGGATATGGTAAGACAGGGCATAAAGGAGATTTCCTGCCCGATCCTGACTGCGAGAGGAGAAACAGCAAAATGAAGGTTTCCGATCTTTTGAACAACGGTTTTGAGGAGATCACTCTTCCCGATGGAGACCGTGAGATCAACGGGGTATATATAGGGGATCTGCTGAGCTGGGTAATGGGAAGGGCACAGCAGGATAATGCCTGGATCACCATAATGTCGAACATCAACGTCATAGCGGTGGCAACCCTGGCGGATACAGCCTGTGTTATCCTGGCTGAAAATGTGGAGCTTCCGGACGACATCAAAGCTCAGGCAGAGATAAAGGACGTAAATGTCCTGAAGAGCAGCCTGCCGATCTATGAGACAGCCGTAAGGCTTCATGAGCTCCTGCCATGAGCCGGTATACATACGATCTTCATGTCCATTCCTGTCTGTCGCCATGTGCCGACAATGACAATACTCCTAACAATCTGGCGGGAATGGCTGTACTTAATAATATACAGATAATGGCGCTTACGGATCACAACAGCTGCAGAAACTGTCCGGCATTTTTCATTGCGGCCAAACGTTACGGCATCGTTCCGATACCGGGGATGGAGCTTACCACTTCGGAGGATATCCATGTGATATGTCTTTTTCCGGAACTTGAGAACGCGCTGCGGTTTAACGATGAGGTGGACAGCCTGAGGATCCGGTTCCCGAACAACAAGGAGATATTCGGGGATCAGCTGATACTTGACGGCATGGATGAGGTGATCGGTGAAGAACCTGATTTTCTCACAAATGCCACACAGATCTCATATGATGAGGTTCCGGCAATCGTTGAAAAATATGGGGGAGTGTGTTATCCTGCCCATATTGACCGTGAGGCGAACGGGGTTGTGGCAATACTTGGCACGCTTCCGGAGGAGCCTGACTATCCGGCGGCCGAGCTTCATTTTATGAAGAACGTAGAGACATACAAAAAGGAATATCATCTGGAAAACAAGAGGATCATTATAAGCTCGGATGCCCATTACCTGACGGATCTCCGGGAGGAGAATGATTCCATAGAGATTCCGGATGAGCCTTATTCCAGCTCTCTGGTCAGGAACAACCTGATCAGGATCATCAGGGGAGAGAAGCTGTGAAGGAACTGTCGCTGAACATTCTGGACATCACCGAAAACTCCGTAAAGGCCGGAGCGAGCCTGACTTCCATCATAATCGATGAGGAGAATAATGTTCTGAAGCTTACTATTCAGGACAACGGGTCGGGGATGTCAGAAGAGATACTTAAGGGGGTCACTGATCCCTTTTATACCACACGAACCACCAGAAAGGTGGGAATGGGACTTCCGCTTCTGAAACTTGCGGCAGAGCAGACCGGCGGATCAATGACGGTTGAATCGGTGAGCATTGTGGATGATCCCTTAAGTCACGGGACCAAAGTGGAAGCCATGTTTTATCAGGACAGCATAGACGCTACGCCTCTCGGGGATGTGGTTTCGACAATATGCACACTGATACAGGGACATCCGGATACGGATTTTTATTTCAGGCACAGGATTTTAAACCAGGATAAGGATATCCTGGTCGAGATGGACACGCGCCAGATACGTGAGGTTCTGGATGGTGTACCCCTGAACGAATATGAAGTCATCAAGTGGATCGAAGAATACCTTAATGAACAGTATGCCGGTCCTGATGATACAGAGCAAGACGTTACATAATTATTTTAGGAGGTTGATCTATGAAATCTTTGGCGGAACTTCAGAAAATCAAAGCCAGGATGCAGGACAGGGTTGTTCTTCGGGAAGGATCCGGTGACATCCGTGTTGTTGTCGGCATGGCTACCTGCGGAATCGCCGCCGGCGCAAGACCGGTTCTCAATGAGTTTGTGAAGGATGTCAGCGAAGAAGGCCTTTCTGACAAGGTTACCGTATCCCAGACAGGATGCATCGGAATCTGCCAGTATGAGCCTGTTGTTGAGATCTTCGAAGCAGACAAGGAAAAGGTTACCTATGTAAAGATGACGGCGGAAAAGGCTAAAGAAGTCGTCGAGAAGCACCTGAAAGGCGGTTCGGTCGTTGAACAGTACACGATCGGGGCGTATCAGTCTTAACGGAGGGTACTAAACTATGGTAAGAGCACAGGTACTTATCTGCGGCGGTACCGGCTGTACATCATCCGGCAGCCCCAAGATCCGCGCGGAATTTGAAACACAGATTAAGAACTTTGATCTGGAAAGTGAAGTAAAACTGGTTCAGACCGGATGCTTTGGACTTTGCTCCTTAGGACCGGTCGTCATCGTATATCCGGACGGCACCTTCTACAGCCGTGTTACTGTAGAAGATGTTCCTGAGATCGTAGAAGAGCATCTGCTCAAGGGACGTCCTGTAGAGCGTCTGGTTTACAACGATGCAGCTGAGACTGCAGATGAGAACGTCGAGACAGCCCTCTCCGAAACCCGTTTCTACAAGGCTCAGAAGCGTGTTGCACTCCGTAACTGCGGTGTCATCGATCCTGAGAACATTGAAGAATATATCGCAATGGACGGCTATGCCGCACTTGGCAAGGCTCTCACCGAGATGACTCCTGAAGATGTCATCAAGTGCGTGTCTGATTCCGGACTCCGCGGAAGAGGCGGCGGCGGATTCCCGACCGGACGTAAGTGGGCTCTTTGCGCGCCGAACAAGGCTCCGCAGAAATATGTTGTCTGCAACGCTGACGAAGGTGACCCGGGCGCATTCATGGATCGTTCCGTTCTTGAAGGCGATCCCCATGCCATCATCGAAGCTATGGCCATTGCAGGTTATGCTATCGGCGCAACCAAGGGCTTTGTGTATGTACGTGCCGAGTATCCTATAGCTGTTAAGCGTCTTGCTATCGCTATCGGCCAGGCAAGAGAGTACGGCCTTCTTGGCGATGACATCTTCGGATCAGGTTTCAGCTTTGACCTTCAGATCCGTCTTGGTGCAGGCGCATTCGTCTGCGGTGAGGAAACAGCTCTTATGACCTCTATCGAGGGCAACAGAGGCGAGCCGCGTCCGCGTCCGCCATATCCGGCAGTAAAAGGTCTTTTTGGATGTCCGACAGTAGAGAACAACGTTGAGACATTTGCGAATATCCCGCAGATCATCCTGAACGGTGCAGAGTGGTTCGCGTCAATGGGTACCGAAAAATCCAAAGGTACCAAGGTATTCGCACTCGGCGGCAAGATCAACAACACAGGTCTTGTTGAGATCCCGATGGGAACAACGCTTCGCCAGATCATCGAAGACATCGGCGGAGGAATCCCGAACGGAAAGAAATTCAAGGCAGCCCAGACAGGCGGTCCTTCAGGCGGATGTATTCCTGAATCACTTATCGATACACCGGTCGACTATGACAACCTTACAGCTATCGGCTGTATGATGGGTTCCGGCGGTCTTATCATCATGGATGAAGACAGCTGTATGGTCGACATGGCCAAGTTCTTCCTTGACTTTACCGTTGATGAGTCATGCGGTAAATGTACTCCGTGCCGTGTAGGTATGAAGAGACTTATGGAGATGCTTGAGAAGATCACATCCGGCAACGGAACTCTCGAGGATCTTGACCGTATCGAGGAGCTTTGCTACTACATCAAGGAGAACTCTCTCTGCGGTCTGGGACAGACAGCTCCAAACCCGGTACTGGCAACACTCAAGTTCTTCCGCGAAGAGTATGTATCACACGTTGTTGATAAGAAGTGCCCGGCAGGCGTCTGCAAGGATCTTCTTACCTACACCATCGACAAGGATAAATGTATCGGCTGCGGTCTCTGCGCAAGGAACTGCCCGGTTAATGCTATTACACGTACTGATTACATTGCTCCTGGCCACAAGAAGGAATCTCTCGAGATCCATGCGGATAAATGTATCAAGTGCGGTGCCTGCATGTCGAACTGTAAGTTCAAGGCAATCAGCAAAAAGTAAGAAGGGAGCCTGATAAGAATGGAAAAAATGATTAATTTAACGATTAACGGAATTCCTGTCAGCGTTCCGGCGAATACAACCATCCTTGAAGCAGCCCGCCTTACGGGAGTCGAGATCCCGACTCTTTGCTTCATGAAGGATAAAAATGAGATCGGTGCCTGCCGTATTTGTGTTGTCGAGGCTAACGGCCGTATCGTTACCTCCTGTGTATTCCCGGTAGCTGAAGGAATGGATGTCCGCACAAATACAGCCAGGGTCCTGAAAGCAAGGAAGACAACCCTCGAGCTTATGCTTTCTACCCATGAGAAGGAATGCCTGTCCTGTGTACGTTCCACCAACTGTGAGCTTCAGAAACTCTGCCAGGAATATGGCGTTGATGAGCATGCATTTGACGGCTTCCGTCCGCATTATGAGCTTGACGAGTCCATGCCTCACCTGGTAAGGGACAACAACAAGTGTATCCTCTGCCGCCGCTGTATCGCAGCCTGCAATGAGCAGTTTGTATCTGTTCTCGGCGCAAATGACCGTGGTATTGACACCAGCATAGGCCAGGCCTTCGGAATGTCTCTTGCAAACACGCCGTGTATCGCCTGCGGCCAGTGTACGGCTGTATGTCCGACAGGTGCTCTTACTGAGAAGGATGATACCGATAAGGTATGGGCAGCTCTCGCTGACAAGACAAAGAAAGTTATCGTACAGACGGCTCCGGCTGTACGTGCAACACTTGGTGAGTGCTTCGGCATGGAGCCCGGCACCAATGTTGAAGGCAAGATGGCTGCAGCACTTCGCCGCCTTGGCTTCTACAAAGTATTCGATACAGATGCAGGCGCTGACCTGACCATCGTTGAAGAGGCAAACGAGCTTGTTGAGCGCATCAACAACGGAGGTGTTCTTCCGATGATCACCTCCTGTTCACCGGGATGGTTCAAGTTCTGTGAGACCTATTATGGAGACCTTATCGGCCATCTTTCAAGCTGCAAGTCCCCGCAGACAATGCTCGGCGCAGTTATCAAGACCTACTGGGCAGAGAGAGAAGGCATCGACCCGAAGGATATCTTTGTAGTTTCAGTTATGCCCTGTACAGCAAAGAAATTCGAGATCGGCCGTGATGATGAGGATGCATCAGGATATCCGGATGTTGACGTTGTCATCACAACAAGAGAGCTCAGCCGCATGATCCAGCGCGCAGGCATCAAGTTTACATCACTTGCTGATGAAGACTTTGACAGCCCGCTCAGCGAGGATACCGGTGCAGCCGTTATCTTCGGCGCAACAGGCGGTGTTATGGAAGCAGCTCTCCGTACCGCAAATGACTGGCTTACCGGCAAGGATAATGCTGAGGTTGATTTCCAGGCAGTACGTGGTACCGCAGGCCTCAAGCAGGCTGAAGCTGAGTTCGGCGGACTTAAGATCAAAGTTGCAGTCGCTTCCGGTGCTGCAGCAGCCAAGGTAGTCATGGACAAGCTCGCAGCCGGCAATCCTGATGGCTGGACCTTCATCGAGATCATGGGATGCCCGGGCGGCTGTGTAAACGGCGGTGGACAGCCCTATCAGCCGCAGTATGTGCGTGACACTGTCGATCTCAAGGCAATTCGTGCAAAAGCCCTGTACGATCAGGACCGCGGCATGACCCTCCGCAAGTCTCACGAGTCACCGTTCATAAAGGCTATCTACGACGAGTGGTACACCGAAGGCTTCGGAAAAGGCAAAGCACATCACGACCTGCATACATCATATGTAAAACGTGAGAAATTTGTCAAAGAAGCATAATTTATCAGTTTTTATAAAAACATGAATAAAAAAGGGATGGAGAAAAAGAGTTTCTTTTTTCTCCATCTCTTTTGCGCTTTTTCCCCCCCACACCCCCCCTTTCCCCGGGCATGCTTCTATAAGACAGGGGACGGTTCTCTGTCTTATTTTCATAAGAAAGAGAACTGTCCAAATGTAAAAGGATATGAAAAAAGCAAGACTTTTTTCATATCCCCGTTTTATGATGTATCTTTTTGAGGCGTGCTTTGTTGGGATTGTACTTTTTGATTTATCGTGTGACGAATAATTCTCCTCCGAAGAGACGGCAGATCATTTTGCGGAGGTAATAAGCGTCGACTTTGTCTTCGTTCAGGACGTAGTTTTTGGCTATGCTTGAGAGGCCGCTGGCTATGAAATCGGCGGTGAAGTACTGGCCGGGGGTATCCTGAGACAATGCGAAGGCATCGCAGCCCATGAGCATGTCGAAGATGCTGCTGCGCATGCACTCCATGAGGTCGTTTTCAACCAGCAGGGAGATGAATTCCTTCTGGCCTTCGATATAAGAAGCATAGGCAGTGCTGAGACCCTCAAGCGATAATGGGGTTTCCGGACAGTCTCTTTCCAGAGTAAAGCAGTAGTTCTGTTCAAGCTCATAACATATGACGTTCTCTTTGGAGCGGAAGAGTGAGTAGAAGGTCTGGCGGGAAATCTGCGCCTCCTTGCAAATCTCGCATACACTGATGTCCGAATAGGACTTTGTATGCAGAAGCGAAAGCATCGCCTGAGAGATCTGCTTTTGTGATGAGAGTGCTGTTTTGTTGCTTCCGCAGTACATATCAAGGCTCCTCCTGGTTATATTTATGGCTACTATTCACGGCCGTAAGGAAATATACTCTGCCCTGCTCTGCCATGCTTGCATGAAGCAGGGCAGAGTATATTTCCTTACAGCCGTGAATTGTAACACAGTTCACGATAAATTCACAAATAAACCTTGACAGCTGTCAAGGTAGATGATATTATATGGAAAATGATTGACAAATGTAAAGGTTCTGATGTATATTTTATCATGAATCGAATGTTTGTCAAGACAGGGCTTCTAAACGAGGAAGCCGTTTTTTTCAGATAATAGTTAGCACTAGCACGTAAAGAGTGCTGATAATAACTCGAGGACGAAAAACGCCCTTATCATGAGGGTATCTGGCAGCAAGGAGGAGAGCATATGACAATTGTTCCTGTTTATAATATGGTTATCGTTCCCTACACGGACATTTATATCCAGACGGATAATTATGTTCGGATGGCAGGACGGAAGCCTGAAGAGGAAGAGAAGATATTCTTCCTCATTTTGAAAGAAGACCAGCCCAAAAGGCTGGTGTCTGAGGACAGCTTTTACAAGATAGGCGTTTCGGCTGTCATCCGCGAAGTAAGTGAGAACGGATTTGTTTCAATACGCACAGGCGGCAGGGTGAACCTGGATGAGGTACATGTAAACTCAAATCATACGATTGGCCTTACTGTATCGCGAAGGCCGGAGATAGAGGACCTTGACGACGAGGTTGAGAAAGAGCATGTTGATGCGCTTAAATCAAGGCTGCTCCAGATGGTCACCGGCTACCAGTGGGAGGCTGTCGGCAGGCACCTGATAGCGCAGTGGCAGACTATGGCCGAGATCGCATGCGGCTGCTCGCCATGGCTCACTGCCTCCGCAGCTGAGCGCTATGCGTTCCTCGAGGAGGACAGCAAGGCAAAGCGGATGGAGCTTATGGAAAAGGCCGTATATGAATTTGCCGAGATGACTCTGATGGGGAATGATGCCAAAAACGCCCAGGAGAAGGAATATCAGAAATCATATCGCGAGGCCGCGATAAAGAAGCAGATGGAGTATCTGCAGAAGGAACTGGATGAGATGCATCCGGAGACAGTGACCGATGAGCGCCGGCTGGAGCTTAAGATAGCTGAATGCGGCATGAATGAGGATGCTGAGGCGGAGGCACGCAAGGTATTAAACCGTATGAAGCAGGGCGGCCAGAACAGCCCGGAATACGGTATGATGAATGATTACCTTGAATTCATGACAAGCCTTAAATGGCAGGCTGAGGAGATGGGGCCGATCAATATCCGCGAGGCGGAGGCTGTTCTTGAGGAGGATCATTTCGGGCTGAAAAAAGTCAAGGAGAGGATCATACAGCAGATAGCGGTAATGAACCTGAACCAAAAACAGTCAGGCTCGATCCTGCTGTTTGTGGGTGCCCCGGGAACCGGCAAGACCAGCATAGGCAAGAGCATAGCTAAAGCGCTTAACCGTAAGTATGTGCGTGTAAGCCTTGGCGGTGTGCGTGATGAAGCTGATATCCGCGGACACAGAAGGACATATATTGGTGCAATGCCGGGAAGGATAATGGATGGAATCCAGAAATGCGGCGCGTCGAATCCTGTGATGGTTCTTGATGAGGTCGACAAGCTTTCGTCCTCCTACAACGGAGATCCGGCAAGCGCACTCCTGGAGGTGCTTGATCCTGAGCAGAATCATACATTTACCGACCATTATATGAATGTTCCTTATGATCTGTCCAACGTATTCTTTATCTGTACGGCAAACACTGTGGACACAATTCCGGAACCGCTTTTAAACCGTATGGAAGTTATTCAGTTCCCCGGATACACTGAGACTGACAAATACCAGATAGCGGTAAGGCACCTGCTGCCGAGAGCTATGAAGGATTCAGGAATCCCAGCAGATTATCTTGAGGTTACAGACGACGCGGTTCGCACCATAATCACTGATTATACCCGTGAGGCGGGAGTAAGAGGGCTCAAGAAGAGGATGGATACGCTTTGCCGTTCGGCTGCGGTTAAGCTGGTCAAGCTCCAGCAGTCGCAGATGGCAGAGGAAAGAAGTGAGAATGCTCCGGATGGCATACTGAAAGTAGAAGAGGGGGTTTCCGAACCAAAATCCGTACATATCCGCATAGATGCGCCTGATGTAAGGGAATACCTTGATATGCACCCGGTACACCATGAACATATCCTGTCGGACAACAGACCGGGGATAGTAACCGGCCTTGCCTGGACAAATTCGGGCGGAGAGATACTGTTTATCGAAACGCTGTTTACAAAAGGAAGCGGTAAGATAATCATCACCGGACAGCTCGGAGATGTAATGAAGGAATCTGCCCAGATAGCTGTGAGCCTTGTAAAAGCAATGTATCCCGATAAGGCAGAAGTGTTCGAGAAGAACGACCTGCACATTCATGTGCCCGATGGCGCTACACCAAAGGACGGTCCATCCGCAGGAATTGCCCTGACAACAGCAATTTCATCTCTTGTAAACGAACATGCCGTAAATCCGGTCTATGCAATGACAGGAGAAGTCTCCCTGCGGGGCGTTGTGAAGCCGATAGGCGGCCTCCCGGAAAAGCTTATGGCCGCTAAGAGGGCAGGGATAAAGAAAGTACTGATACCCGAAGAGAACAAAGATGACCTTAAGGAAGTGGCAGAAGAAGTAGTAAAAAGCCTCGATATAATACCTGTGAGCCAGGTAAATGAAGTGCTTAAAATGCTGGTCAACTGAGTAAAATAAAGGGCTGTGAAAAAAGTCTTACTTTTTTCGCCACCCCTAACCCCTTTTCTTTTAGGCTGATTCGCTAACGCCTTGAAACAGCTGCACCGAAAGGCGTGGGGGGGGAAACGCTCTCAGAGTTGCGAAGCCCGACGTTTTCCCCCCCACACCCCCCTTTCCCCGGGCACGCTCTTTTTGGGTAACCATAGAAACAATAAGACAGGGGACGGGTCTCTAAGACAGAGAACC
>JAFUCO010000096.1 GCA_017459635.1 Blautia sp. | reverse complement strand
TGCCCTTCCTTCGGCACTGTCTGAGCGCTTTTTGCGAGTTTGCCGAAGGAAGGGCTAATAGGCGACGCAGCATTTTCTCTGCCAGAGGCCGCGGTTCCGTACATATGGTCAGTCCTCCCCCTACAGCGTCCGACTCGCCAAAAACTTTTCGATACCATAGTACCAAAAATCCCAATCTATAACACTAACTAAATGACATTGGAACCGTCCCCTGTCTTACTGTGTTCTTAAAAGTTTACCACCAAAAAACTTGAAATACAAGCACAGCCGCGCTATAATGTCATACAGGTATATCTGTTAAACTATTCACGGAAACAGGCGTAAACATGAAAGGAGCTAATACCATGGGATTCATTGAGGTACTGAAACAAAGAGCTAAAGCAAACATCAAGACTATCGTTCTTCCTGAGACAGAGGACAAGAGGTCTCTCGAAGCAGCTGACAAGATCCTCAAAGAGGGTATCGCAAAGCTGGTCCTGATCGGTAATGAGGAAGAGGTTAAGAAGAGCGCAGCCGAGAGCGGATTTGACATCTCAGGCGCTGCAATCGTTGACCCGGCTACAAATGAAAAGACAGCTGCCTATATCGACAAGCTTGTAGAACTCAGGCAGAAAAAGGGCATGACCCCCGAACAGGCAAAGGAGATCCTGCTCAATCAGTATCTGTACTATGGTGTTATGATGGTAAAGATGGGTGATGCGGACGGCATGGTTTCAGGTGCCTGCCATTCTACTGCCGACACACTTCGCCCCTGCCTTCAGATCCTCAAGACTGCTCCGGGAACCAGGCTTGTTTCCGCATTCTTCCTGATCGTGGTTCCGGACTGCGAATATGGCGCAAACGGCGCATTTATCTTCGGCGACTCCGGCCTTGTACAGGATCCTAACCCGGAAGAGCTTGCAGCTATTGCAAAATCCTCCGCTGAATCCTTCCGCCTGCTCGTCCAGGAGGAGCCGGTCGTTGCAATGCTTTCACATTCCACCAAGGGAAGCGCAAAGCATCCGCTGGTTGACAAGGTCCTCGAAGCAACCGCTATCGCAAAGGAACAGTATCCGGAGCTCAAGCTCGACGGCGAGTTCCAGCTTGACGCAGCTATAGTACCGAGCGTAGGCGCATCAAAAGCTCCTGGCAGCGATGTTGCAGGCAAAGCCAATGTACTTATCTTCCCGAACCTTGACGCAGGCAACATAGGCTACAAGCTGGCTCAGAGGCTTGCAAAGGCAGAAGCCTACGGACCTATCACCCAGGGTATCGCAGCACCGGTGAACGATCTTTCCCGCGGCTGCTCCGCAGATGATATAGTAGGTGTTGTTGCCATCACTTCAGTTCAGGCACAGGCATAAAAAGGAGATAAGAATAATGAAAGTACTTGTTATTAACTGTGGAAGCTCTTCCCTTAAATATCAGCTTATAGATTCCGATACAGAGGACGTCCTTGCAAAAGGCCTCTGCGAGAGGATAGGTATCGACGGCAGGCTTGTATATCAGAAAGCCGGCTGCGACAAGGAGATCACCGAAGCTCCGATGCCGACCCATAAAGAAGCCATCCAGATGGTGCTCGACGCTCTGACCAACGAGAAGACCGGAGCCATCAAGAGCCTCGACGAAGTCGATGCCATCGGCCACAGGGTAGTGCACGGCGGCGAGAAGTTCGCCTCCTCCGCGCTGGTTACCGACGAAATGATCAAGGCAGTCGAAGAGTGCAGCGAGCTCGCTCCGCTTCACAACCCGGCAAACCTTATCGGCATCCGTGTATGCTCCGAGCTTATGCCGGGCGTGCCGCAGGTCGGTGTATTTGATACCGCTTTCCATCAGACAATGCCGCCGAAGGCTTATCTGTACGGCCTTCCGATCAAATATTACAAGGACTATAAGGTCCGCAGATACGGCTTCCACGGAACCAGCCACAGCTACGTTTCAAAACGCGCAGTGGAATTCCTTGGACTTGACCCCGCAAATTCAAAGGTTATCGTATGCCATCTTGGAAACGGCTCTTCAATCAGCGCAGTAGTCAACGGCAAGTGCATCGACACTACCATGGGACTTACCCCGCTTGAAGGCCTTGTAATGGGAACCCGTTCAGGCAACATTGACCCGGCCATCATGGAATATGTTGCCAAGAAGGAAAACCTTGACCTTCAGGGCATCATGAACGTGCTCAACAAAAAGTCCGGACTTCTTGGAATGTCAGGCGGTGTTTCAAGCGATATGCGTGACCTTGAAGCAGCAGCTGAGGGCGACAACAAGGATGCAAGGAACGCTCTTGATGTTCTTGCATACGATGTTCTCAAATTTGTCGGCGGCTATGTAGCGGCAATGAACGGTGTTGACGCAATAGTCTTCACAGCCGGAATCGGCGAGAACGACGGCAAGGTCCGTGCAGCTGTTGTCAAAAACCTTGGATATCTCGGCGTGACACTTGACAAGGAAGCAAACAAGAAGAGGGGCGAGGAGGTCGTCATCTCCACTCCTGATTCCAAAGTCAAGGTTGCGGTCATCCCGACCAACGAGGAGCTTGCTATCTGCCGCGATACTGTAGCGCTTGTCAAGAAGTAATTAAGAGTAATAATGTAACTGTTCAGAATCCGTTCCGGACACTTACATAAAAATACACTTAAGTTGTAAGGAATATTTCCCTGACAGCTTAATATGCTCCTCAGGATTTTTCCTGCGGGGCAGCCCGGCAGACGCAGCCTGAATAAATGCAGGGGGCGCGACAGGCGGCTCATTCCGATTAAGAGAGCTGCCTGCTCCGTCCCCTGAATGATTGATAAAGGAGAAAGTGATGGGTAAAAAAACAACAGTATTAATGATCCTTGACGGATATGGACTGAACGACAATCATGAAGCGAACGCAGTCTGGCAGGCAAATACACCTGTAATGGACGGCCTCATGAAGGATTATCCGTTTGTAAAAGGATATGCCAGCGGCCTGGCGGTCGGCCTTCCGGACGGACAGATGGGCAACTCCGAAGTCGGCCATATGAACATGGGCGCCGGCAGGATAGTCTACCAGGAGCTGACAAGGATCACAAAAGAGATCCAGGACGGCGATTTCTTTGAGAACGAAGCCCTAAAGACAGCCATGAAGAATGCGAAGGAGAAGGATTCAGCCATTCATTTTATGGGCCTCCTTTCCGACGGCGGCGTTCACAGCCACAACACGCATCTTTACGGACTTCTCGAGATGGCTAAGAGGGAAGGCCTCAGCAAGGTATATGTACACTGCTTCCTTGACGGACGTGACACTCCGCCCGCATCAGGAAAGGAATTTATCGAGCAGCTGCAGGCAAAAATGAAAGAGATCGGCGTAGGCGAGATCGGTGTGGTTTCAGGACGCTATTATGCCATGGACCGCGATACCAGATGGGACAGGGTAAAGCTTGCGTTTGACGCGCTTACAAAAGGCGAAGGCGTGAAGGGAACCGATGCGGCTCTGGCTGTCCAGGAATCCTATGACAACGGCATTACCGATGAGTTTGTAAAACCAACGGTCATCGAGAAGGATGGAAAGCCTGTCACAGTCGTTTCAGACGGTGACTCGGTAGTTTTCTTTAACTTCCGTCCTGACAGGGCAAGGGAGATCACAAGGGCTTTCTGCGATGATGATTTCAAGGGCTTCGAGAGAGAGAAGAAGCTTGACCTTACATATGTGTGCTTCACAGACTATGACGAGACTATTCAGAACAAGCTGGTAGCCTTCCACAAGGTTCTCCTTTCAAATACATTTGGAGAGTATCTCGCGGCACATCACATGACCCAGGCCCGTATTGCGGAGACCGAAAAGTACGCTCATGTTACATTCTTCTTCAACGGCGGCGTTGAGGAGCCGAATGAGGGAGAGGACCGCATCCTGGTCAAGTCCCCGAAGGTTCCTACCTATGATATGCAGCCTGAGATGAGCGCTCCTGAGGTATGCGACAAGCTCTGCGAAGCCATACGTTCCGGAAAATATGATGTTATCGTGATCAACTTCGCAAATCCGGATATGGTCGGCCACACGGGCGTTCAGGAAGCGGCTATTAAGGCTGTTGAGACCGTTGATGCCTGCGTTGGACGCGCAGTTGAGGCACTTAAGGAGAACGGCGGACAGATGTTCATCTGCGCTGACCACGGCAACTGCGAACAGATGATCGATTATGAGACAGGAGAGCCCTGGACCGCACACACCACAAATCCGGTTCCTTTCGTACTTGTGAATGCGGATCCTAAGTACAAACTGCGTGAGGGCGGATGCCTGGCGGATATCGTTCCGACCCTTATCGAACTGATGGGCCTTGAACAGCCTGCAGATATGACAGGAAAATCTCTGCTTACAGAATAAATGTACTCATCTGTTACGACGGTTTTCCGTCTGAATATCTGACATATGGACATTTACGTGTCTGATCAGCTCATCTATAACGGTGGTTTTGATGCCGTTATATCTGACATACAGACACTTTCATGTCTAAGCGGTTATTCACGGCCGTAAATAAATGAGCCCATAAAGGCAGGCTTTCATGAGCCGGCAGGGGCAATTTACTTACAGGATCGTGAAAAAAAGGTAATACAGTAAACTTCAGGGAGGGGATGCCCCTCCCTGCAGAATGGGGATAATTAATAATGAGCAATAAGGAGAGTGCAGAAAGCACACAGACAGAAAACCGGAAGTCCGCGCGTCCCGGAAAGATAGTATACGTGGATTCCGGAGCTGTTGTATCCTACTCCGAGGCAGCTGAAGCCTATAATAAGAAGAAAGGCAAAGGAACAAAGATCTTTGGACTTTCTGCAGCGATTGCGGCAACAGCTGTGATGACGGCGTACGGAGTCTTCGCATATTACTATTCAAACCGTCTTTTCAGCGGAACCTTCATAAACGGTATCGACTGTTCGGGAATGACAGTGTACGAAGCCGAGCAGGCCATAGCCGAGAATGTAGAGGACTATTCAATTCAGGTAAGCTCAAGAAACCTGGATCCGGAGACAATCGAAGGCAGCGCGATAAACTATCGTTATGCTTCCGAGGGCGAAGTACTTAAGATCAAGAAGAAACAGAATCCGGCAGCATGGTTCACGGGTCTTTTCAAAAAAGTGAGCTATGATGTTTCGACAAGGGCTACCTATGACAAAAAGCTCCTTGAGGAGCAGGTCAAAAGCCTGGCTGCCGCACAGGAGGAGAACCAGGTAGAGCCTGAGAATGCCTATGTGGCATACCGGGATAACCAGTTTGAGATAGTGCCGGAGACCGAGGGAGCCGAGCTTCTGCTCAAAGAAGCCTACAAGGCGCTTAATACCGCTATCTCAAATGAAGATCCTTCAATCGACCTTGGATCAGAACCGGGAGTGTACGCCGACGCCGATCTGACCTCGGAAAGCCCGGAGCTGATTGAAACGCTTGATGCCTGCAACAATCTTGCAAACTCAAGCATTACTTACACCTTCGGTGACCAGAGGGTTACTCTGGATGGGAAGACAATCCAGAAGTGGCTCCATTTTGACGACCGGGGACAGCTTATCGACAATGACGGCTCTTTTCAGGAAAAAGCACGTGAATATGTAGCGGCGATAGCCGGACAGTTTGACACTGTGGGAACCGAGAGATCATTCGATACCACTGACGGCCGCACAGTATATGTTTATGGTTCTGCCTATGGCTGGCAGATCGACCAGGCCGAGGAGACCTCCCGGCTGATAGAGGATATAAGGAGCGGTGAAAAGATCACAAGGGAGCCTGTCTACTCTATGACGGCAAACTCTCATGGGTACAATGATTTCGGAGATCATTATATCGAGGTTGACCTGGGTACACAGCACATGTACTATTACCAGAATGGTCAGATAGTTTTCGATTCCGATATCGTTTCAGGCCTGGCGGGTGATCCCGGCAGGGCAACACCGTCCGGAGTCTACACATTGTATTCAAAGCAGAGCCCGGCAGTTCTTCGCGGACAGCTGAATGAATATGGCGAGCCTGAATATGAGACAAACGTGTCATTCTGGATGCCATTCAATGGCGGTATAGGATTCCACGATGCAACCTGGCAGGACTATTTCGGCGGAGACAGATTCCTGTATGCCGGTTCGCACGGATGCATCAATCTGCCCTACAGCAGCGCTTCGGCACTGTACTCGATAATCGAATACGGCGTGCCGATCATCTGTTTCTATTAAGAAATACGTTTTAAATACATACATCCTTCACGAGATATTAAGGATAAGGTGTTTATGGAAGGTTTAGGTTATATTATCACGGCTGTGTCCCTTGTGTGCAGCATTCTGCTGCTCACCGGGCACGGCTCCTTCCTCCTGCAGCAGGGGGGAGCGGACAGAGGTAAAAAGCTGCATGATGAAAAGAAACTGTCAAAGGCATGCGGGATCGCTCTTCTGATCACCGGAATAGCATCGCTTATCGACTGTTTTACTACTGCAATGCCGCTGAAGATAGCGTACATCGTGGTCATCTTTGTGGTGTTTGCAGTGCTTTTCTGGTATATAGCCAAAAAATGCAGGCTTTAGTAAAAAGACTTAACAACTGTCAGGCATGACCTGACAGTTTGTTATTCATGGCTGCAGACTGACAGAACAGCGAAGGGGGAATAACCATGAAAGTACTCAGTATAGCAATACCATGCTATAACTCGGAAAACTACATGGAGAAATGCATAAACTCGCTCCTTGTCGGCGGGGAGCAGGTTGAGATAATCATCGTGGACGACGGCTCATCTGACGGAACAGCCGATATCGCGGACCGCTATGCCGAAAGGTATCCGGATATCGTAAAGGCTGTGCATCAGGAGAACGGAGGCCATGGCGAAGCAGTAAACACCGGCATCCGAAATGCGACCGGAGTATACTTTAAAGTTGTTGACAGTGATGACTATCTGGCAAAGGGCGCATATCTTAAGGTGCTTGATGCTCTTAAGAATCTGGCGGTTATGGAGAAGCCCGTCGATCTTGTTATAAGCAACTTCGTCTATGACAAGCAGGGAGCCCGCCGCAAAAAGGTCATGCGCTATACTCACAGCTTTCCGCATGAAGAGATTTTCGGATGGGATCATGTATCAAGGCTGCCGCAGGGTAAATACCTGCTGATGCATTCACTGATATACAGGACTTCACTTCTTCATGAGTGCGGGATGGAGCTTCCGAAGCATACGTTCTATGTGGACAATCTGTTCGCATATGAGCCGCTGCCTTTCGTGAAGACTATGTACTACGTTGACGTGAATCTCTACCGTTATTTTATCGGAAGGGATGACCAGTCGGTTCACGAGAGCGTTATGATCAAGCGGATCGACCAGCAGCTTAGAGTGAACAGACGGATGGTCGATGTGTATAATAAAGGAAACTTCAGTGAAAAGCACCTGAGAAAGTACATGTTCAGCTATCTGGAGATCATCACCTCGATATCGCAGATAATGCTGATAAGATCCGGAACGGAAGAGGCGCTCAATAAAAAGAAAGAGCTTCTTGAATACATCAAAGAGCAGAACAGATCGCTTTACATGAAGATACGGCTGCGCCCGATGGGATTTGTCATGAATCTTCCCGGAAAGCCCGGCAGGCTGCTCAGCAACATAATATACAGTATTGCCCAGAAGTTTTACGGATTCAATTAAAAAGGCTGTGAAAAAGTTTCTTTTCAGATAGAAACTTTTTCACAGCCCGTTTTTTTCAGACCTCCGGTCATTACTTTTTGGCGGCATCCAGAGCCGGTACACGGCGGCGTATTGCGAAAGAATGCGGTGCGTAGAAAACCTCGAAACCGAACAGCGCCATGGTCATGCCTATGCACACATCGATAACAGAATGCTGCTTAAGGAACATGGTCGAAAGTATTATGAGAGAAGTAAGGCAGAGAGAAGCAATCCTGACTGCCTTTTTGTCCTGAAGCTTTTCGCTGGTTGTTATGGCCATGTGCATCGCAAGGGAATTGAAAACATGGATGCTTGGCAGGATGTTGGTAGGAGTATCCTTCTGATAGAGTATCCTTACCGCATCGGTAAAAATGTTTTCACGCGGGAACACATAGGGCCTTAACTGCTGCATGTTGGGGTACAGGTAAGAAACTACGAGGAAGATCGTCATACCCATCATGAGGTTGAAGGTCAGCTGATAGTATTCCCTGCGGTCGCCCGGACGGAAAATAAAATACAGTACCGTAAACAGCATGTACGGGAACCACAGCATGTACGGTATGATAAAAAATTCACAGAAAGGTATCAGGTCATCAAAAACTGTATGAATAACATGATAGGAAGCAACAGGACGCTGTTCCAGAATGCAGAACATCACCAGGTAAAAAACAGCATATCCTGAGATCAGAAATCCATGGCTGTATCTTTTGATGAGTTTAAGCAATTTTTAATCTCCTTTATTTTAAATTATGAATTATAAGAAACCGTTTCGATAAGTATTTGCCGGAGTAGTGATCATCTGAAACTTATCATCTCCTGAAACAGTTTTTATCAGTTGTTACTTTGAATCTGTGATTATCGGAAGCTTAACATCCTCAAGGCTGACTGAAATGCTGCGTCTGACTCCTCCGGATTCACCGTCGATATGAACTGCGAAGGGATGACTGCAGCGGATCTCTATACTGCGGCATTTATAAATGTGTATGCCGCGGAAATGTGTGTGCCTGCCAAAAAAAGCAGTGGGCAGGATGGCCAGCATGCGCAGTTTTGAGATCGAATCGACCGCGATAACATCAAGCAGGCCGTCATCGGGACGGGCATCGGGGCAGAACCTGAATCCGCCGCCTTCGTAAGGCTGATTCATAACAGCGGCAAAATACATCCTGTTAAGCTTTACCTCACGCCCACCGTCCATAGTGAGCCGCGCTTTACATGGAGCTGTGAAAACCATCTGCCGGAGTGCTATGATAAGATAGACAAGCTTGCCAAGTTTTATCCGGTTGAATGCTTTTTTGAGAGGTGATGTAAGGACCTCGTGGCATACCGCAGCATCATAGCCTATGCCGCAGCTTATTCCGAAGCGGCTTTTTTCACGGCCATAATGGATGACCGGGATGTCTGTTTTCTTCGGCCTGCCGAAGGTCAGGATGAGCTCAAGAGCATCCATGGGATCATTCGGGAGACCCATGCTGCGGCAGAAGTCGTTGCCGCTGCCTGCGGGAATGAAGCCGAAAATAACGTTCTCCGGGTCGCAGATCCCGGACATGGCTTCGTGGATAGTGCCGTCGCCGCCAAGAACGACCAGACAGATCTGATTGCCATCCGATGCTTCTCTGGTAAAATCTGCAGCTAATTCGCAGGCATGACCGGGATATTCAGTCATGGCATATTCATAAGAAACAGATCTTGCATCGAGAACAGCCTTGACGCGGTTCCAGATTTTGCTGCCTTCCCCTGAGCGGGAATTCGGGTTAATGATAAAACGGTACATGTCTCACACACGTACACGGTTGTGTCCGGGTACGTCCTCCTTCTTTTCATGCTTATCATATCACCACTTGGCTCTTTTTACAAATGAAATTTTACGAAATTTTTAACAAGATAATATAAACTTACTATTTCTTTTCGGGCACTCTGTATGATATAATTATTTTATGTAAATAATGTTATGTCGACGGGTTCGGGAGAGGGGAGAGATTTCAGTGAAGTGTCCTTTTTGCAATCGTGATAATACAAGGGTAGTGGATTCGAGACCGGTTGAGGATACTAATTCGATCCGCAGAAGGAGGATGTGTGACGCCTGCGGAAGGCGGTTTACTACATATGAGAAGGTTGAGACCATTCCTCTTACAGTGATCAAGAAGGATCAGACCAGGGAGCAGTACAGCCGTTCCAAGATACAGGACGGGGTTCTGAGAGCCTGCTATAAAAGGCCTGTCCCGATAGAGAAGATCGAAGAGATGATGGACCAGGTGGAGGTCGAGATATTCAACACTGAGGACAAGGAGATCTCCAGCAGCAGGATCGGCGAGATAGTGATGGAACACCTGAAGGAAATCGACGCAGTAGCTTATGTCCGGTTCGCATCGGTATACAGGGAGTTCAAGGATGTCAGCACCTTCATGGAAGAGCTGAAAAAATTCCTGAACTGACAGAATAATAAAATAATCGCAGCTGTCCGGAACGGGTCTGAACAGCTGCGATTTTCTTATTTATGCCTTGTCTGAATCATGGCTGCATGCAGCCATGATTTTCATCAGATCATACGATGCCCTGAGCCTTCATTGCGTCAACGACTTTTTCGAAGCCGGCAATATTTGCGCCAACTACATAGTTGTCAGTGAGGTCATAGCGTTTTGCGGCATCATCGACCTTCTGGAAGATGTTCTTCATGATATCCTTAAGCTTTGCGTCAACTTCTTCGGCTGACCAGGAAAGTCTCATGGAGTTCTGGGTCATCTCAAGGGCAGATGTTGCTACGCCGCCCGCATTTGCAGCTTTGCCGGGCATGAAGTATACGCCGTTCTCCTGAAGATATGTGGTTGCTTCAAGTGTGGTAGGCATGTTTGCGCCTTCGCAGATGTACTTGCAGCCATTGGCAACAAGGACCTTAGCGCCGTCGAGGTCAAGCTCGTTCTGGGTTGCGCAGGGAAGGAAGATATCGCATTTGACATTCCAGATGCCTTTGCCTTCGGTATAGACTGCGCCTTCAACTCTGTCAGCATACTCTTTGATACGGCCGCGCTTAACTTCCTTGATGTCCTTGACAATATCAAGCTGGATCCCGTTCGGATCATAGACATATCCGTTGGAGTCGCACATTGCAACGACAGTAGCGCCAAGCTCGGTGATCTTCTCAACTGCATAGATGGCAACATTTCCGGAACCTGTAACAACTGCGGTCTTTCCGCTGATGCTGTCGCCATGAGCCTTTGCGATCTCATCAAGCATATATACTACACCATAACCGGTAGCCTGAGTACGGATGAGTGAACCGCCCCAGGTGAGGCCTTTACCGGTAAGAACGCCTTCATAGAGGCCTTTGATCCTCTTGTACTGGCCATAAAGGAAACCGATCTCGCGTCCGCCGACTCCGATATCGCCTGCCGGAACGTCCTGGTCAGCGCCGATGTATTTGTTGAGCTCGGTCATGAAGCTCTGGCAGAATGCCATGACTTCGCGGTCGGATTTGCCCTTGGGATCAAAGTTGGAACCGCCTTTGCCTCCGCCTATCGGAAGTCCGGTAAGGGAGTTTTTGAAAACCTGCTCAAAGCCCAGGAATTTAAGAATGCTCTGATTGACTGAAGGATGGAAACGAAGACCGCCCTTGTATGGTCCGATAGCGCTGTTGAACTGTACTCTGTAGCCTTTGTTAACCTGTACAACGCCATTATCATCGACCCACGGAACGCGGAAGGAGATGATCCTTTCAGGCTCGACCATACGTTCAAGAATGGAGAGTCTGCGGTATTCTTCTTCGTTCTTTTCAATGACAACTTTGAGGGAATCCAGGACTTCCTTGACAGCCTGATGGAATTCAGGTTCACCGGGATTCTGGGCAACTACTCTTGCGTAAACTTCTTCTGTGTATGACACTTTATTTTCCTCCTTGCCAGATTGAAATTTCTACCGGATGCTATTATACACTAAAGTGTTAAAGACGTAAAGCATTATTTTATCTTTTGGCATTTTCCATATTTTTCAAAGGAAAAATAAACCCAGACTTGCGAAATTTACATAAATGTGAGATTATAATTAAATATTAAAGCTAGATCAGATGACATGAGAGGTGTTTTATATGAGGATTTTTGAAAAGTCCACAAAACTGGATAATGTACTTTATGATGTCCGTGGACCCGTGGTAGATGAAGCTGCCAGGATGGAAGAGGACGGTATGGAGATACTGAAGCTCAACATAGGCAATCCATATCCCTTCGGGTTTTCGGCGCCGCAGGAGGTAATCCTGGATATGCTCAGCAATATCAGGACTTCCCAGGGCTATTCGGATTCAAAAGGAATCTTTTCAGCGCGAAAGGCGATCATGCAGTACTGCCAGCTGCGCGGCATCCCGAATGTCACGATGAATGACATCTATACAGGAAACGGCGTCAGTGAGCTTATAAACCTGTGCATGCAGGCACTTTTGAACAATGGAGATGAAATACTTATTCCCGCACCCGACTATCCGCTGTGGACTGCCACGGCTACCCTGGCGGGCGGAAATGTGGTACACTATATATGTGATGAACAGTCCGAATGGAACCCCGATATCGACGACATCAAAAGCAAGATAACGGACAGGACCAAGGCTATCGTTATTATAAACCCGAACAATCCAACAGGAGCTGTATATCCTAAGGAGATACTGGAGCAGATAGCCCAGATCGCAAGGGAGAAGGAGCTTATAATCTTTTCAGATGAGATATATGACCGTCTGGTGATGGATCACTATCAGCATCATTCGATCGCGGCGCTGGCACCGGATGTTTTCTGCGTGACATTCTCGGGGCTTTCCAAATCACACATGATCGCGGGATTCCGCATCGGGTGGATGGTCCTGTCAGGCCCGAAGAAGAGGGCAAAAGGATATATAGAAGGACTGAACATGCTTTCGTCAATGCGGCTATGTTCAAATGTTCCGGCCCAGGCCATAGTGCAGACTGCGCTCGGCGGCTATCAGAGCGTGAACGAGTATATAAAGCCGGGCGGAAGAGTATACGAGCAGCGTGATTTCATATACAAGGCGGTCAATGATATTCCGGGCCTTTCCGCTGTCAAACCCAAAGCGGCGTTTTACATATTCCCGAAAATAGACACTGAAAAGTTCCGCATCACAGATGATGAGCAGTTCGCGCTCGACTTCCTGCATGAAAAACAGGTGCTGCTGGTTCCGGGGAAAGGCTTTAACTGGAATGAACCTGATCATTTCAGGATAGTTTACCTGCCGAATATTATGCAGCTTCAGAAAGCAACGGGAAAACTCGCTGACTTTCTCAGTACGTATGTCCAGAGGTAAAAGATCTATAGGAAGGAGAAAATGGTATGAGTGGTTTTAATACCAAAGTAACCCCGCAAATCGAAGAACTGACAAGGCTTTGCCAGGAGAGGAGCCAGCTGGACCTTTCACTGTATGGAAAGTACGATGTTAAAAGAGGACTTCGTGACCTGAATGGTAAAGGCGTGCTCGCCGGACTTACCAAAATCTCGAATGTTCAGGCTACAGAGGTCATTGACGGCAAGACTGTACCGTGCGCCGGAATGCTGGCGTACAGAGGATATGACATCAAGGAGCTCACAAGGGGATTCCTGAAGGACAGCCGATTCGGCTTTGAGGAGACTGCCTACCTGCTTCTGTTCGGAGCTCTGCCGACCAGGGAGCAGCTGGATGAATTCTCAAAGCTTCTGGGCAACCAGAGAACGCTGCCAACCAATTTTGTAAGGGATGTCATAATGAAGGCGCCTTCAAAGGACATCATGAACGCGCTTTCGAGAAGCGTGCTTACCCTTTACAGCTACGATAAGAACCCTGATGATATCTCTCTATCGAATGTTCTCCGCCAGTGCCTGAACCTTATCAGTGTATTTCCGGTGCTCTCGGTTTACGGTTATCAGGCGTACAATCACTATGGAAGAGGAAAGAGCCTTTACATTCACAATCCAAAGAAGGAGCTTTCGACAGCCGAAAACATCCTGAGGCTGCTGCGTCCTGACAAGCATTACACTGACCTTGAAGCCAAGATACTGGACCTTGCGCTTATTCTTCATATGGAACACGGTGGTGGTAATAACTCCACATTTACGACCCATGTGGTATCTTCTTCAGGAACGGATACATATTCGGCCATAGCGGCGGCCCTCGGCTCCCTTAAAGGGCCGAAACACGGCGGTGCCAACATCAAGGTGGTCAAAATGTTTACCGAGATGAAGAAGGAGATCTCCGACCCGAAGGATGATGATGAGGTCAGGGCATACCTGCGCCGGCTGCTCAACAGGGATGCGTTTGATAAGCGCGGACTGATCTATGGTATGGGACATGCTATCTATTCTGTGTCCGACCCCAGGGCGGAGGTCCTCAAGAGCTTTGTCGCGCCTCTGGCAAGGGAAAAGGGCAGGATGGATGATTTCAGGCTTTATGAAGCGGTTGAGAGACTGGCTCCGGGAGTTATCGGCGAGGAGAGGCGCATTTACAAGGGCGTCAGCGCCAACGTTGACTTTTACAGCGGTTTTGTATACAGCATGCTGGACCTGCCGCTGGAGCTGTACACTCCGATGTTTGCCGTGGCAAGGATAGTCGGCTGGAGCGCGCACCGTATGGAAGAACTTATCAACACCGACAAGATCATACGTCCGGCATATGTAAACGTTCTTCCGGCGGCGGAATATGTGCCGCTTTCAGAACGTTAAGCTGTTTCGGGAGAAGTTCCGCTTTCAGAACGCTGAGCTGTTCCGGGAGAAATTCTGCTTTCAGAACGGTGAGCTGTTCCGGGAGAAGTTATGCTTTCAGAACGTTAAACTGTTCCGGATGAATCCGGGATTTATTACAGAAAAGGGAAAGAGAAAGGGTAAACAGATGATTAAGGCCGTAAGGCGGCCTGTTCATTTAGGAAAGGAATAGGAATGAATCATATCGTCATTATTGGATTTATGGGATCAGGGAAAACGAGGGTCGGGAAACGGCTCGCGCAGGAGCTCGGAATACCGTTTGTCGATGTGGATAAGATTATAAACAATAAGATGAAGATGACTGTAAAGGAGATCTTCCAGCGTTTTGGAGAACCCTACTACAGAGCTCTTGAGACAATAGTGATCAAAGGCCTGGTGGAAGACCCCGAGAAAAAAGTGATCTCTCTCGGCGCAGGACTTCCGCTTCAGGAGCAGAACGAAAGCATTATCCCGCAGCTTGGAACGGTAGTTTATATCAGCGGGTCGGCAGCAACTCTGCTTAAAAGGCTTGAGGGAAGCAACAATCCTTTCCTGGAAGGTGAAAACCTTGAGGAGAAGGTAAGGAAGATGCTGAAGGCAAGAGACCCTGTCTATCGCAAATTTGCCGATATAGTGGTTGAGACCGGAGTCATGCCGTTCGAGGATCTGGTAAAGCAGATAATCGAAAAGGTTGAGGCATTTGAGGCCGAAAACCCAAAGGAGCAGCAGGAGTAATAAAGAGTGATAAAATAATAGTTGAAAAAAAACATGATGTATTATAGAATACTTTTAGTGAATGTGCAGATTTAAGGAGGATTAATTTATGATTTCAGCAGGAGATTTCAAGAACGGCATTACATTGGAAATTGATGGCAACGTCTGCCAGATAGTCGAGTTCCAGCATGTAAAACCAGGCAAGGGAGCTGCTTTTGTGAGGACAAAGTATAAAAACATCATCACAGGGTCAGTTCTTGAAAAATCCTTCAGGCCGACAGAAAAATTCCCGGCAGCAAGGATAGACCGTGTAGATATGAGCTATCTTTACAATGACGGTGAATTCTACAACTTCATGAACAATGAGACTTTCGATCAGGTTGCGCTTACAAAGGAGCAGGTAGGTGATTCACTCAAATTCGTCAAGGAGAACGAGGTAGTCAAGATCTGTTCTCACAACGGCAACGTGTTCGCCATCGAGCCGCCCCTGTTTGTTGAGCTTGAGGTTATCGAGACCGAGCCGGGCTTTGCCGGAAACACTGCCCAGGGCGCAACAAAACCTGCCACAGTCGAGACGGGCGCACAGGTCATGGTGCCTCTTTTCGTAAACACAGGCGACAAGCTTAAGATCGATACACGTACCGGCGAGTATCTCTCGAGAGTGTGATTGGCTGCTATTCACGGCCGTGAGGGAATTTACGCTGTCCTGCTCTGACATGCTTGCATGAGCAGTAACTGTGATTTTTGTGTGATTATTGGAAGCCTGCTATTGACAGCAGGCTTCCATTTTGAGATAATTAAGCTGCTTTAAGAAAAGCATAACCTCGGGGCTTGTACTGGTTTCGACGGGGGCTTTGAAGGTGGGGAAGCCATTCGCAGCTGCCCGGACTGCGTAATAACCGGACACTTAAATATAAACGCTGAACCTGAATTAGCGTTAGCAGCCTAAGGGCTGCTCGTCAGACCTGCTGCACTCACACGGCAGGAACCTGGCGTCGACTATGTGAGAAACCTTGGCGGTCAAGCTTTGCCCCGTCAGATGTATTATGAAGCTACTGAAACGGTAAGCCTGTCGATGGGCGTGCCGCAGAGGGAATGTTAAACCACCGACTATGATGGAAGAAGCCCAGTGAATAGGCTTTCGGACGCGGGTTCGATTCCCGCCAGGTCCATGCCGCAAGGCGCCGCAGGTGCGGCGCTTTTTGTTTTATCCTGAGGAAGAATGATTCAACAGGCAAAAATCCCATCGCCGAATGTGATTTGCATGGAGTTTTGCTCATATCTGTTCTGGTTGTGAAAAAGATGCATTTGAAAGAAGATAAGACAGATGCTTATCTGGTGCATAATATGAGGAGAAAGAGATGGAAAGTATAAAGATCCTGGTAGTTGACGATGAGAGCCGCATGCGCAAGCTTGTGAAGGATTATCTGACCAAAAAAGGTTTCACTGTTATCGAAGCATCAAACGGTGAGGAGGCAGTTGATCGCTTCTATGATGATAAGGAGATAGGGCTCATCCTGCTTGACGTAATGATGCCAAAGATGGACGGCTGGGAGGTCTGCCGTGAGATCCGCAAGAACTCAAAAGTTCCGATAATAATGCTGACTGCAAGAAGTGATGAAAGGGATGAGCTGCTCGGATTTGACCTCGGAGTAGACGAATATATCTCAAAACCTTTCAGCCCCAAAATTCTGGTGGCACGCGTAGAAGCTATTCTTCGCCGCACAGGTAAGACAGAAGCTGCGGATACCATATCAGCCGGCGGCATAGTGATAGACAAGGCAGCCCACATTGCCACAGTGGATGGAACCCCCATGGAGCTCAGCTTCAAGGAATTCGAGCTGCTGACATATTTCCTGGAAAACGAGGGCATAGCCCTTTCAAGGGAAAAGATCCTGAACTCCGTCTGGAACTACGACTACTTCGGAGACGCCCGTACTATTGATACCCATGTAAAAAAACTCCGCAGCAAAATGGGAGACAAGGCCGATTACATAAAGACAGTCTGGGGAATGGGCTACAAGTTCGAATCCCCCACCCAGGAGAAAATCCAGTAAAATCAAGGGCTCTTGGGCATGAAAAGGTCATTTTGGTTCAAAAAACTACCAAATTGAAAATATTGCTCAATTGTGTGAGACAGGGAATGGTTCTCTGCCTTATTCCTGGAGATTGAAGGATTTTCTGCAGGAGACAGAGAACTGTTCCCTGTCCAATGATATACCTGGCATATAGGAGAAATATGGAGATATGCGCCTGATAGATACATTTCCTACAAACGAAATAAACGGACTGGAGTACAGGGTTGGAAGGGTGTTTCCTTTTGGAGCGACAGTCGTCGACGGAGGAGTCAATTTCAGCATTTTTTCAAAGGAAGCAAAAAGCTGTACATTGGTTCTTTATCACCACGGAAACAATGATCCGTTTGTGGAAATCCCGTTTCCGGAAGAATTCCGGATAGGGAATGTATATACAATGATGGTATTCGGGATCAATATAGAAACCACGGAATACGGTTACCGTTTTGATGGCGAATTTGCTCCGGAAAAGGGACTGTGGTTTGACAAGAGCCGTGTGCTTCTTGACCCCTACGCAAAGTCTGTTTCGGAAAGATCGGAGTCTGGCAAAACGTCCGATCCGGAAAGCGGCTTTATACACAGGGGACAGTTTATCCTGGAAGACTATGACTGGGGCGGTGACAAGCCTCTTGAAATAGAGCTGAAGGATCTTGTAATCTATGAAATGCATGTGCGTTCCTTTACACAGCATTTATCCAGCGGGGTAAAATACAAAGGAACCTTTGCGGGGATCATTGAAAAAATCCCATATTTGAAGGAATTGGGCGTTAACTGTATCGAGCTGATGCCGATCTTTGCTTTTGATCAAAGCGAAAACGAGAGGATAGTTGACGGGAGACGGCTTGTTAACTACTGGGGATATTCTACTGTAGGCTTTTTTGCCCCAAAGGCGGATTACGCCGCGTCGGTTGAGTACGGAATGGAAGCGGATGAGCTTAAAAACCTGATAAAACAGCTGCATAAAAACGGAATCGAAGTGATTTTGGATGTGGTTTTCAATCACACGGCGGAGGGAAATGAAAAGGGTCCGTATATTTCCTTCAGGGGAATTGACAACCGTACATATTATCTGCTCTCTCCGGATGGCGGCTACTATAATTTCAGCGGCTGCGGGAATACCATGAACTGTAATCATCCAGTGGTACGTTCGTTTGTGCTGGACTGCCTTCGTTACTGGGTAGCTTCCTATCATGTGGACGGGTTCCGTTTTGATCTGGCTTCAATTCTTTCAAGGGATGAGGACGGGACTCCTCTGATGGAGCCGCCCATTCTGGACCGTATCGCGCATGATGCTGTCCTTGGCAGGAGTGTGCTTATCGCAGAAGCCTGGGACGCAGCGGGGCTGTATCAGGTTGGAAGTTTCCCGTCCTGGAACCGTTTTTCAGAGTGGAACGGTCGATATCGGGACTGCCTGCGCAGATTCATAAAGGGCGGCGCGGAGTGTGCGCCTGAGCTATATCAGAGAATCCGCGGATCGAATGACATGTATTCGGGCAGGGGGCCGGAAGCATCGATCAATTTTGTGACCTGTCATGACGGGTTTACGCTCTATGACCTGGTTTCCTACAATGTGAAGCATAATGAGGCGAACGGAGAAGACAACCGCGATGGATGTAACCAGAACGACAGCTGGAACTGCGGGGCAGAGGGGGAGACAGCTGATGCAGGGGTGAATTCCCTCAGACGAAGACAGATGAAAAACATGCTGACTATTCTGCTGACCAGCAGGGGAGTGCCAATGCTGCTTTCGGGCGATGAATTCGCAAATACCCAGTTCGGAAACAACAATGCATATTGTCAGGACAATGAGATATCCTGGCTGGACTGGTCAGGACTTGAGAAAGAAAAGGACCTGTTCGGGTTTGCGAAAGGGCTGATAGCCTTCAGAAAAGGGCATCCGGTGCTGAGAGGAAAGGATTATGATTTCAGCCACAATGGAACAGGTTATCCTGAACTGTCCTTCCATGGGCTTGATCCCTGGAACCTGGATGAAAATGCTCCCGCACTTACCTTTGCATATCTTTATGCAGAAGATCATAAGAAGTATGGTTTGACGGAGGATTCATTTATCTATATAATGGTCAATGCCCACTGGGAAGAGCATACCTTCAGGCTTCCGGTGATACCTGGAGGAATGGCATGGCACCTTAATTTCGACACCAGCAAGGGCGATACTCAGGCAGGCACCGGAAAAAGACTCAGCTTTTATGATTCCCTGAAGGTTCAGCCAAGAAGCATCGTGGCACTGACGGGAAGGCACTATGTGCAGTGACGAGTCATGCTGTCTCAGGACATATTTGATAACTGCTTTTTCAGGCGGTTACTGTTTTCAGGATGAAAGACCATATTGATTGGCGAGGCTGAATGATTTGAATCAGAGGAATGCGCGGCTGCTGCTTTTACTGGTATTTGCCGCAAGAGGTACATCGTTTTTGTTTTCAAAAAATCTTATGCAGGATATGGATCCTGTTGGTATACTTGCAGTCAGGTTCATTATGGCATTTCTTATACTTGCTGCGGTATTCTGCAGGAAACTCGTGCATCTGAGCCGTGACAGCCTGCACGGAGGTATAATACTGGGTATATTGTATACTGTATGCATGATACTTGAAATGTATGGGCTGCGGCTTGTCGACACGGGGGTAAGTGCCCTGATCGAGAATATGGTTATCGTTGTAGTGCCGCTTTATACTGCCGTACTTACGAGAACCATGCCTAAGGCAATAACCATGTTCTGTGCAATCCTTGCGGTAACTGGTGTGGGCTTTTTATCCATTTCACAGACCCGCGGGGAATCCGGCCACCTCGGGATGCTGCTGATAATTCTTGCGGCAATATCCTACAGCTTCTGTATTATGGCAACTGAAAGTGTGAGCCGGGACTCAGACCCTGTCGCGGTTGGGATAATACAGCTCGGAGTCATGGGCATGCTGAGCCTGATCATATCACTTTTTACAGGAAATCTGTCACTTCCCGAAAATACCAGGGACTGGGCGATGATGCTGATGCTGGTGCTTATATGCAGCTGCTTTGGTTTCGCCTTTCAGCCGCTTGGACAGAAATACCTGCCGGCCGAGACTGCAGCAGTCTACACGGTGATCAACCCACTTACAGCAAGCATCATGGGCATACTGATCGCACATGAAGGGATGAGCGTTTCAAAGCTCATAGGATATGTGCTTATCTTTGCTGCACTTATTATCTATAATATGAAGGCAGCGAAATGATCATGATCATAAAGAAAAGAATTCGATACGGTCATGCAGGAAGCATATACATAAGTACAGCAGCTTACTTCTTAACGCGGTGCAGTGTTTTTGGGGAAAGGCCTGTTTAGTACTTTGACTTTGCGGCTATATCATGTATAATAAACAAGACTTAAGCGCCAGCCCTTTGACAGGCCGCTGATGAGCGCCGGCCTTTTGACAGGGTGCTGATGAGTGCCAGCCTTTTGACAGGCCGCTGATGAATGCCGGCTTTAGAGGATGGACAAATGCAGTCGTTGTTATCCCTGTATGCAGGCATTGAAATTAATATATATAGAAGTTTGAAGGAGGAAATAAATATGAAAATAGTCTGCCTTGATCTGGAAGGAGTACTGGTACCCGAGATATGGATAGCATTCTCAGAAGCAAGCGGAATTCCGGAGCTCAAAAGGACCACGAGGGATGAGCCGGATTACAATAAGTTGATGAACTTCAGGCTTTCTATCCTCAGGGAGCATGGCCTTGGACTGAGTGAGATCCAGGAAACCATCGCAAAGATAGACCCCATGCCCGGAGCAAAGGAATTCCTGGACGAACTCAGATCCATTACACAGGTTATAATAATAAGCGATACTTTCGAGCAGTTTGCTTCTCCGCTGATGAAAAAACTCGGCTGGCCGACCCTGTTCTGCAATTCTCTTGTGGTCGGCGACAATGGTGAGATAGTGGACTTCAAAATGAGATGCGAAAAATCCAAACTGACCACAGTAAAAGCACTGCAGTCCTGCGGCTTCGAGACTATTGCGGCCGGCGACAGCTTCAACGATCTGGCTATGATACGTGCCGGCAAGGAAGGCTTCCTTTTCAGATGCCCTGAAAATATCCGCCAGGATAACCCCGACCTCCCTGTTTTTGAAACATACGAAGATTTTCTTGCGGCAATAAAAGAGGCGCTGGCAAGATAATAAGGGGCTGTAAGACAGGGGATGGTTCCAATGTCATTTAGATAGTGCGTAGCAAATGATACCGGTCAGTTTATTGGCTATTCGGACGCCGTAGGGAGGAGGACTGCCCATATGTACGGAACCGCGGCCTCTGGCAGAGAAAATGCTGCGTCGCCTATTAGCCCGTCCTTCGGCAAACTCGCAAAAACCGCTCAGACAGTGCCGAAG